>DASSBN010000001.1:0-26979 GCA_035698665.1 Gaiellaceae bacterium
AGCCTCTTGGAACTTCCACGGAGCACCGCTTGCCTCCGCCAGGAAGACCGAGATCAGGCCCGCCGTCGGGTCGCCGTTTGCGTTGAACGACATCGGCCCGACGATGCCATCGGTGATGTTCGTTTCGAACAGCTTCGCGACGACATCTTCGCGACTGCCGTCGGAGCGGCCGATCGCGTCGATGAGCACCTGTGCCGCCGCCGCGGCGTAGGCCGTGTAGACCTCGGGCGCGCCGTATTTCGCCGTGTACGAGTCGAGGAAGGTCTTCCCCGCTCCGGTCAGGTCCTCCGGGTTGAGCACGGGAGCGCTCCCGTACGTGCCGGCGAGGTTGTCGGCTCCCGCCTCGTCGAAGAGCGAGTCGAGGACGAAGCCGTCGGAGACCATCAGCTTCACCGCGTCGTTGTCGCCGACGGTCGACACCTTGTCCTTGATCAGCTGTCCGCCGTTGAGGCAGGCGATGCCGCCGATGTAGACGCCGTCCGCCCCCGAAGCCTTCACCTGGGTCATGAGCGCCTTGTAGTTCTGAGCGTTCGCGTCCCAGCCGGTGTGCCCGGCGACCTTGAGGCCGATGTCTCCGGCGGCCTGCTCGAAGGCGTCGGCGACGCCCTTACCGTACGCGTCCTTGTCGTCCAGGATGTACACGCTGGTGACGCCGAGCTTGTCCTTCATGTAGTTGGCGTCCACCTGCCCCTGGAAGTCGTCCGAGGCGACGACGCGCGTGTAGTTGCGCGTGCCGCTCGGGTAGTACTTGTCCGGCTCGCCTTCCTCGGCGCCGGGACCCGTGTGCGTCAGGCCGACGGCCGTGTTGGCCGGGCTGGACATCGCGAGCGAGGCCTCGTTCAGGATGGGGACCTCGATCTTGGCGCAACCGGAGTTGAACGTCCCGATCACACCGAGAATCGATTCGTCCTCCACGTACTTGCGCGCGTTGGCCGCACACGTGGCCTCGTCCCAGGCGCCCTTCGCGGCGGTCGAGTCGTCGAACGACTCGTACGACACCGTGAAGTCGCCGGCCTTGCCGCCGATCTGCTCGAGATAGAGCTTGATCGCGTTCACCATCGTCTCCGTCTGCCCTGCGGAAGAGCCCTGCAACGGCAGGTCGGAGACGATCTTGACGGCCTCTCCGCCGCCGCCCGTGTCGCCGCCACCGGTCCCGGCCGCGCCCCCGTTGTCGTCCCCGCCGCAACCTGCGGCGAGAAGCGCCAGGGCACTGAGCACCAAGACCAGCACCGACAAAAGGTTCCTTCTTCTCAACTGCGCCTCCTCGTTCGCCCGACTTTGCTCTCGACGCTGCTCGTGGCGAGCATCCGCCGTGAAGGGACTTGCTCGAGCCGCCGCGGACTCACGCCAACCCGGGCCGCTCTCGTTGGGGCGCCATTATGACGCCGTGAGGAACGTCCAGCAACTGTGCGGATACCATTCCTCGTGATGCCTTCTGCCGAAGTGGCGGAACTGGAAGACGCGCTGGACTCAAAATCCAGTGGGGCTTTGCCCCGTGCGGGTTCGACTCCCGCCTTCGGCATCAGTCTCCCCTCCATGCAGCTCCCGAGACGTATGAGGCAAAAGACGACCCGCCAGGCGCGAAGTTAGACAAATGCCCAAGAAGGTAGGCGTCCTGACGGGCGGAGGTGACTGCCCGGGCCTGAACGCGGTCATCCGCGCGGTCACGCGGCGCTCCCTCGTGCGCGGGCACACGATCGTGGGCATCCGCGAGGGCTGGCGGGGCCTCGTCGACGGGCATTTCATGGAGCTCGGGCCGCGGGAGATCTCGGGGATCCTCCCCCGCGGCGGGACCATCCTCGGCACCACGCGCACCAACCCCTACAAGACCGACGGCGGCGTCGAGAAGGTGCTCGAGAACTTCCGCGCGCAGTCGCTCGACGCGCTCGTCGCGATCGGCGGCGAGGACACCCTCGGGGTTGCGTCACGGCTCTTCGCCGAGCACGACTTCCCGGTCGTCGGCGTCCCGAAGACGATCGACAACGACCTCTCGGCAACGGACTACACCTTCGGCTTCGACACGGCCGTCTTCATCGCCACCGAGGCGATCGATCGCCTGCACACGACCGCTGAGTCCCACAACCGCGTGATGGTGGTCGAGGTGATGGGGCGCCACACCGGGTGGATCGCCGTCATGAGCGGGATCGCGGGCGGCGCCGACGTCATCCTCATCCCCGAGCAGCCCGTCACCGTCGAAGCGGCCTGCGACGACCTGCGCCGCCGGCACGAGCGCGGCAAGGACTTCTCAATCGTGGTCGTGAGCGAGGGCTACGAGCTGACCTACGAGTCCGGGGAGACGCGCCAGGTGGCCCAGGAGGCGCCTGCAACCGATCAGTTCGGGCACGTCCGTCTTGGCGGCGTCGGCGAGCAGCTGGCCCGCGAGATCGAGGAGCGCACGGGCTTCGAAAGCCGCGTGACGGTGCTCGGCCACGTCCAGCGCGGCGGCTCCCCCACCCCGCGCGACCGCGTGCTCGCCACGCGCTACGGGCTCAAGGCGGCCGACCTCGTCGAGGAAGGCGACTTCGGGACGATGGCCGCGCTCCAGGGAGACGACATCGTCGCCGTCCCGCTCGAGGCCGCCGTCGCCCAGCTGAAAACGGTGCCGCCCGACTGGTTCGACGTCGCGAAGGCTTTTTTCGGCTAGAGGAGCTCGGAGAGCGGGAACGAACGGCTGCGCCGCGGCGGGACGAGGAAGTTCTGCCGGTGCGTCGTCTGCAGGATCGAGTTGAAGCCCTGCCCGCGGGAGCGCGGATGGAAGGGAATGCTCGTCCCGTCCGGGAGGATCCCGTCCATCGCGAGGCGCGTGCGGTGGAAGTCGTCGCTCGTCGGCGTGAAGACCACGAAGTGGAGGCCGGCTGCGGGCTCGTCGCTCTGGCCGTCGACGTCAGGGCGGGCGCTCCAGAAGAACGGGTTGTCGAGCGTGTTGAAGTCCGCTCTCTGCGGGATCGCGGTGCCCTTCGGATAGACGAGCCCGTCGTTCCCGGTCACGTCCGCCTGAAGCCGCGAGGCGGGCTGCATGACCGAGCTGTGCCCGACGGCGTCGTAGCGCTCGGCGTCCTGCTCGACCGCCTTCGAGCTGTCGACGTCCTCGGCGTCCTGCGGGACGGTCTGCGTGCCCTCCTCCACGTCGAGGCCGGGCTTGAACGTCGTCGACACGCGCTCGGGGTAGTCGAAGTTCAGGTACCACGCCTCGACGTCCTCGAAGAGGTGCGAGAGGTGCATCGCCGTGCCGCCGAGGAAGTAGCCGTCCGGGAACTGGTTCGTGTAGCCGGGAAGCGTCTCGAAGTTCGCGATTCCCGGAGGCCCGAGGCCGGCCTTCTGCGTCGACGTGAAGCCGAGGAAGAGCTCGGCCGTGTCCGGGATGAGCTCCGCGCCGCCGATTCCCGCGGCCATCGCCATCTGCTTGGGCAGGCTCTGGCTCCCGTCGAACCCGCCCCCGGCGAAGCCGCGGCGGATGCTCGTGATCGAGAAGAGCCCCTTCGTCTCGTCGAAGAGGGCCGAGGACGCGTCGGCGATGAAGTCGACGCTGTCGCTCCGCAGGAAGATCGCGACGTCGTTGTCCTCGAGGCGGAGCTCCTCGGGGTCGCTCGGGAAGCGGATCGCGTCGATGAGGGCCCGCACCTCCTTCCCCGCCGCCTTGGACGCGCGCAGGTCGACCGGGAGGTGGTCCTCGGCGGGCCCGGGAACGTAGCGGTCGAAGTAGGAAAGCCCCCAGCCGACGCTGATCGAGACGCCCTTCGGCGCGGGCTCGTAGCGGGCGTCCAGTTCCTGCAGCGTCTCGCTCAGAGTCGCACGCGCCTCCTCGAGAGCCGCCTTGGTCGGCTCGACGCGCAGCATCGCCGTGACGACCTCGTGGTGGAGCGGCGGGACGACGACCTCGACGCCGTTGTCCACGATCACCTGGGGCCGGCCGAGCACGTGCTGCTCGGACGGAAGGACGCGCGTCGTCTGGCGCTCCGGAGCCGTCGCGAAGCGGTCCACGAGCTCGTAGATTCCCGCCGCGCCGAGGGCCGCCGCGCCGCCCGCGACGAACTGCCTCCTCGTCAGGCGCACGTCAGGTCTGCTGCGGCTCGATCTTCACGAGGCCGGCCATGATCCGATCGAGGTACTTCACGACCTGGCTGTACGAGAGGCCGAGCTCCGGGACGACGTGCTGGCTGACCGAGTAGAGCGACCCGTCGTCCTTCCACGCGTAGAGAACGTGCCAGGTGTCCGCGCCGCGATTGACCGTGTAGACGTCGACGGTCTTCCCGCCGACCTCCCGCGTGCCGCGCTCGCCGCTGAAGCAGGGCTTCCCGTTGCAGGTCGGCACCTTCGTCTCGCCCGGGTAGCCGCGCAGGTTGACGTGCACCTCGCCGGCGCCGCGCTCGAACCAGATGAAGCCGATCAGGTAGCTGCCGCTCTTCGTGACGGAGTGCACGCCTTCCCACTGGCCGCCGATCTTGCCGGTGAGCGGATCCGGCAGCCAGCTCGGGCAGTAGACGGGTGCGTCGATCTGGTCGGAGAGCTTCTGCCAGCCACGCGCGAGGGCGGGAGGACACGTCGCCCCCGCGGCCGTGGTCGTGCCTTCCTGGCCCGGCTCGGCCGACGCGGTGTCATCCCCGCCGCAGCCGGCGACCGAGAAGGAGAGGACGATGAGGGCGAGGGCAGCCGCAAGCGCCCAGGGGACCGCGCGATTCACGAACTCATGATGCCAGACCACCGAAGCGCGGCTGGCGGGTACCCTCGGTCGCCGTGAAGGCCATCTTCGCAGCCCTCCTCGCATTCACGGCGATCTCCGCCGGCCTCCTGGCGAGCGCCTGCGGGAGCTCCGGGCACGAGGAGCACGCCCGGTCGCTCTACAACGCCTACCGGGCCGCGGAGGACTCGAGAACCGACGCCGAGGAGGAGCTTCGCCTCGCCTTCGCCGACATCTCCTCGGCCGCTCAGAAGCTCGATCGCGAAGGCGTTCTCGCGGCCGCGAAGCGCGGCCAGGATGCCGTCCAGAAAATCGACGATCTCATCGCCGCCGAGCTCGAGGCGGCCGCCGGGCTCGCGGAGATCGAGTCGACGGCACCCCACGCGAAGAAGCTCTCCGAAGGCCTCGAGCAGAGCCGCCAGAGCCTCGCCCTCGTCGCCAAGGAGCTCGAGATCGCCCTCGACGACCCGTTCCTCGACACGCGCAAGAGGGAGGTCGACGACCTCGCGACGCAATCGACCGACCTCGCCGTCAAAGGCGAGCTCGCCATCAGGCGCGCCGATCGCGAGCTGGCGCTCGCACTCGGCCTCGAGCCGCGGCTCGACCAGGCCGTCACCACGCCGACGACTACGGGTTAGCGGCCCGTCAGCTCGGCGAGGGCCGAGGCGAAGTCGGACGAACTCCTCAGAGACTCGGCCCCGACGAGGATCGCGTCCACGCCCGCGTTCTCGAGCGCGACGACCTGCTCGCGCGCGCTCACGCGGGCTTCGGAGATGACGAGCTTCCCCGCCGGCACGTCGGCCAGGAGGTCGAGCGTCCGCTCGAGGTCCTCTTCGTCGTCGTCGAGCTCGCGCTCCGAGATGAGGACGATGTCCGGATCGACCCGCTCGAGTGCTTCTTCGAGCGTCTCCTCGTCGCGGACCTCGACCGCGCAGTCCAGCTCGAGCTCGCGCGCGCGGGCGACGACCGCCTCTGCCTCGTCCGAGTACGGCACGATCCAGGCGTCCGCTCCCGACGCCGACGCCTGGCCCGGGTCGCCTCCGCGGACGAGGATCGCGAGCGACGTGCTCGAACGGACCCGCTCGACATCGGCAAGGTCGACGGCCACCGCCTCGGCGCCGGCCTCCTCGGCGAGAGCGGCGAGATCCTCCACCTCCCCCACGAGCACGGGGACGACGGAGATCCCGTCGCCCTCGGAGATCGCCTGGCGGAACCGGCTCACGAAGAGACGCGGTCGAGCCCGGCGGCGTAGGTCACGATCTCGAGCGCAAAGGGCGAGCCGAGCCTGCCGGCCCCCGCGTTGATCATCCCGAGCGCATCCTCGAGGGTCTCGACACCGCCCGAGGCCTTCACGCCGACGGCCTCGGGGAGGTAGTCGCGCAGGAGCTCGACGTCGTGGATGGTCGCAGGCGCGCCGTTCGCGCCGGTCTGCGCGAAGTCAGCCTCGGCGAGCTCCACGATCTTGCAGGCGAGCTTCTTGCGCTTGTCGTCGAGCCGCCCCGTCCCGATGATCGCCTTGAGCGTCACTGCGCCACGCCCTCCATTGGCGGAGCGCATGCGGATCGTGCGCACGAACGCGGTCAGCTCGTCCCGGACGAGCGCGAAGTCCCCGGCCAGCATCGCGCGGACGTTCAGCGCGAACTCGAGCTCCTTCGCCCCCTCGTCGAGGCAGCGCTCGGCCTCCGCGATCTTGGCTTTCGCCGCGGAGCCGCCCTCGGGATAGCCGATGACCGCGCAGACCTTCACGTCCGAGCCGCGCAGGTGCTCGGCCGCCGCGGCGGTGTGCTTGGGCAAGACGCAGAGGGAGGCAAGGTGCAGCTCGCGGGCCGTTTGCGATACGGCCTCGATCTCCTGCAGTCCCGCGCGCGGGTCGAGGAGGGTGCAGTCGATTGTCTTGGCGAGCTCTTCGATCCGAAGGGCCATGGGCGACTAGCTGAGTCTAGGGGACTAAACGCCGATTGGGTGCCAAACGGTCTTGAGCTCGAGGAACGCGGCGACGTGCCAGGGCGACTGGCCGTCCCCGTTCGCGACGACGCGCTTGACGTTGTCCGCGGCGAGCCGCTCGAGCTCCTCCCGTTCCCCCGCCGCCCCGGAGAGGTCGACCGCGTTCACGTCCATGTGGGCGGCCAGCACGGGCGAGAGCTCGTCCTTGCGGCCCGTGAGCACGTTGACGACGCCGCCCGGAACGTCTGAGGTGGCGAGCACCTCGGCGAGCGTGACCGCCGCGAGGGGGTGCTTCTGCGAGGCGACGATCACGGCCGCGTTCCCGCCGACGATGACCGGCGCCAGGTGGGCGACGAAGCCTGCGAGCGCGGGCTCCTCGGGCGCGACGACGCCGACGACGCCCGTGGGCTCGGGCACCGTGAAGTTGAAGTAGGGCCCCGCGACGGGGTTGGACGCGCCGAGCACCTGCGCGAGCTTGTCGGCCCAGCCGGCGTACCAGACCCAGGTGTCGATGGCCGCGTCGACCTCGGCCTCGTCGCCCGTGAGCTCGACGAACTGAGCCCTGCGGCCCTCCATGATCTCGGCGACCCGGTAGAGCACCTGCCCGCGGTTGTAGGCGGTCATGGACGCCCACTTCGGGAAGGCCTCGCGTGCCGCGCGAACCGCGTCGCGGACGTCCTTGCGAGAGGCGCGGGCGACGTTCGCCCCCTCGGCCTCGTAGGAGCGGCCGGACTCGGAGCGCGGGAACGCGCCGCCGATGTAGAGCTTGTAGGTCTTCTTGACCGGAAGCCTCACGCTTCTTCCCCATTCCGCGCGCCACACGCCACGCGGGCGGCGATACGCTCGAAGCGGGTGGTGGTCCGGGGTGGCCCCATGAATTGCCTCGCGCTCAATCGAACTTCAGGTAGGGCTCGAGGCCGTGCCGGCCCCCTTCCCGGCCGAAGCCGGACTCCTTGTACCCGCCGAACGGCGAAGCCGGATCGAACCTGTTGTACGTGTTCGCCCAGATCACGCCGGCGCGGAGGCGCTGCGCCATCGAGAGAATCCGCGAGCCCTTCTCCGTCCACACACCGGCCGAGAGCCCGTACGGCGTGTTGTTCGCCTTCTCGACGGCCTCGTCGGGCGTGCGGAAGGTCAGCACCGAGAGCACCGGCCCGAAGATCTCCTCCTGCGCGATCCGGTAGCTCTGCGCCACGTTGGTGAAGACCGTCGGCGCGAACCACCAGCCCTTCTCCGGCAGCCGGCAAGGCGGCTGGAAGATCTCCGCGCCTTCCTCCTCCCCGGCCGCGACGAGCTCCTTGATCCTCTCGAGCTGCTCTCTCGAGTTGATCGCCCCGACGTCGGTGTTCTTGTCCAGCGGATCGCCGACGCGCAGCGTCCCCATCCGCCGTTTCAACTTCGCGATCACCTGCTCGTAGATCGACTCCTGCACGAGCAGACGCGAACCGGCACAGCAGACGTGGCCCTGGTTGAAGTAGATGCCGTTGATGATCCCCTCGACCGCCTGGTCGAGCGGCGCGTCGTCGAAGATGATGTTCGCCGCCTTGCCGCCGAGCTCGAGCGTCAGCTTCTTCCCGGTCCCGGCGACCGCGCGTTGGATCTCCTTCCCGACCTCCGTGGAGCCCGTGAACGCGACCTTCGCGACATCGGGGTGCTTCACGATCTCGGCCCCGGCGCGCCCGTCGCCGGTGACGATGTTCACGACTCCCGGGGGAAGCTCGGCTTGCCGGACGACGTCGCAAAACAGAAGGGCCGTCAGCGGTGTGGACTCCGCCGGCTTGAGGACGACGGTGTTCCCGGCCGCGAGCGCGGGCGCGATCTTCCACGAGAGCATGAGCAGCGGGAAGTTCCAGGGGATCACCTGGCCCGCGACGCCCAGGGGCTTCGGGTTGCGGTTCGGGAAGGCGTATTCGAGCTTGTCGGCCCAGCCCGCGTAGTAGAAGAAATGCGCGGCGGAGAGCGGCAGGTCGACGTCGCGGGACTCCCTGATCGGCTTCCCGCCGTCGAGCGACTCGAGCACCGCGAACTCGCGCGAGCGCTCCTGCAGGATGCGCGCGATGCGGTAGAGGTACTTCGCCCGTTCGCTCGGCGCGATGTCCGACCACCCGTTCTCGAACGCGTCGCGTGCCGTCCCGACCGCGAGCGCCACATCCTCGGCTCCGGCGTAGGCGACCTCGGCGAGCGGCTCCTCGGTGGCCGGGCTGATCGTCGCCTCGAACTCGGCGGACTTCGGCTCGACCCACTCGCCGCCGATGAAGAGCCCGTAGCGGTCCTCGAGCGAGACGATCTCCCGCGACTCGGGCGCGGGCGCGTAATCGAAGGCGGACGGGACCGGCGAGCGGTCTTGGCGTTTTTCGATCTCAGTCAATGGTGAAGTAGTCCGGGCTCTGGTAGCGGCCCGTCTTCTCCTTGCGGATCTGGAGAAGGACGTCGTTCAGGAGCGACGAGGCGCCGAAGCGGAAGAGGTCGGGCGTCAGCCACTCGACCCCGAGCGTCTCGTGCAGGAGCACGAGGTACTGGACGGCCTGCTTCGCGTGCCGTATCCCTCCGGCCGGCTTCATGCCGATCTTCCGCCCGGTCTCCTCGTACACGTCGCGAATCGCCTCGAGCATGACGAGCGTGACCGGCAGCGTCGCGGCGGGCTGGATCTTCCCCGTGGACGTCTTGATGAAGTCGGCCCCGCCCGCGATGGCGAGCAGGCTCGCCCGGCGCACGTTGTCGTACGTGCCGAGCTCACCGGTCTCGAGGATGACCTTGAGGTGCGCGTCGCCGCATGCCTCCTTGACCCGGCGGACCTCGTCGTAGACCTTCGCGTAGTCGCCGGCGAGGAATGCTCCGCGGTCGATGACCATGTCGATCTCGTCCGCGCCCATCTCGGCCACCAAAGACGCTTCCTCGACCTTGATCTCGAGGGGCGACTGGCCTGAGGGGAACGCCGTCGCGACCGACGCCACATGCACGCCGCTCCCGCGCACCCGCTCGAGCGCGGTCGGAACGAGGTTCGGGTAGATACAGACGGCGGCGACCGGCGGAACCGTGAGGTCAGAGGGATCGGGACGCATCGCCTTCGAGCAGAGCGCGTTGATCTTGCCGGGGGTGTCGGCCCCCTCGAGGGTCGTCAGGTCCATCATCCGGACGGCGAGGTCGAGTGCGAAGAGCTTCGACTCGCGCTTGATCGAACGCCGCGAGAGCGCGGCGGCACGCTCCTCGACGGCAACCTGGTCGACGGAGCCGATGCGAGGGAGCCTGGGCTCGAGCGGAAGCTCGAACCCGCCTGGAAGAGCAGGCGCCTGCGCCATGGTCTCAGTGTAGCCCCGACGCGAGGGGCGCCCTCACCGGGCGCCCCTCGGAATCAAGCGGCTATGCGCAGCCGAATGCGGTGCAGACCTGATTCGGGCTGCAGCACTGCTGCCCGAAGATGGTCGTGCAGCACCGCGCCGGGTCGCAAAGTTGCCCTCCGCAGACGATTGCATTCACGCACGTGCCGTTCTGGCAGATCTGATTCGGGCCACAGCAGGCCGTCTGCCCGCACGCGGTCGTGCCGGCTGGGCACTGGCACTGGCACGTCTGCGGATTCAGGATCCGCGGCGGCGGACACGTAATCGACGCGTCGCACTCGCACGCGCAGGTCTGTGGATTGAGCAGCTTCGGCGGGTTGTCGGCTGGGACGCACTCTTCATTGCAAAGCACCGACCCCGACGGGCAGGCGCAGTGGAACGTCGTATCGCAGAACCGAGTACAGCACTCGGCGTTCGAGCGGCAGTTCTGCCCTGCCTGACGGCACTGTCGAGCCCATGCTCCACGGGCTCCCACAAGGGAGATCATTCCTCCCAGAGCCGCCACCCCTGCGATCTTCACCGCCTGGCGGCGAGAGACGCTCGTCGCCAAGGACTTGCTGAGTTGTTCGAAACGTCCTTCGTCCATCGGCATCCCCTGTGCCGTGGTTTGACAGCGGGTCAGTGGGCCAGCGGCGCCTCCCTTCCCGCGTGCGCGGCCAGGGCGATGATCTCCTCCTTGCCCCGGGCCACCGGTCTCGAGATGACCCCGTCCTCGATCAGGAAGGCGACCGGAATCGCGAAGATGCCGTACTCCTTCGAGAGCGTCCAGCCCTTCTGGACCGCGACCGGAAAGTCGAGCCCGTGCTCTTCGGCCTTGATCGGTTCACGTGAGGATCTCCGCGGCTGACCATGACGACGCTTGTCTCCTCCTGCAGTCGACCGAGGTCGGGGAGGAGCGCATTGCACGGGCCGCAGTCGGGATCGGAAAACACGAGCAGCAGCAAGACCTCTTCGGCCACCGCGCGGTTCGCCTCCACGCCGCCTGCGCTCACGAGCACGAGCTCGGTCTTGCGTGCGCGAAGCTTGTCCTCGAGGCGGGCGAGCTCGGAGGCGATCTGCGTGCAGAATCCGAACCCGGGCTCCAGTGGACGAGCAGCACACGCTTCCCGCGGAAGTCACCGAGGGAACGGACCTGCGAGTCGAGGTCAGGAAGGGAAAAGTCCGGCCAACGCTCCCCGGTCCCCGAGGCAGGCAAACTTCAATCGCTGAAGCTGGGTCGCCTAGCCGGCGTCTGCGAGCAGGCCGCCCTGGACGCGGGCGACGAAGCTTCCGAGGTCGGATTCCTTCTGGCCGAGCCGAGCCTCGAGGTCGCGAAGATGCTCTTCGCGCGCCTCGACCTCGTCCTCGCGGAGGTACATGTCTGCCTCGAAGCGGGCCTGCCGGTCGTCGAGCTCGATCTCGCGGCGCTCGATCTCGAGCGCTCGCTGCTTGAGCTCCTGCTCCTGCTTCTCGAGCCGCTTCGCGCGCCGCTCGAGCCATTCCGTCGAGACCATCCGCTCGCCGAACAGGTCTTCGTCATCCGCTCCTGAACGAGCCGGCGGCGGGCTCGCTTCGGGCTGCGCGTGGTCGGCGGACGCACCGAGCGCGAACACGTTGATGTTCGTCACCGTGGTCTTGTGGCGTCGGCGACGCCGGACCCGCTTGGAGTGATGTTGAAGTTCCCCGTCCATGCCGCACATGACATATCGGCACGGAAAGCCGCGCATCCCTCGAATGAGGGCCGTTCACTTTGCTCAACGCTACGCGGCCAGCTGCTCCTGCACGAGAGGGCGGGTGTCCAGCGGATCGAAGCCGATGCGCGCGGCGATGTCCTCGCTCGAGGGCCGCGTTCCTTCGGCGAAGAGGCTGCGTAGGAAGTCGCCCGTCTCGCTCCGCTCCCACCACTCGGGCCCGATCGTCTCCCGCAGGTAGGCGCGAAGCTGCGCCGAGCGGATCCAGGCGCGCAGGTAGTCGGCCGAGTAGAAGCCGTCGTCCATGTCGGCCAGGTAACCATCCGGCCGGTAGCGAAAGCCCGTCGCCGCGCGCAGCCGCTCTGCGTACGTCGGCGCGTAGTCGGGCGCATGCTCGAAGTCGGCCCAGAGCTCGAGCTCGTAGTCGAGCTTCGCCGCGTAGCGGCGAAAGAGGAGGACGTCGAGGAACCGCGTCGCCTCGGCGTTGTCCGCGGCCTCGCCCGCGGCGAGGTCGAAGTGCACGGCGTGCCAACCGGGCTCGCGGCTCACCGATTCGAGCAGGAACGAGTAGATCTCGGTGAGCGCATGGTCGCGCGAGAGCCGCCGGAAGGTGTACGGGAGAGCCGGGTCGACGCCCGCGTAGTGGAGCGCGTGCCCCGCCTCGTGCAGGAGGCCCTGGTAGTCGTGTACCCCGCCCTGCGCCCTCGTGATCAGGTGAACGACGTTGGGCGGGTCGGATGCGATCACGCACGCCCGCGGGTTCTTCTGCGGGCGGTCGTCGAGATCGAGGCGGATGTGCTCCTCCGCCGCAAGGTCGAAGCCGAGCCGCGACAGCGTCTCGAGGCAGACCGGCACGGCCCGCTCCTTCGAGTACGTGTCTGCGAGCGGCGAGAGCCTCCGCAGATATGCGACGTGGTAGGACGCCGGCTCGGCCTCGTGCCCCTCACCGAGAATGCGGTCGATCCAGCGCTCGCGCAGCGGCCCATATGACTCGTCCTGCTCGCGCGCGGCCCGGCCGAGGGCAGCGGCGAGAGCGTGCAGATCGATCGCCTTGCGGCGCGCGCTCCGCCCGACCGGGTCGGGATCGCCGGAGAGCTCCGCGTCGAGCGCCTCCGCGGCCGCCATCAGCTCCTGGCGGTCGTCGTTGAAGCGAGCGGAGGCGTCAGCTGCCAGATCGCCGAGCTCGTTCCGGTCACGGTACTCGTCGAGCACCGCCAGCATCGCCTGCGCCGAGCGGAGCGGCAGCGACTCGCCACGGAACTCGACTCGCGCGGCGAGGAACTCGTTCTCGAACCGGTCCGAGCGCTCTGCGAGCTCCGCGACGACGATGCCCCCGAGGCACGCCTCGCGCAGCCGGTAGAGGCGCTCGCGGTCGTCGTCGGTGCCCGCCTCCTCCTCGTCGCGAAGCGCGTCGTGCTGCTCGCGCGTGAAGAGGTCGGCGTAGCGGGCGACGATCTCGGCCTGCTCGCTCGTCTCCTTCTCGCCGACGCGCACGGCGCGCGCTTCCTCGGCGCGCTCGTAGAGATAGCGGTTCAGCCGTTCCTCGAATTGCAGCGCGGTCAGTGCAGCCAAGATCCCTCCCTAGATTCCGAAGCGTTCGAGCACATTCTCGTCACGGCGCCAGTGCGGCCGCACCTTGACCTGCAGCTCGAGGTAGACCTGCCCGCCGAGAAGCCCCTCGATCTCGGGGCGCGCACCCGCGCCGATGGCCTTGATCATGCTTCCGCCCTTGCCGATGAGGATGCCCTTCTGCGACTCCGTCTCGACGAAGAGGACGGCGTGAACCCGCCCCTCCTCGAGCTCCTCGACCTCGACCCCGATCGCGTGCGGCACCTCCTCCCGCGTGAGCGCGAGCGCCTGCTCGCGGACGAGCTCGGCAATCCGCGCCTCGAGCGGCAGATCGGTCGCCTCGCCCTCGCCGAAGTAGAGCGGCCCTTCGGGCAGGAGTGCGACGAGGTCCTCACGGAGCGGGCCGAGCCCCTCGCCGCGCGTCGCGCTGATCGGATGGAGGGCGTGGAAATCGCCGAGGCCCGAGGCCACGTGGATCTGCTCGGCGATTCGCGCCGGGTCGAGGCGGTCGACCTTGTTGAGCGCGATGACGACGGGACGGCCGGAGGCGAAGACCCGCTCGGCGACGAACCGGTCCCCCGGGCCGATGGCCTCGTCCGCGGCCAGTACGAGGAGATGTGCATCCACGTCCTCGAGGGACGCGTCCACGGTTCGTTGCATCCGCTCGGTCAATGCGTCGCGGGGTCGCTGGAAGCCCGGCAGATCGGTGAGCACGAGCTGGAACCCGTCGCCGTTCACGACCGCGGCGATCCGCCGCCTCGTCGTCTGCGGCTTGTCGGAGACGATCGCGACCTTGCCGCCGGCGAGCGCGTTCACGAGCGTCGACTTGCCGACGTTCGGCCGGCCCGCGACCGCGACGAAGCCGCTTCTCACAGTACGAACGAATCAGGCAAGAGCTCGTCGGGCCGGCGGACGAGCAGCTCGCCCTCGTGCATGAACGCCACGCGGTCGAAGCGGAACTCGTGCAGCCACTGGCGGCACGCGCCGCACGGCGAGGCCGTGATCCCGATGGCCTCGAAGTCGCCGGGCTTCGCTCCCTCGGCGACGGCCCGGGCGATCGCGCAGCGCTCGGCGCAGATCCCGACCGGATACGACGCGTTCTCGACGTTCACGCCGGTGACGACCCGGCCGTTGCGCATGAGCGCGGCGGCGCCCACGAGGAACTCCGAGTACGGGGCGTACGCCGCCTTGGAGGCGGCGAGGGCAGTCTCGTAGAGCTCCTGGTCGGTCATCTGAACACCTGGAAGAGGATGAGCGTGACGAGCGTACCGAGGACCGCGCCCACGACGACTTCGTACGGCGTGTGGATCTCGGCCTCGACGCGGGTCTGGGAGACGAGCAGCGCCATGATCAGCGCGACGAACGAGATGACGACGCGGTGGTCGGTGACGATGAACGTGATCGCCGCCCAGCAGCCGAAGGCGAGCGCGGCGTGGCCCGACGGAAGCCCACCCCGCAAGGGCGTTCCCGTGCCCGTGATGGCCTTGATCGCGATGACGACGATGATCGTGAGCACGAGAGCGATCACGGTCAGGTTGATCGGCGCATCGCCGAGGGCGTTCACGAGCCTGGCGCTCGGGCGCGCGAGGCGGTCGGCAAGGACGAGGTAGCCGACCGCAACCGCATTCGCGGCCGCGATCAGGACCGCGCCGGCGGCGATGTCCTTCGCGATCTTCGCGAGCGGGTCGAACGAGGGCGTCGAGAGGTCGATCGTCGCCTCGACCGCGGTGTTGACCATCTCCGCGATCAGGACGAACGCGATCGAGATCATGAGCGCGATCAGCTCGAGCCGTGTGACGTCGTAGATGAACGCGAGCACGAGCACGCCCGCCGCGATCGCGAAGTGGATCCGCATGTTGCGCTGTGTGCGCAGCACGTGGATGACGCCCTCGAAGGCGTAGTTGAAACTGCGCAGAATCGCCGGTGCGCGCCGTTCGTCCATCAGGATTCGGGGGAGAGCTCCCGCTCCCGCCGCTCCATCTCGTCGCCGTGGTCGTACCCCAGGAGGTGCAAGAGCCCGTGGACAAGAGGCGCGCGCCAGTCCTCGCCCACGACCTGAGGGCAGAGGACGACGTCGCCGAGCTGGCGGGGAACGCCCGCCGGCAGATCCTCTCGCGCGTCGATCGGAAAGGAGAGCACATCGGTCGCCTCTTCGATCCCGAGGTGCTGGAGCTTCAGCGCCCGCATCTCAGACGGCGTGGCGAACGCGATCCCCAGATCTCCTTCGTCGATCCCTTCCGCAGCGAGCACCTCGCGGGCGAGCGATTCCGCCGCGGCCGCGTCGACGACCTCGCCGCTTCGGTTCTCCAACTCGACGACGATCACTTGCGCCGCTGCGTGCCCGTCTCGTCGGCGTGGCGCTTGTACGCCTCGACGATCCGCTGCACGAGCACGTGGCGGACGACGTCCTGGTTTCCGAACTCGACGAACTCGATCCCGTCGATCGCCCCGAGGATCTCGCGCACGTGGATGAGCCCGGATGCCTGCTCGCGTGGGAGATCGACCTGCGTGACGTCCCCGGTGACGACGATCTTCGAGCCGAAGCCGAGGCGCGTGAGAAACATCTGCATCTGCTCGGGAGTCGTGTTCTGCGCCTCGTCGAGGATGATGAAGGAGTCGTTCAGGGTGCGGCCGCGCATGAACGCGAGCGGCGCGACCTCGATCGTTCCCTTCTCGAGATACGAGTTGAGCCGGTCGGCGTCGAGCATGTCGTAGAGCGCATCGAAGAGCGGGCGCAGGTAGGGGTCGACCTTCGCGAGCATGTCGCCGGGGAGGAAGCCGAGCCGCTCGCCGGCCTCGACCGCGGGGCGCGTGAGGATGATGCGGCTGACCTCGCGCTCCTGCATCGCCGCGACGGCGAGCGCCATCGCCAGGTAGGTCTTCCCCGTGCCCGCCGGGCCGACGCCGAACGTGATCGTGCACTCGCGGATCGCGTCGACGTAGCGCTTCTGGTTGACCGTCTTCGGCGTGATCTTCTTGCCTCGGTGCCGCCAGACCACGTCCTCGAAGATCTCGCGCGGGTTCTTGGCGGCGTCGAGCGCGGCGAGCACGGCGTCGACGGTGCTCGGCCCGATCGCCTGGCCTCCCTCGACGAGCTCGACGAGCTCGTCGACGACCGCGCGGGCCTGACCGACGCGCGCGTCGTCGCCCTCGAGCGTCAGGCGGTTGCCGCGGAGGAGGAGCGCGATGCCGAGGCGGTCGCGGAGCGCGTCGAGGATGCCGTCGTCGACCGTGGCGAGCTCGGCCGCGACCTCGTTGGAAACCGAGAGAACTTCCTGCAACGGTCGAAGTTTAGTGAGGTGGCCGGAGCGGCTTGCCGGCCCGGGGCCGCCGCATGCCTCCCTCCGCTTTTCAGCGTAACGCTCGGGAGCGCGCGTGTGGTACGCGGAATGGGTCGAAAGTGAGAGGCGTCTAGGCCAGCTTCTCGCGGACGAGCTGGCTGACCGTGGAGCCGTCCGCCCGGCCCGCGACCTGCGGCATGACGTCCGCCATCACCCGGCCGAGATCGCGGAGCGAGGTCGCTCCCGTCTCCGCGATCGCGTCGTCGATGATCCGTTCGATGTCCTCTTCGGACATCGGCTCGGGCATGAACTCCTCGATGACCTCGAGCTCGCGCTCCTCCTTCTCGGCCTGCTCGGGGCGATCGCCCTCCCGGAAGGCATCCGCCGCCTCGGAGCGGCGCTTCCGCTCGCGCTGCAGCACCTGGAGCTCCTCGTCCTCCTTGAGCGGCCGCAGCAATTCCTTTTCGGCTGCACGGAGCGAAGCGAGGGTCATGCGCAACGTGTCGGTGCGCTCCCGATCGCGCGCCCGCATCGCCGCTTGCAGCTCGTCCTCGATCCGACCGATCAGACTCATTCGAAGGGCCTCCCGCCCCCGAGGACGTGCCAGTGAAGGTGGAAGACGGTCTGGCCGGCGCCCGGACCGACGTTGACGACGACCTGGTAGTCCTCGAGACCGGCCTTTCTCGCCGTGTCCGCGACGAACTCGAGCATCCTCTTCGCCTCCTCCGACTCGAATTCGGAGATGTCGCGGAACGTGTCGACGTGCCGCTCCGGGAGTACGAGAAGGTGAACGGGAGCTTTCGGATTGATGTCCTCGATCGCCACGAACCCGTGGGCCGCGTTGACGTGCTCGCCCTCGCGAACCAGCTTGCAGAAGAGACAGTCAGGCCGCGATGCCAACGATGCCCTCCTCCGTGACCTCGAGCGCGCGGGCCCGGACGAACGCACCCTGTGGACCCTCGACGAGCCAGGGTGAATAGTCGTCGCCGTACCCGCGTCCGGGGCGGTCGACGAGAACTGACTCCTCCCGGCCGAGCTTCCCGACCCACCGGCGGCGGCAGGCCTTCGCGGAGGCGGCTCGCAGACGGGCGCTCCGCTCCCTCTTCACGACCACTGGGACGCGATCATCCTCGGCGGTGAGCGTTCCCGGCCGCGGCGAGTACGGAAAGACGTGCACCTTCGTGATCCCCGCCTCCTCGACAACGTGCAACGTGCGCTCGAACGCGGCCTCGTCCTCGCTGGGGAAGCCGACGATCACGTCGGTCGTGAGGTTGAAGCCGGCCGCCTTCTCGACCCGTCGGAGATACGTGGCGGCGTCGTAGCGGCGGCGCATCGCTTTGAGGACGCCGTCGTCGCCCGACTGGAGCGGCACGTGCAGGTGAGGTGACACGGTCGGGGTTTCCCGCATCGCCTCGACAAGAGCATCGTTCAGGTGGTTGACCTCGATGGACGAGAGGCGCAGTCGCTCGATGCCCGGCACCGCGCCGACTTCACGGACGAGGCGCGGGAGATCCCAGCCGGCCTCGCGGTCTCGGTAGCAGCCGAGGTTGATCCCGGTGAGGACGATCTCACCGTGCCCCTGGTCGACGCGCCGTGCGACCTCGCCGAGCACCGCGCTGGCCCGCCGGCTGCGGGATGAGCCTCGAACGTGAGGGATGACGCAGAAGCTGCAGGAGAAGCTGCAGCCATCCTGGATCTTGACGAACGCCCGAACCCGGTCGAGCCCGACATCCGCCCGCACACAGCCGAGCGCACCGACAGCGCCTGCCACGAACTCCGCTGTTCGCTCACTCCGAAGCTTGACGACCTCGACGTTCTCGGGAAGCCCCTCGAAGCTGCCCTCGAGATTCGCCGCACAGCCGGTCACGAACACGCGCCGCGCGCGCCGCGCTGCCCGGCGGGCTTCCCGGCGAGACTTCCGCACCGCCTCATGCGTGACGCAACACGTATTGACGACCGCGACGTCCACTGCTTCGTCGGCCTCGACATGGCCCTCTGCAATCAGCCGCTCGCGCACCTCCTGAGCGTCGGTGTGCGAGATCTTGCAGCCGAGAAACGTGGTCGAGAACGTGGCCATGACCGCCCGATGCTAGCCGACCTCGGGCGGCGCGCCCTCTGTTTTCAGGCCCGCCTGAACCGGTCCGCCACCCAGCCCTGGAGCTCTTTCCGCTCCTGGTGCTCCCAGCCGTCGAGGCGCGGCTCCTCGCTCACGAGATAGCCGGACGCGACGAGCTCGGGCGCCGTGATGCGGCCGGCGACCTCGAGCAGCGGCTCGGCCGCGATGTTCGCGAGGACGAGCTCTGCCTTCGGAAGCGGGTCGGAGAGGACGTCCGCGCGGCCGACCTCGATCGCGACACCGTTCGCGTCGGCGTTGGCCCGCGCAGCCTCGACGGCGAGCATGTCGAGGTCGAGCGCCGTCACGGGCCGGTACCCGAGCTTCGCCGCGGCGATGGAGAGGACGCCCGAACCACAACCGAGATCGAGCAGTGAGACGGGCGCGTGGTCGAGCAGGAAGCGGAGGCAGAGCTGGGTCGTGGGATGAGCGCCCGTGCCGAAGGCCAGGCCGGGATCGACGACGACCGGGAGCAACCCCTCTTCGGGCTCCTCCCAGGGCGGGCCGACCCAGAGGCGGCCGATCTCCACCGGGCGATGGAATCTCTTCCACGCCTCGCCCCACCCTGCGTCGACGTCCGTCGCCGCGCCGGGCCCGAATACCTGCCAGAGGCGTTCCTCCCCGCCTGCCCTGGTGTAGGCGGCGAACTCGATCCCACCGTCGACCTCGACTTCCTCGAATCCCTCCGGAAAGAGCTCGATCAGGAGCGCGCGCGCCTCCTCGGCGCGCGCCTCGGCCACGCGCACGGAGACGCGGCGAAGGAGTGGGTCGCTCAGCGGAACGCGGCCCGGAGCTTCTCGAAGAAGCCTTCCTCGGCCTTGTAGTTCGCCTCGTGCTCGGCGCGCGCGAACTCCTCGAGGAGCCGGCGCTGCTCGTCCGTCAGGTTGCGGGGCACTGCCACGTTCACGAGCAGTCGATGGTCTCCACGCCCGAAGCCTTGCAGCACCGGCATGCCCTTGCCGCGCAGGACACGAATCTCCCCCGGCTGTGTGCCAGGCTTGAACTCGAGCTCGACCTCGCCGTCGAGCGTGGGCACGGAAGTCTGCGTCCCGAGCGCGGCTTCCGACATGGTCAGATCGACGGTGGAGACGACGTCGTTCCCGTCGCGAACGAAGCGCGGGTCCGGGAACACGTGGACCAGCACGTACGCGTCGCCGGCCCGCCCGCCGAGGTCGCCGGCGTGGCCTTCACCCGACAGACGGATGCGCTGGCCGTCGTGGATCCCCGGCGGGACGTCGACCTCGACCGTCCTGTCCTCCAGCTTCCGCCTCTCGCCGTTGCAGTCCGGGCAGGGGTCGGAGACGACCTCGCCCGCGCCGCCGCATTCGGGGCAGGTTCGCGTGCGGATGAACTGGCCGAACACCGACGACGAAACCGATTGCAGCCGCCCGCTTCCACTGCAGGCCGAGCACGTCTCGGGACTCGTTCCGGGCGCGGCACCCGAGGCGCCGCAGGTGGGACAGGGCACGGCCACCGGCAGATGGACCTCGCGCTTGACGCCTCTTGCCGCCTCCTCGAGCTCCACCCGGACCTCCGCCAGCACGTCCGCGCCGCGCGTCCTGCGCGAGCCGAGCCCACCTCCTCCGAAGAGGTCGTCTCCGAAGAAGGCTGAGAAGAGGTCTGCGATGTTCCCGAAATCGAAGTCGCTTGGACGGAACCCGCCGGTGCGAAGACCCTCGTGCCCGTAGCGGTCGTAGAGCTCCCTGGTCTCCGGCTTCGAGAGAACCTCGTAGGCCTCCGCCGCCTCGCGGAAGCGCTCTTGGGCCTCGGGATGGTCTGAGACGTCGGGATGCAGCTCGCGCGCAAGCCGCCTGAACGCCGACTTGATCTCTCTCTCGGACGCGCGCTGATCGACACCGAGGACCTCGTAGTAGTCGCGCTTGGCGGTCGCCACGTCAGTCCTCGTAGAGATCTTCGACGAACCGCGAGAGCTCCCTCGCGGCAGTTCGAACGGCGTCGATCGCCTTGACGTAGTCCATGCGCATCGGCCCCACGAGACTCACAGTGCCCAGATTGCGGTGCTGGAGACCGTAGGGGGCGCCGACGAGCGACACCGTTGCGAGCGCGGGGTCTGCGAGCTCCGGCCCCACCCGCACGAAAGGCTGCTTGGAGACGAGGCTGGCGCGCATGAGCTCGAGCGCCATCGCGCGCTGCTCCAGAACCTCGAGCAGACGCTGGTATCCCACGAGCTCGTCCGGGCGAAACTCCGCGAGCACGCCGGCGGTGCCGCCCACGTAGAAGGCCTGCTCGGGCGTCTCGAGGACGTCCGCAAACGCCGGCCGAAGCTCGCCGAGAAACTCGCGCTCCCTCGCGCTGAGATGCGGATCCTCGAGACACGACCGCAGCATCCGGGCGCCGAGTTGGCGGCCGCCGACGGTCTCGTTCAGATACTCGCCCGCCCACTCGGCCAGGCCCGGGTCGACGGCTCCGGCGAACGTGAAGAGCCGCTTGGTGACTCCGCCTGTCGCAGTGATGACGACCACCATCACGAGCTGCGGCTGCAGGAGCAGGACCTCCACGCGGCGCACCGTCGTCGCCTCGAGCGGCGGCGCCGAGACGAGGGCGATCAGATGAGTCACCTCCGCCAGCGCATCGGTGGTCGCCTGCAGGGCCGTCTCCACCTCGCTGCGAAGCTCGGAGAAGTCGAGGTCGAGCGCGAGCGGCGACGGGCGAGGCTCGAGCTTCTCGATCACCCGGTCGACGAAGAAGCGGTAGCCGAGGTCGGTCGGAACCCGCCCTGCCGACGTGTGCGGATGCGAGAGCAGCCCCTGCTCCTCGAGCACCGCCAGCTCGTACCTGACCGTGGAGGAGGAGACGTCCATCGCCGCCCTTTCGACGAGAGTCTTGGATCCGACCGGCGCCCCCGTGGACACATACTCCTCGACGACGCGCACGAGGATCTCCTTCTGGCGAGGCGTGAGCACGGGTTCAGGGCCGGGCGGCATCTACGTCAATTGTAGTTATTTGCAGGGATTTCAGCGAGAAGTTCCGCCGTCACGCCGCCTCCGAGGAACCGGCCGCGCCGGGTGAGGAGCAGCCCATCCGCCCGGCGCTCGACCAGACCGAGCCCCTCCAGCCGACCGAGTGCCTCCGAGTCCACGGCCTCCTCGACGTCCGCAAAGGGAAGCGGGTCGTCCAGGCGCAGGCCCAGCATGAGGCGCTCTTGGACCCGGGTCAGCGCCGGCAGGGGCTCGAGCTCCCGCGGCGGAGCCTCGCCGCGCGCCAGCGCGGAGAGGTAGCGCGGAAGCGCGGGGAGGTTTCGCCAGCGGAGGCCGCCGACGGTCGACACGGCGCCGATCCCTACGCCGAGATAGTCGCGCCCGAGCCAGTAGGCGAGGTTGTGGCGAGCGCGACGGCCGTCCCGGCAGAAGTTGGCGGTCTCGTACCAGCGGTAGCCGGCATCGGTGAGCGTGGCGACGACGAGCTCGAAGTAGCCCTCCATCGACTCCGCCTGGCGGGCGAGCTCCTCTCCGTGCGCGTGCATGAAGCGCGTTCCCGGCTTCGCTTCGAGCTCGTAACACGAGAGGTGCTCAGGCCCGAGGGCAAGAGCCTCGTCGAGATCCCTGCGAAGGTCGGAGGGCTCCTGGCCGGGGATCCCGTAGATGAGATCCAGGCTGATGTTGTCAAAACCGGCATCACGAAGATGGTAGAAGGCGCGGCGGACGTCGTCGGGTCGTGCGCGGCGGTCGAGCACGTCGAGGAGGCGCTCGTCGAAGCTCTGCGCGCCGAGTGAGACGCGCGTGACGCCTCCCTCGCGGAGAAGCGCGGCGAGGTCGAGCGTGACCGTTTCAGGGTTGGCCTCGACCGTCACCTCCTCGGCCGCGGGGAACGCGGACAGGAGCCGCCGCAGCTCGTCCGGCTCCGTGAACGTCGGCGTACCGCCCCCGATGAAGATGGTCTCGACCTCGCTCGCCAACCGACCTCGCTCCAGCTCGAGCTCGGCCAGAAGAGCATCCACGTACCGGCCGTGATCCTCGCGCCGGCCGACCAGCGTCACGAAGTCGCAATAGCCGCAGCGCGAGGAACAGAACGGCAGATGGACGTAGAGATGGCGTACGCCGCCGCTGCTCATCGCTTGTCTCCGTCCAGGTTGAGGACGGCGAGGAAGGCCTCCTGCGGCACCTCGACCGAGCCGACCTGCTTCATCCGCTTCTTGCCCTTCTTCTGCCGCTCGAGCAGCTTGCGCTTGCGCGTCACGTCGCCGCCGTAGCACTTCGCGAGCACGTCCTTGCGGCGCGCCTTGATCGTCTCCCGCGCGATCACGCGCGAGCCGATGGCCGCCTGCACCGGGACGTCGAACATCTGCCGCGGGATCTCCTCCCGGAGGCGCTCGACAAGCGCGCGCCCGCGCCCATAGGCGCCGTCGCGGTGGACGATCAGGCTCAGCGCGTCGACGGGGTCGCCCGCAAGGAGGATGTCCACCCGGACGAGGCTTCCTTCCTCGAAGCCGACCACGTCGTAGTCGAAGCTCGCGTAGCCCTTCGTCCGGCTCTTCAGCTGGTCGTAGTAGTCGTAGACGATCTCCGCGAGCGGGAGGTCGTAGGAGAGCATGACGCGCTCCTCGCTCAGGTACTCCATGTGATCGAACCGCCCGCGGCGCTCGTTGTTCAGCTCCATGACCGTGCCGACGTATTCCTTCGGAACGATCGTCGTCGCTCGAATGTACGGCTCCTCGACCCGTTCGAACTCGCGCGGCATGTCGGCAGGGCTGTGCACCTCGACCTCCTCCCCTCCCAACGTGTAGACGCGGTAGGCGACATTGGGGGCCGTGACGAGCAGGTCGAGATCGAACTCACGCTCGAGCCGCTCGCGGACGATCTCCATGTGCAGGAGGCCGAGGAACCCGCAGCGGAAGCCGAATCCGAGCGCCTGCGAGGTCTCGGGCTCGTAGAAGAGCGAGGCGTCGTTGAGCTTCAGCTTCTCGAGGGCATCCCGAAGCTCCGGATAGTCGTCGGAGTCGGTCGGATAGAGCCCGGCGAAGACCGTCGGCTTCACGTCCTTGTAGCCCGGCAGGGGTTTGGCTGCGCCGTGGCGTGCACTCGTGAGCGTGTCACCAACCCGCAGGCGGCTCACGTCCTTCAGGCCGGTGACGACGTATCCGACCTCTCCGGCTTCCAGCGTGTCCGTCGGGGTGCGGACCGGCGAGAAGAACCCGAGCTCCTCCGCCTCGAAGCGCGTTCCGGCCGCCATGGCCCGCAGGTCATCGCGCGTGCGGAAGCGCCCGTCGACCACGCGGACGAAGGCGACGACACCCCGGTACTGGTCGTACGAGGAGTCGAAGACGAGTGCGCGGGGCGGAGCCTCCGGGTCTCCCTCCGGCGGAGCGATGCGCTCCACGACTGCGTCCAGCACCTCGGCGACGCTCTCACCCGTCTTCGCGGAGATGCGAAGGACGCGCTCAGGATCCTCGCCGACGAGCTCGGCGACCTCGGCGGCGACTGCATCGGGATCTGCCTGCGGGAGATCGATCTTGTTCACGACCGGGACGATCTCGAGGTCGTTCTCGAGCGCGAGATAGGCGTTCGCGAGCGTCTGCGCCTGGATCCCCTGGGCCGCGTCGACCAGGAGCAGGGCCCCTTCGCACGCCTGCAGCGCGCGCGAGACCTCGTAGGTGAAGTCGACGTGGCCCGGCGTGTCGATCAGGTTCAGCTGGTGGCCCTTCCAGGCGACGCGGACGGCCTGGGCCTTGATCGTGATCCCGCGCTCACGCTCGAGCTCCATCGAGTCGAGCACCTGTTCCCTCATCTCGCGCTCACTGAGGGTCTCCGTCACCTCGAGGATGCGGTCGGCCAGGGTCGACTTGCCGTGGTCGATGTGCGCCACGATCGAGAAGTTGCGGATGCGGTCGAGCTTCACTCGCCCGTTGTACCTGACCGGCGACGAAGCGAGAGCAGAATGCGCAGCTCTGGGATCCGCATGAGCCGCGCGCAGAGGAGGTAGACGGCCACGGCCGCCGCCAGCCCGGAGCCGACCGTGACGATTTGCGCGAGCAGGGATCGTCCCAGCACGTCGTCGAGGGCGTACCAGACGCCGGCCGCGACACCTGCGGCGATTGCCGAGGCGACGACGATGAGGGAGTAGGAGCGCACGAGCGCCCGCCCGTTCATCCTTCCGACGCGCCGCCGGAAGACGACGATGAATGCCCCGGTCCCCGCGATGTTCACGAAGGAGGTCGCAAGCGGGATCCCCCAGGTTCCATAGCGATAGAAAGCCGCATCGAGAGCGGCGTTGACGGCGAGGTTCGCGAGCGCGATCACGGTCGGCACCCAAGGCGTCTGCAGGCTGAAGAACGCCCGGGTCAGCATCAGCATCGTCCCGTTGAACGTGAGCCCGAGCGTGAAGGCGGCGAGCGCGCCGGCGACCACCGTCGTCTGCGACGAGGTGAACGCGCCGCGCTCGTAGATCAGCCGCACGATGGGCACCGCGAGCACGGCGCCGACCGCGCTCGCGGGGATGAGCGTGAAGCCGATCTGCCCGAGGCCCATCGAAACGGTGTCGCGGAACCCCTCTGTGTCCCCCCGGGTGGCGAGCCGCGAGAGGCGCGGGAAGAGCACCGTGGCGATCGCAACGGAGAAGACACCCTGCGGGAGCATGTAGATGCGGAAGGCCGCGTTGATGGCGCTCGGCGCGATGTTCGGGTCGATCAGCTTCGCCGCGAAGATCCCGTCGATGAGCGCATTGACGTTGATGAGCCCCAGCCCGAGTGTCACGGGCACCATCAGGACGAAGACGCGCTTGACGGCAGGGTCGCGCCAGTCGAGGACGAACTGGAGCCGACCGCCGAGTCCGCGAAGCGCGGGGATCGGCAGCGCGAACTGAAGGAGCGTGGCTGCGAGGATCGCTCCCGCGTAGACGTAGAGCTCGTCGTTTCCTTCGACGCGGGGGACCCCGACGACGAGCCCGCCGATGATGACGACGTTCCAGAACACCGGCGTGAGGGCGGGGATCGTGAAGTGCTCGTAGCTGTTCAGGATCCCGACGATGACCCCGAACAGGCCGAGCAGGAGGACGATCGGGAAGAGCAGCCTCGAGAGCCCGACGAGCAGGTCCTGCTCGTAGGGAAACGGCGCCATGATCCACGGCGCGAGCAGGATGAAGAGGACGGTGACGCTTCCGAGCCCGAGGAAGATGAGCCAAAAAAGTGTCGAGGCGACGCGCCAGGCCCGCGCCCGCTCTCCTTTCTCCAGCAACTCGCTGAAGACGGGGACGAAGGCGGACGAGAGGGCGGCGTCGGCGACGAGCGCGCGAACCGTGTTCGGGATCAGGAAGGCGATCTCGAACGCGTTGATCGGGCCGCGGACGCCGAAGTAGTTTCTGGCGACGATCTCACGGACGAGGCCGAGAATCCGGGAGAGTCCCGTCGCCCCGGCGAAGATCGCCGTCGACCAGGCGAGGCGTCTCGGCGGCGGGGGCTCGCCGGGAGCCGGGCGCTCAGGTTCTTCCACGGGCCCGAGCATAGGCCAGAGGCCGGAGGCAGCAGTCTCTTGCTAGCATCCTCTCGCCCGCGCGATGCGGGCGTTTCTCCGTATGCCGAACATCCACCAGCAAAAGCGCCGCGTGAAGATCGCCGCCCGCCAGCGGGAGGAGAATCTGCGCTACCGCTCCGCCGCGAAGACGCACTTCAAGCGCCTCGAGTCGGCGGTTGCGGACGGAGACAAGGAACGGATCGCGAGCGAGCACCGCGAGCTCGTCGTCCTCCTCGACAAGGCCGCCGCAACGCGCGCGATCGACCCGAACAAGGCCGCGCGCAAGAAGTCCCAGGCCGCGCGCCTGGTCGCGAGCACCTCCTAGCCGACCGGCTCGCGCGCGGCGGTGATCTCGAGGAGCGCCCGCTCGAGCTCGAGCTCGTTCGAGAGCCGGCTTGCGCCCTTCAGCGCCGCGTCCAGCTCGGCGAGGCGCACGATCGCCGCATCGAGCTCGTCCCGTGAGTAGCGCGCGGCGTGGCCGAGGGCCTTCCGGCAGCGGAACTCGTGCTTCTTCAGCCGACCCCCGATCTCGCGCGCGCCGAGGCCCTCGTCCGCGAGCGCCTGCACGTTCCGGACCAGCGTGACCTGCGCCGCGAGGCGCACGGCGATGAGAAACGGCTCGACGCCCTGCTCGAGCTCCGCCTCGCAGGCGGCCAAGACGTCGCCGACGTCACGGTTTCCCCATGCGTCTGAGAGCGCCCAGGTCGGAGCCTCGCTCAGGGGAACGGCGAGCTCCTCCACCTCTCGCTCTCCGATCTGCTCGCCTCCCGCCCACGTCGCCAGCTTTTCCACCTCTTGCTCGAGCAGCGCGATGTCGTCACCGGCGATCTCGACCAGGCGGCGGGCAGCGTCGTCCGTCGCCTGCGCGCCCAGCCGTGCGAACTCGCCTCGCACCCAGACGGACGGGTCCTTCGGCTTCG
>DASSBN010000002.1:0-13981 GCA_035698665.1 Gaiellaceae bacterium
AGAGGCTGAGCCCGTCCGGCGCCTGGATGGGGCAGCCGTCCAGAGACGTCGTATTCAGCTCGGAGCTGTTCCCGCCGATCTCGTCGATCTTCTGGGCGTTGCCCCAGGCCGAGAAGTTCATCGCCTGCGCAGCCGCTGCGAGCGCCGTCAGGCTCACGAGCGCGGCGACCAATGCAACCTTCATCCCTCTTCGCATCTTCGCTCCCTTCCCGACGTGCTCCACGCTGCGGCACCTGGTCGCACGTCCTTGATTGGTGCCGATGACGCTAAGAGGACGCCGCGGTCCGGACTACGGTGGCGGCAGGCAGATCCGGCGGGAGGCTGGCACCCCGCCAAGGGAATGCTGGCCTACTTGACGTTCTGGGGGCCGGCGACGGACAGTCTCGGTGCGTCGACATCGAGAGGTGATGACCCTGGAGGGCGAGCAGTCGAAACCGCAGCGAGACGAGCACGAGCGGCTCCGCTCGGAGGTTGCAGAGCTGCGCGCGTCCCGGACGCGGCTCGTTCTCGCGGGCGACGCCGACCGAAGCGCGATCGAGGGCGACCTGCACGACAGCGTGCAGCAGCACCTCGTCGCGCTCGCCGTCAAGCTGCAGCTCGCGGGCCCACTGGTCGACGCGGATCCTGGAGCCGCGAAGGCGCTGCTGGGAGAGATGAACCGTGACGTCCAGCAGGCGCTGGACGAAGCGGCACGGCTGGCCCAGCGGATCCACCCTCAGGTGTTCGAGGCCGACGGGCTTGCCGCCGCGCTCCGCTCCGCGGCGGTGAGCGCGGACATCCCCGCCTCGGTCGATGTCGAGGTCGGCTCGACCTGTGCGCCCGAGATGGTGCGGACGGTCTACCTCTGCTGGCTCGAGGCGCTCCAGCTCGCCCAAGGCAAGGCGCGTGCGACCGCAACCGTGAGAGAAGAGCGCGGTGCGCTGACCTTCGAGTTCGCCGTCGAGGGTGCCCATCCGGCGGAAGCGGGCGAATGGAGTACGAGGCTCGACGGACTCCGCGACCGGGTCGAGGCGCTCGGCGGCCGGCTCACGGTCGAGCCGGATGGCGGGCGCGGCCCCTCCGTCTCCGGCTCGCTGCCGGTCTCGAGCTGATGCTCGCCGCTTTCCGCGAGATAGAGGATCACAGCCTTGACGCGCTTGTGCACGGCGGTCTCCCAGGTCAGCCCGAGCTTCAGGAAGATCGAGTGAATCACCTTCTCGACGGACCGCTCCGTCAGCACGAGCGCCTCGGCAATCGCCGCGTTGTTCTTCCCCTCGGCCATCTCGCGCAGCACATCACGCTCGCGCGGAGTGAGGTCGTTGAGCGGCGAGTCGTCTTCCCGCGCGTTCTCCGCGACCAACGCCTCCACGACCTTGGGATCCATGACCGAGCCGCCGGCTGCGACCGCGTGGATTGCCGCAACGAGCTGGTCGAGATCCTTCACCCGCTCCTTCAGAAGGTACGCGCGGCGCTCGCTTCCACCCTCCAGAAGCGCGAGCACGAAGGTCGGGGACGTGTACTGGCTCAGCACGACCACACCAACCTCGGGGCTCGTCTCGCGGAGTCGGGTGGCCGCCTGGATTCCCTCGTCCGTGTGCTCGGGCGGCATGCGGATGTCCGTGATGACGACGTCGGGCCGCTCGGCCTCGACCGCCTGGAACAGCGAGTCGAGGTCCTCGCAAACCGCCGCGATCTCGAAGTCGTCTCGAGTCGCGAGCAGGCCGCGCAGGGCCTCGCGGACGAGGTAGTTGTCTTCGGCGAGCACGAGTCTGATCGGCACGTGCTGAGGATACGGCGGTGACGTCTCCTTCTCCAAAGGCGCCCGACAGTGGAAGGCTTGCCGACGTGCCGCTCGTCCTCATCGTCGATGACAACGAGAAGAACCGGAAGCTCGCCCGAGACGTGCTCCGGGCAGCCGGGCTCCGTACGCTGGAGGCCGCCCGGGGGGAAGAGGCGATCACCCTTGCGACCGATCACCGGCCGGACGTGGTCCTCCTGGACTTGCGGCTTCCCGACATGAGCGGGACCGATGTCGCCCGTGAGCTCCGCCGCGGGGCAGAGACCGGCCGGATACCGATCGTCGCCCTCAGCGCCTCGACGTTCGCCTGGAGCAGCGACCGGCTCCTGGCGGCGGGTTTCGACGGCTATCTCCAGAAGCCGATCGACGTGCTCGCGTTTCCGGGGCAAGTGCGGGGGTTCTGCAAGCCCCAGGGCTGAACCGTGGAGCACTCTGGGGTGCTAGCACCCCCTCGAACCGGCCAGCGGGCACGGTAGGCGCGCGCGTTGCCGGCTGTCACGGTCTAGACGGACCCCGCCCACCCTGTGAAGATCGCTACATGCGGCCCGTCCCGGCCGAACCGGGACTGGAAGGAGGATGCGGAGAATGCGGAATCTGTTGCTCGGAGGCGCGTTCGTCGCCTTGCTGGTCGCCCTGTCGGCCTGCGGAGGCTCGAGCGGGAGCTCCGAGTCCGAACAGGCCCAACAGCGGCAGTCCGACGTCTACGCGATCGAACAGATCGAGAGAAGCTTCCACGAGTCGACCTCCAAGAAGGACATCGACGAGATGATGAGCCTGTGGACCGACAACGCGACCTTCACGTACGGTGCCGGGCAGACGGCGACGGGGAAGGACGAGATTCGGGACGTCTGGCTGAACTCGCCCGGTTGGAAGCCCGGGGTGCACTGGCTTGCGGACCACCCCGCCTACAAGCTCCGGGTGACGGTCAACGGAGACCGTGGCACGCTCCACTTCGAGTGCCACTTCATCGACGTCGACAGCGGAGAGGTCGCGGCGATCACGGCAGGAGACTTCGACGTCGCGAAGATCGGCGGTCGCTGGCTGATCACCAAGATGGTCGGAAGCACCGCCGAGCTCGCAATCTGAGCGCACGTCGGAAGGTGAAATGCCGCAGCAGGGGAAAACAGCGGGCGAGGCGAAACGGCGGCGGCTGAGCCGGGCGGACAATCCGCTCGTCCTGGCGGTTGCCCGTTTGCCCGCCCGGGTGCACGTCAAGTTGCTCGTCGCTTTCGTGGGGACTGCCTTGCTCGTGGTGGGGGTCGGCCTCCTCGGGCTTCGCCTCCTCGGGCAGGCGAACGAGCGGGTCGAGACCCTCGGAACACTCCAGGACCGGGCGTTTGGCTACGGCAAGCTTCGGAGCGACGCCCTTCACGTTCGCCTGCTGCTCTCCGACAACGTCGCCGGTGACTTCGTCAAGTCGCTGGGGGCGAAAGACCTGACGACAGACGGGGGCAGCCTGGCCGTGGATCAGGCGATCGCGAACGCAGTCGCGGAGATCCCGTCGACGACGTTCCCCGACATTCTCGGGTTCGTACCTCCTCCCGAGGACGAGAGCTTCCTCCGCAGGATCCGGGGAACGGCGACGGAGCTCGCGACGGTGATGCAAGAGATCATCCGGTTCGCCCCCGGGGAGGTGCCGGCGTCGTTACGCACCCGCTCCGAGCGGCTCGCCGTCGGCCTCAACCAGCTCGCCACCGAGCTCGCAAACGCCTCGGCGGCGCGGAGCGACGCCTTGATCGCACAGAACGCAAGCGCGTACGCGAGCTCGCGGAACCTCTTCGTCGGAGCAGCGGCGGGTGCGATCGTCCTTGCCCTCCTGCTCGGGTTCGTCCTCTCGTGGTCCCTGATCGGGCCGATCCAACGGATCGACTCCCGGCTGGCCGCGATTGCATCGGGGAACTTCTCGGGGCGTGTGGACGTCGCCAACCGCGACGAGCTGGGTGCGCTGGCAATCAACGTCAACCGGATGAACGACGAGCTGCAGCGTCTCTACAAGGAGGTCGAGACCGCCAGCAAGCACAAGTCGGAGTTCCTGGCCAACATGTCGCACGAGCTGCGGACGCCGTTGAACGCGATCATCGGCTTCTCCCAGGTGCTCCGCGAGGGCATCTCCGGCGACGTGAACGCAAAGCAGCAGGAATACCTGGACGACATCCTCACGTCGGCGAACCACCTGCTGGCGCTCATCAACGACGTCCTCGACCTGTCCAAGGTCGAGGCGGGCCAGGTCGAGCTGCAGCTTGCGCCGTTCTCGCTTCAGGAAGCACTCGAGCGCGGCGTCTCGATGGTGCGGGAGCAAGCGACACAGGACGGAGTTCAGGTGATGCTGCACGCCAACGGCAGCCCCAACCTCGTCATGGGAGACGAGCGCCGCATCAGACAGGTGATCTTCAACCTGCTCTCGAACGCCGTGAAGTTTGCGCCTGCGGGCGGGCAGGTCGATGTCAACGCGACGCGCTCCGACGGCGGAGTCACGGTCTCCGTCGCCGACACCGGCCCGGGCATCGCCGCCGAGGATCTCGACAGGATCTTCGAGAAGTTTCAGCAAACCGAGATCGGCGCCTTGCAACAGGAGGGAACCGGCCTCGGGCTCGCGCTCTCGAAGCGCTTCGTCGAGATGCACGGCGGCCGTATCTGGTGTGAGAGCGTGCTTGGCGAGGGAAGCACGTTCGTGTTCACGCTGCCGGCCGGGAAGGCGTAGCCATGGCGACGGGCGCCCGGGTCCTCGTGGTCGAGGACAACGAGAAGAACATGAAGCTCTTTCGCGACGTTCTGCTGGCGGCGGGCTACCGCACCCTGGAGGCGACGACCGGCGAAGAGGCGGTCACGATCGCCGCCGAGCACTCCCCCGATCTCGTGCTCATGGACATCCAGCTCCCTGACATCGACGGCATCGAGGCGCTCGGCCGGCTGCGCGACGACAGCCGGACGGCGGCCGTACCGGTGCTCGCCCTCACCGCGCAGGCAATGGAGGGAGACCGCGAGCGCTTTCTGGCCGCCGGCTTCGACGGCTACCTCTCGAAGCCCGTGAACGTTGTGGATCTCGTGGCCGCCGTGAAACGCTACTCCGCGGGGGAGGGCCTAGCGAGCTAGGAGAGCTCCTCCTGGATCATCGTCGGCGAGGCGTGGATGCAGACGATGTCGAGCCGCTCCTTGCCGACGTTCTTGAACATGTGCGGGGTGTCCGGGCCGACCACGGCGATGTCGCCGGGGCCGGCCTCGAACTGGTGCCCGTCCAACGTGAGAAGGGCCCTGCCGCTCCGCACGATCCAGGTCTCGGAGTACGGATGGCGATGCAGGTCGGGGCCCTCGCCCGGCTGGTTGTAGACGAGGAAGAAGGAGACGCCTGACCCGTACCCCTCGCCCTCGAAGGTCAGCGTCCCGCGAGGGCTCCGCTCGATCTCGCCGCTGGGGATGACGCGGTACATTCAGGCGAGCTGGGTGACCCGCATCTGGTTGCCGGACGGGTCGCGGAACCCGGCGTCTCGGCCGTACGGCTGGTCGGTCGGCTCCTGCGAGAACTCGACGCCCTTGCCCTTGAGCTCGTCGAACGTCCCGTCGACGTCGTCGGTCGTGAAGAAGAGCCCGCCGGCGGCGCCCTTCGCGATCAGGTCCTTGAGCTTCGACGACGTCTCTTCGTCGAAGACGGGCGGGCCCGGAACAGCCATGAGCACGATGGCGACGTCCTTCTGGCCGGGGACCCCGACGGTCAGCCAGCGGAAATTGCCCATCTCGGGGACGGTGACGTCGTCCCTGAGCTCGAGGCCGAGCTTCTCCGTGTAGAAGGCGAGCGCTTCGTCCTGGTCGTGCACCCACACGTTCACGGTGGTGAGGCTCTTCAGCATCGTCCTACCTCCTTGCTGGTTTTGGAACAGCCCGAACCACGCTAGCCAGACGCTACTCGCCTGTCTTCTCCAAAACTGCTGTCGTGGGCCTCGTCCACGCGAGGAAGACACAGGTGGGGATGCGCGCACGGTGGGAGGCGGGCGGGAACTTCTCGCGGTAGGCCGTGGGCGAGACGCCGAAGTCGCGCCCGAAGCTCGTCGTGAAGGAGCCGACGCTTGCGAGGCCGACCGCGAAGCAGATCTCCGCGACGGAGCGGTCGGTGTTGCGGAGGAGCTCGGCCGCGCGCTCGAGGCGGCGGTGCAGCAGGTACTGGTGCGGCGTCTGCCCGAAGGCACGGGAGAACTCGCGGCTGAAATGGGCGGGCGAAAGCTTGGCGGCGTGGGCGAGCGTGGGCACGTCCAGCGGCTCCCGGTAGCGCGCGTCCATCAGATCTTTCGCGCGCAGGAGGTGCCGCGCCGGCGGGACCGGGGTGATCGTCACTTCGGCCGATACACCAGGACGAGAACGCCTTCGGGACCGACCGACTTCGACTCGACGAGCTCGAGCGCCTTCGTCGCGCCCGTGTCACCGAAGAGGTGCTTGCCCTCGCCGAGCACGACCGGGAAGACCATCAGGCGGAGCTCGTCGACGAGACCCTGGCCGACGAGCGCGTCCACGAGCATGCGGCTCCCGTTGACCAGGATGACGCCGTCCTGCTCCTCCTTCAGTCGCGCGAGATCGTCCACGCCGATGACCGTCGAGTTCGACCACTCGGGATTGGAGAGCGTCGAGGAGACCACGAACTTCGGCATCGTGTTGAACTTGTCGGCGAACTCGCCCTCCCGGCTCGGCCACGCCGCCGCGAAGCCCTCGTAGGTCTTCCGGCCGAGGAGGAGCGCCGAGCTCTCCATCACCTCGTCGAGCTTGAACCGGTCGCCGTCCTCGCCTCGGTTGAACTGGAGCGCCCAGCCGCCGCGCTCCATGCCCTCGGAGCCGCCCGGATCCTCCATCACGCCGTCCACGGTCACGAACTGAGATACCACGATGCGTCCCATTGGCGCTCCTTCCTCTCTCCGGCCTGGAGCGGTAAACGTTACGTGAGCGCGCCTGAAGGAAACGGCGCTCGGGCGGGTCCAATCGGCATGATCGTAGGAGTGGCCCGTGGAGGGGGATGAGGCAGAGGCCGGCGCCCGAGCTTGCGCCCGTAGTCATCGAGCAGGCGAAACGGGGGAGCCAGGCGGCGTTCGCGGAGATCGTGCGCCACTACGACCCCGGGTTGCGCGCGCTTGCGTTCAGGCTGCTCGGCGACCGGGAGCGAATGGACGACGCACTTCAGGAGGCATACGTGAAGGCCTTTCGCGCTCTGCCCCGCTTCCGCGGCGACTCGAAGCTCGGCACCTGGCTCTACCGCATCGCCTACAACGCCTGTCTCGACGAGCTCGAAGCCTCGCGCCGGGTCGTGCGGCTCCCGCTGGACGCCATCGGCGAGCAGCCGGATCCTCGCCCCGGTGTGGTTGAGTCCGTGGCCGGCCGGAACGACCTCGCCGCCGCCCTCGAAGCGCTCGCGCCCGAGGACCGCGCCGCGGTCCTCATGGTGGATGCGCAGGGGTTCGGCTACCGAGAGGCGGCCGAAGCTCTGGGCGTGCCCGAAGGCACGATCGGCTCGCGCCTCAACCGTGCGCGGGCGCATCTCAGGGAAGCCCTCGACGACACCGAAGAGGGGGTGTCCGGGAGGTGAGCCGCAGCCCGAGCGAGTTTCGCGACGAGCGGCTCGGAGAGCTCCTGCGCGAGCTCGAGGTTCCCGAGCATCGCCCCGGATTCGAGGCCGAGCTTCGGCGGCGGCTCGCCGCTGGGAGGCGCCGCCCCGCCCAGCGAGCCACGCGCCGACGCTTCGGCTGGGGCGTGCGGATCGCCGCCGTCGCAGCGGTGATCGCGGCGGTCGTCGTGGCCATCGGCGTCCCGAGGACGAAGCACACGCCTTCCGTTCTCGGGCCCGAGCCCGCGACCGCGGCTGAGATCAAGGCGAAGGTGCGAACGGCGCTCATCCAGATGAAGAGCCTCGGCGGCGAGCTCGTGTACGACGGACCGAAGAAGGGCGACGAGGCGCGCTGGCGCTTCACGCTCACCGCCCAGGGCGACTTCGACCTCGTCGGGCCGACGCGGAAAGAGCGAATCACCTACGACGCGTCGACCGGAGTCGCGCGCTCGGCGCAGCGAAGCGCGAGCCTCGGCGGCGGACCGGTCTTCTACGCCGAGCGGCGCGGCGTCGCGCCCGGCCTGCCGGATCCCTCGCCTCCGACCTGGCTCGTACCGACGGAGCTCGAGGCCTACGTGCGCGCTCTGCTCGCCGCCGAAGATCCGCGTGTCACGGAGACAACCTACGACGGGCGCCCTGCCTGGATCCTCTCCGTGGAGACGGTCCCGAATGCGATCGTGCCGGAGTTCTCCGGCGACCGACTCGACGTCACGGTGGACAAGGCGAGCGGGATGCCGGAGCGCGTGCTCGAGACGAAGAACGGCCGGTTCCTGCGCGAGCTCAGGATCGAGGGCCTGGCCGTGAACGCCGACGTTCCGGCGGGGACGTTCACGCTCGACTTTCCGCCGGACGCCGAAGTCTCGCACGTCGACGAGGGCTTCCGCCGGGTCGGTCTCGACGACGTGCAGGGAGCCGTCGGCTACGCGCCGCTCGTCCCGAACTGGCTGCCCGCGGGCTTCGAGCTCGCCGAGGTCGCCGTTGCGAAGGAGGGCCGGCCCACGGGAACCGAGGGCGGAAACCCCGTCTCCCGCGACGTCGTCTCACTCTCCTATCGGCGCGGTCTCGACCAGGTGCTCGTGACCACGCGAAGCGCCCAGGGAGGACCGTGGAGCGACCCCCTCGCGACCGGAGAGGGCTTCGTCGACACGCCCGAGGGGGTCGTTCTCACCGGGGGCGCGCTCGACGGCCGCAACGCGCAGATCCTGCTCGCCCCGCGTGGGATCCCGCACCTCTGGGTGCAGACCGACGACCTGATCGTCACCGTGAGCGGGGCTCTCGGGCGGGCCCAGCTCCTCGAGGTCGCCGAATCGCTCGAGGCGCGCTGAAGGATCGCGCGCGGAGAAACGTCCAACCGCTAACCACGTCGAACAGGGGGATCGTTGACCAGCGACATGTACTGGCTCAGGGAATGCCACGGCTTTCAGGTCGACTCGCAAGGGCGGCGGCTCGGAGTCGTCGAGGACGTCCTCTACGGAGCGGAGCTCGACCGTCCCTCGGCGCTCGCCGTGCGCGGCGGACTCTTCGGCACTCGGCTGGAGATCGTCCCGGTCGAGGCCGTCGACGAGATCAGCCCGCGCGCGAAGCGAATCGCGGTCCGCGATCTCCGGGCTGCGTGAGCTCGTCAGCTGGTGGCGATGAAGACGTTCTTGAGCTCGGTGTAGTGCTCGAGGGCGAACGGGCCGAGCTCGCGCCCGACGCCCGACTGCTTGAAGCCGCCGAAAGGCGTCGTCACCCGTACCGAGCTGTTCGAGTTGACGGAGATGTTGCCGGTCTCGAGTGCCCTCGCGACACGCAGGGCGCGCGCGCCGTCGCGGGTCCAGATCGAGCCGGAGAGCCCGTAGACCGTGTCGTTGGCGATCTTCACGGCGTCCGCCTCGTCGTCGAACGGGATGACCGCGGCAACCGGGCCGAAGATCTCCTCGCGCGCGACGCGGTCGTCGTTCGAGACGGGCGAGAGAACCGTCGGCGGGAACCAGTAGCCGGGCCCGTCCGGCGCCGAGCCGCGGAATGCGACCGGCGCGCCGTCGTCCACGTAGGACGCGACCTTCTCACGGTGGTCCGCGGAGATCAGCGGGCCCATCTGCGTGGCGTCGTCGAGCGGGTCGCCGACGCGTAGCGCCTTGACCTCGCGCTCGAGCGCCTCGAGGAAGGGCTCGACCGCGGAGCGCTCGACGAGGATGCGCGAGCGCGCGCAACAGTCCTGCCCGGCGTTCCCGAAGACGGCGAGCGGCGCGGATGCGGCCGCCTTCTCGAGGTCTGCGTCGGCGAAAACGACGTTCGCGGACTTTCCTCCCAGCTCGAGCGTCACCCGCTTGATCGTCTGCGACGCGATCTCCGCCACACGGCGTCCAACCTCGGTCGAGCCGGTGAACGCGACCTTCGCGACGTCGGGATGCTCGACGATTCGCTCTCCGACGGTCCGCCCCGGCCCGTTGACGACGTTCAAGACTCCCTCGGGGATGCCGGCCTCGAGCGCGAGCTTCCCGAGCTCGAGCGCCGTCAGCGGCGTGAGCTCGGCCGGCTTGAGGACGATCGTGTTGCCGGCCGCGAGGGCGGGGCCGATCTTCCAGCTCGCGATCGGCAGCGGAAAATTCCACGGCGTGATGAGCCCGACGACGCCGAGCGGCTCGCGGAAGGTGACGTCCACGCCGCCCGAAACGGGGATCTGCGAGCCGAGCAGCCGCTCGGGCGCTCCCGCGTAATAGTCGAAGACGTCGACGACGCTTCCGACCTCTCCGCGCGCGTCCGAGATGGGCTTGCCGACGTTGCGCGCCTCGAGCTGCGCAAGCTCCTCGACCTTCTCCTCGATGACGCGCGCCAGCCGGCGGAGAAGCTTGGCGCGCTCGCCCGGCGAGACGTCTCGCCAGGCGGGGAACGCGGCCTTCGCGCGCGCCACGGCCTCGTCGGCCTCCTCCACTCCGGCGCGCGGCAGTTCGGCGAGAACGTGCTCGGTCGCAGGCTCGAAAACCTGCATGGTTTCAGTGCTCACGGCCATCTCGGCGAGCCTATCAGCGGCCTAGACGTCCGGAGGAGCGGGTGCCGTGACGGCCTTGCGCGCAGCGCCCGCACTCGCGATCACGACGAGCGCGATCGCAACGACCGCCCGCGTTCCGATGCGCTCGCCGAGGACGACGAAGCCCACGAGCGCGCCGATCGCCGGCTCGAGGCTCATGAGGACGCCGAAGACGTGGGCCGGTAGCCGGCGAAGTGCCTCGAGCTCGAGCGACCAGGGAAGCGCCGCCGAGAGAACCGCGACCGCGAGCCCCGCGGCGAGGAGCTCCGGTTCGAGCAAGGCCGACCCGGCACTCGCGATCCCGAACGGCAGCGAGACGACGGCGCCGACCGCCATCGCGAGCACGAGCCCTGTCGGCCCGGAGTACGCCCGGCCGACGTGGATGCTCAGCGTGATGTAGGCCGCCCACAAGCCGCCGGCACCGACGGCGAATGCGACGCCGACCGGGTCGAGCCCCTCCTCGCCGATTCCGGGCGCGAGCAGAGCGATCCCGGAGGCCGCCATGGCGACCCACAGAAAATCGCTCGAGCGCCGGGAGCCCACGAGCGCGATGCCGAGCGGGCCGATGAACTCGAGCGTGACCGCGATCCCGAGCGGAATCCGGTCGATCGCCTGGTAGAAGCAGAAGTTCATCGTCACGAGCGTGAGCCCGAATGCGAGGGCCAGCTGCAGCTCGCGGGAGGAGCGGTCTCGGACTCGCGGGCGGAAGAGCAGCCCGAGGATGAGTGCCCCGAAGACGAGACGGAGCATGACGAGGCCGGTCGGCGTCAGCTGGTCGAACAGCGACTTGGCGATCGCGGCCCCGAGCTGGACCGACGACACGCCTGCCACAACGAGCCAGGGCGCCGGGATTCGGGCGACGGAGACGGTACGACCCTCCACGGTGGAGAGTCATACCGTGCGGGCTTGAGGGCGGGCTATGCCGTGATGCCCTGCGCGCGAAGCGAGGCCTCGACCGCGCGGTCGAACGAGGCGGCCAGCTTCTCCGCCGCGTTGCGCTCCTGCTCGAGGATCCGCGCCGCCATGTCAGCCGTCTCGCCGTCCCCGACCTGCTCGGCGACGCGGCGAAGCTGCTCGTAGCCCGCGATCTCGAGGTGCTCGAAGGCGTAGGCGAACGCGACGAGCTTGCCCGGCGTGTCGGGGTGAGCCGCGAAGAACGTGCCCCAGTTGATCGCCCCCGCCTTCATCGCCAGGTCCTTGAGCATCGAAGGCTCACCACCGAGCGCCTCCAGGCGCGCGTCGACGAGCTCCTGCTGGTCGCGCGTCTCGACGAGGTGCTCCTCGAAGAGGCTCGAAAGCTCGGGATCGGACGCGAGCTCCGGCCCCTTCTCGAGCAGCTTGATCGCTTGGGCCTCGATCGCGTGGGCGTCGGCGAGGTACGTGCGGAGCTGCTCCAGCATGTCCTCGCGGCCGACGTCCTCGAGCGACGCGGCGACCGAGCGGTCGAAGTTCGAGGCGAGGCGCTCCGCCATCGCCTGCTCCTGGTCGCGGATGGCCTTTGCGAGCTGGACGGTCTCCTCGTCCCCCGCCCGCTCCGCCACGCGCCCGAGCAACTCGTAGGCGGCGAGCTCCATGTGCTCGTACGAATAGGCGTGCGCCACGAGCTTGCCGGGTGTGTCCGGCTGGGACTTGGCGAAGAGGAGGAATCCCGCTCCGCCGGCCTTCATGACCATGTCCTTGATCGTCGACGTGTCCGCGCCGAGAGCCTCGAGCCGCGTGCGCGTCATCGACTCGTGCCCGCGGGTCTCGCCCAGGTGCTCCTGGAAGATGCCGGCGAGCTCGGGATCGCCGGCGATACGTGGCGCGGCCTCGAGCTGGGCGAGCGCCTGCTCCTCGATCGAATGGGCGTCGGTCAGATACTTGGTGAGCTGCTCCTGAAGGCTCGAGTCGGCCATCGCGTCGTCCTTTCCTCGGATACGCGACTGGGAGTTCCCGCTCCCGCCAAGTCCGAAGCCTCACAGGAATCGCCCTCGCAGCAGCCGATCTTGAAGCGGCAGCGCGGGCACTGCCACGTCTGGTGGCGCCATTCCATGGCGGCGCCGCAGCGAAGACAGCTTTCGGTCACGCGTGCAGTCTGGCCCGCGGCCAGGACGGTTACGCGACTCTTTCGAGAGCGGGCGACTCCGACTCCTCGAGCAGGTCGAGCACCGCCTCCTCGACCGCGCCCTGCGTCGCCGGCTCGCCGAAGCCGACGTCGCCGAGCTCCTCGACCGCGCCTCCGATCGTGATGCCGTCGCGGTAGCGGTCGAAGACGCGCGGGTCGATGTAGGAGGCGCGGCAGACCGCCGGCGTGTTGCCGAGGTAGTACGCCACCTCCTTGACGGCCCGCGAGATCGCACGGTCGCGTGCCGTCTTCGACCCGGCCGCCCCGCCGGAGACGGCCAAGCCCACTGCCGCGAGGACGGTCCCGTGCCACGTGCGGAAGTCCTTGGCGGAGAAGTCCTCGCCGGCGACAGCCTTGATGTACTCGTTGATGTGATCGGAGCGCACGTCCACCCACGAGCGCCCGTCGCGGTATGCGAGCAGCTCGCGGCCGCCGCGCCGCCCCTTCAGCTTCTTCACGACCGCATAGACCTCCGGGTCGACGATCGACTGGACCCGCTGCTTGCCGCTCTTGGCCGCATAGTCGAAGACGAGCAGCCCGTTGGGCCCGAGCGCCACGTGGCGCTTCTGCATCGTCGCCAGGCCGTACGTGCGGTTCTGCTCGGCGTAGTCCTCCGTGCCGATGCGGAAGAAGCCGCGGTCGAGAAGCCGGACGGAACAGGCCAGCACGCGCTCACGCGTGAGACCGCGCTCCCTGAGGTGCTTCGCCGCCGTCTTGCGGACCCTCGGCAGCGCGCGCGCGAACCGCAGCATCTCGTCGAATTTCTCCTGGTCGCGCCGGGCTCGCCATTGCGCGTGGTAGAGGTACTGCCGCCTGCCTGCCGCGTCGGTCCCCACCGCCTGGATGTGCCCAGAGGGATACGGGCAGATCCAGACTTCCTGCCACGCGGGCGGGATGACGAGCTCGCGGATGCGCTCGAGCACCTCCTCGTCCTCGATGCGCTCGCCGGACGCGTCGAGGTACTCGAAGCCACGGCCGCGGCGGCGGCGGAGGATTCCCGGCCCGGAACAGTCGGCTCGGCGGAGACGCGGCATAGACGGGCCTTCTTCCCTCTCGATGCCCCGCTCGAAACGGGCTGGCTAGCCTAAACCGGTGCTTTCCCGGCGCATGGTCCTCGTCGCGCTCGCCGCGCTCGTCGCCGGCGTGGGCGCAGCCGCTGCGGGTGTGTTCCTCGTCGGCACGGAGGAAGGCCGCGCCCCCGGGACCGGCGGGTCCGGCACGGCCCAGCCGCTCAGCGGCCCCGAGGTCCGCTTCGGCGGAGCCGACGTGACGACGGGAGGTCCGGTCAGCCTCGGCAGGCTGGAGGGCCCCGTCGTGGTCACCGTTTGGGGTTCCTGGTGCAGGGCCTGCCCGGCCCAGGCGGTGCCGCTGCGCCGGTTCGCCGGGGCAGACGGCCACGTTCCCGTGCTCGCCGTCGACACGCAGGAGGACGCCGAGGCCGCGCGCGCCTTTCTGGCCGCCCACGACCTGAGCATCCCGACGGTCGCCGACGAAGACGGGGAGATC
>DASSBN010000003.1:0-7115 GCA_035698665.1 Gaiellaceae bacterium
AGATCGTCGCGCTGACGAAGCAAGGTGACGTCGTCGTCATCGACCGCGAGACCCAGGAGTCGCGCGTGCTTGCGTCCTTCCCGCCCAGCGAAGATCCGCAGGTCGAGGCCGGCTCGTTCCAGGCGGTGGACGTGACCGCGCTTCCCGACGGACGCTTCCTCGTGGCTACATGCTGCGAGCCCGCCGCCGGTCACATGTACGCGCTGAGCGAGGACGGGCACCGGCTCGATGATCAAGATCTCTTCGCCGAGGACGCCGGGCACGACGCCGGCGCGCGCGTCGCGAGCGGCGAGCTGGTCGGCCTCGTCCTCAGGCCGCTCGACGATCTCAACTCGGCCGCCTACACACTCGCGCCGCCACCTGACGTGTCCGGGTGGTCCCCGGACAGCATCTCCTGGTCGGCGGCGGGTGACCGCATCGCCTTCACTCTCGGAGGCGTGATCGGCGTCGTCGAGGTCTCCGCCGATTCGCTCGCCGACGCCACGTTCGTGCATCCGCCAGACGGCTCGTACTGGGCCGGCGTTGCAAAGACGTCCGACGGAATCGTCGCGGTCGAACAGGGCGGCGAACCGCTGCACCCGTCCGGAACGAGCCGTCTCGTGCGTGTGGACGTGGAGACCGGGGAATCTTCCGAGCTCGTTCCCACCGAGGGCCGCATCACCGACCTGGCCGTTGATCCGACGGGAGGCTCGTTGCTGTGGGTCGAGGGCGGCAACGTGCGCTGGCTCGGCGACGGCGGCGAGGGAACGCTTCCCGGCGACTTCATCGCCGCCAGCTGGATGACCGCCTAATCGGGTCGTCTGAGGCAAAGGTCTACGATTCGCGCGTGCAGAACTACCTGCTGACGACGCTTGCGAGCGGAGCGCGGGTCATCAGCGAGCCGCTCGACACCGTTCGCTCCGTCGCCATCGGACTCTGGATCGGAACGGGCTCCCGGGACGAGGACGACGCCCGCGCAGGCGTGACGCACTTCCTGGAGCACCTGCTCTTCAAGGGCACCCAGAAGTACTCCGCGCAGGAGATCGCCGAGATCTTCGACGGCTTCGGCGGAGAGCTGAACGCAGCCACTGCCCGCGACTACACCGTCGTCTACGCGCGCGTCCTCGACGAGCACGTGGAGGAGGCGCTCGACGTGATGACCGACATGGTCTTCGCGCCGGCGCTCGTCGACCTCGACGCAGAGCGTGAGGTGATCCTCGAGGAGATCGCGATGGTCGAGGACACGCCGCAGGAGCTCATTCACGACCTCCTCACGGAGGCGGTTTTCGGCGATCACCCGCTCGGCCGCCCGGTGCTCGGCAGCGCCGACGTGATCGCGAACGTCTCGCGCCGATCCGTCGGCGCTTACCATCGTGCGCGCTACGCGCCGGGCAACGTCGTCGTCGCCGCGGCGGGAAATCTCGAGCACGGCCGCCTGATCGAGCTCGTCGAGGGCATGGAGGCGAAGATCCGCCCGCCCGGACGAAGGCCGGCTGCGCGAGCCCCCTGGGTCTCGGCGCCTCCGCCGCGCCTCGCCTTTCAGCGCAAGGACACCGAGCAGTACCACCTCTGCCTCGGTGCGCCCGGCATTTCCCGCTCCGACAAGCGGCGCTTCACCGCATCCATCCTCGACGGGATTCTCGGCGGCTCGGCCTCGTCGCGGCTCTTCCAGGAGATCAGGGAGAAGCGTGGCCTCGCCTACACCGTCTACACGTTCTCCTCGCAGTACGCGGACACGGGCCAGATCGGGATCTACGTGGGGACGCGAGAAGAGAACCTCCGCGCCTGCCTCGAGATCGTCGCGGAGCAGGTCGAGGCGGTTGCGGCCGGCGACGTCTCCGAGGAGGAGCTCGCCCGGGCGAAGGAGAACCTCAAGGGCCGGATCATGCTCTCGATGGAGCTGACCTCGAACCGGATGAGCCGCCTCGGCAAGTCGCTCATCACGGACAGCGAGCTGCTCGACCTCGACCGCATCCTCGCGGAGATCGACGCGGTCGACGCGAACGGCGTCGCCGAGCTGACGGGAACGCTCCTCGCACGCGAGCGCCTGTCCGTCGCCGCCGTGGGGCCGAGCGAGAAGCGCGTCGTCAAGGCGGTCGAGCCCGTGTGCCCCGACCTCATCTCGGCCAAAGCGGCGTGAAGGTCCTTCTCTACGGCGCAGGGGGGAAGGTGGGCACCGCGCTCCTGCCGAGGCTCGTCGAGGCCGGGCACGAGGTGACGCCGGTCGGCGAGAGCGACGACGTGCGCAGGGACGGCCATGACGCGGCGATCGACTTCACGCGCCCCGACGCGGTGCGAAAGAACGTCGAAGGGTGCCTCCAGGCCGCCATCCCCTGCATCGTCGGCACCACGGGAATGGGGCCGGCCGATCTCGCCTCCTTCGACGAGCTTGCGCGGCGGCGCGATATCGCGTGCTTCGTAGCGCCGAACTTCGCAGTCGGCGCGGTGCTGATGATGCGCTTCGCCGCAGAAGCCTCCAGGTACCTCCCGAAGGCAGAGATCGTCGAGCTCCACCACGAGGCGAAGGTCGATGCGCCCTCCGGGACCGCGAAGGCGACCGCCGAGGCCATGCCGGGTGAGGTGCCCATTCACTCCGTGCGCCTCCCGGGCCTGATCGCCCATCAGGAGGTGCTCCTCGGAGGGGACGGGCAGCTTCTGACGATCCGCCATGACACGCTGTCGCGGGACGCCTTCGCGCCGGGAGTCCTCCTCGCCCTCGACAAGCTTTCGAGCCTGCCGCCCGGCGTCACCGTCGGGCTCGAAAGCCTCCTGGAGTAAGATTCGTCCAAGTGCTCGGCGAAGTCCTGACAGCGGTCCTGACGCCCATGAACGCAGACGGATCCGTCAATTACGAGGCGTTCAAGCGCCTCTGCACGCACCTCGTCGACACAGGCTCTGACGGCGTCGTCGTGGCCGGGACGACCGGCGAGTCCCCGACCCTGACCGACGACGAGCGCTTCGGCCTCTTCGAGGCGGCCGTCGAGTCGGTCGGCGAGCGGGCGAGCGTCGTGGCCGGGACCGGGACGTACTCGACCGCGCATTCGGTGCACCTGACCCGTGAGGCGCACGGGATCGGTGTGGATGCCTTCCTCGTCGTCACGCCGTACTACTCGAAGCCACCGGCGCGCGGAATCGTCGCGCATTTCGACGCGATCGCCGCAGTCACCGACAAGCCCATCGTCGTCTACAACATCCCGCAGCGCGTGGTCGTGAACATCGAGCCGGACACGCTGACCGAGCTCGCCGAGATCCCGAACGTGCAGTACGTGAAGCAGGCCACGTCCGATCTCGACCAGGCCAAGCGGATCGTGAACGAGAGCGGGCTCACCCTCTACGCCGGGAACGACGACCTTCTCCTCCCGTTCCTCGAGGTGGGAGGGAAGGGCGGGATCTTCGTCTTCACGCACCTCGTCGGCCGGCGCGTGCGCGAGCTCCTGACCCGGTTCCAGGACGGCGACGTCGCGGGTGCACGCGAGATCGAGGCGGAGCTAAAGCCCGTCATCGACGTCCTCGCGATCGACTCGAACCCGATCCCGGTCAAGGCGGCCATGGCGATCGCCGGCCACGAGGTCGGGATCCCGCGGCTGCCCCTCGTCGACGCGACCGACGAGCAGAAGGCCGAGCTGCGCGCCGTGCTCGAGCGCGCGGGCGTCCTCCAGGCCGCGCAGGTTTAGTGGCCGGCTCGACGCGACTGATCCCGCTCGGGGGGCTGGGCGAGGTCGGCAAGAACATGATGGTCGTCGAAAGCGACGACGGGATCGTCGTCATCGACGCGGGCCTCTCGTTCCCGCGCGACGAGCACCTCGGTGTCGACCTCGTCCTGCCGGACTTCTCCTATCTCCAGGACCGCGAGCGTGACATCCGCGCGGTCGTGCTCACCCATGGGCACGAGGATCACGTCGGCGCGCTGCCGTACCTCCTGCGCGAGGTGCGCGTTCCGGAGATCTGGGCCACCGGCCTTACGCTCGGGCTCGTGAAGTCCAAGCTCGACGAGCACGGTCTCCTGAAGGACGCGGAGCTCGTCGAGGCCGTGCCGGAGGACGGGCCGACGCAGATCGGGCCGTACACCGCCGAGTTCGTGCGCATGGCGCACTCCATCCCCGACGCCGTCGCGGTCGTCCTCGAGACCCCAGGCGGGCGCATCGTGCACACGGGCGACTACAAGATCGACCACACGCCGGTGGACGGCTTCCGGACCGATCTCGGCGCGCTCGCCGACCTCGGCAACCGGGGCGTCGACCTCCTCCTCGGAGATTCGACGAACGCCGAGCGCCCGGGCGTGACGCAGTCGGAGCGCACCGTTGGCGAGGTCTTCCGGCAGATCATCCCGCAGCGAAGCGGACGCATCCTGATCGCCTCATTCGCATCCAACGTCCACCGCGTGCAGCAGGCGATCGACGTCGCGCTCGAGGACGGGCGCAAGGTCTGTCTCATCGGCCGTTCGCTCCGCAAGAACGTCAACATCGCGCGGAACCTCGGCTACATCGACGTGCCCGAGGATCTGCTGGTGAAGCCCGACGTCCTCCCGGAGCTCCGGCCCGACGAGACGATGATCCTCTGCACCGGGAGCCAGGGTGAGCCGATGTCGGCGCTCACGCGGATGGCCTACAACGACCATCAGCACGTTCAGGTCGAGGAGGGCGACACGGTCATCATCTCGGCGAAGCCGGTGCCGGGGAACGAGCTGCGCGTGCACGACACGATCAACCGGCTCGCGAAGTCCGGCGCCGAGGTGCTGCACCAGGAGATCGCGCCGGTGCACGTCTCCGGCCACGGGCACGCGGAGGAGCTGCGTACCATCCTTGCCGTTCTCAGGCCGCGCAACGTCATGCCGGTCCACGGGGAGTTCCGGATGCTCGCGGCGCACGCGCGATTGGCGCGCGATGCGGGAGTGGACGCCGACCACATCGTCCTCGCCGAGAACGGCTCCGTCGTGGAGCTCGCAGGCGGGCGCGCAGAGGTCGTCGGGGTCGTCGACAGCGGCGCGACGTTCGTGGACGGGCTCGGGGTGGGCGATGTGCAGGACGTGGCGCTCCGCGACCGCCGCCACCTTTCGGAGGACGGCGTGCTCATCGTCGTCGTGACGGTCGGGTCCCAGAACGGGCGCGAGATCGCGGCTCCCGAGGTGATCGCCCGCGGCTTCGCCGAGCCCGAGGACTCCCTCCTGAACGAGGCGCGCGACGCAGCCGAGCGCACGCTCGCGCACTGCCTCTCGGAGGACATCTCCGAGCTCAAGCTCCTGCAGGAACACATCCACGACGCCGTCGGCCAGCTCATCCGCGAGCGCACCGGTCGGCGCCCGATGATTCTCCCGGTTGTCCTAGAGGTCTAGGGCTTCCAGCGAAACCCGACGTCGTCGAGCTGCGGCTCGAGCGGGCTCTTCGGCAGCCCCGGCGCGGGCTTCGCGTTGTACGCGGCCGGCGCCGTGTCGTTCGGGGTGTCCGGGTGGAAGAGCGAGGCGAGGTACTGGATCTGCCCGCGGCCCGGGCCGAGCTCGAACTGGCCGCCGCCGTAGATCGCGATCCCGTGCTCGGCGCAGTAGTCGTACGCCTCGAACAGGCGCTTGATGCTTCCGAACCGCGACGGCTTGAAGTTCAGCGTCCGTGGCGGGAAGGGGAGGCCCGTGATGTCGGCGACGGAATGGATGGGTGCATCCCACGTGACCCGGTCCCGGTGCGGCTCGAGCACGGGATCGGTCTGGTCGTTCAACGCAGGGTCCTCCAGCCAGGCATGCGGAAAGGCCAACGCGATCCGCGCGTAGAGCGTCGGATCCGGAGGCTGATCGACCGGCGTCCCCTCGTAGGCGCCCTTGAAGTCGAGCGTGTCGACCGCGCCCGTCTCGACGAGCTCCGTCACGAGCGCGTCGTCCCAGGTGCCCGTCGGGTCGAGCTTGACGCGCAGGTCGGGATAGAGATCGAGCCAAGCGCGGAGCGGCGCGATCGTCGCGGGGTCGCCGAAGCGCATCGACGCCACGAAGTTGAGCGGCTTCGGCTCACGCTCGAGCGCCTCGGCGAGCGACTTGCCCGCCTGGCGGAGCGCGAGGTCGAGCGCGGCGCTCTCGAAGGCCCAGCGGCGATACGGCCTGAACTGCTCGAGCCCCGGGCCGGAGGGCCAAAGCGACAACCGCTCGACGAGCTCCGAGAAGGAATCGATGGTGTGGTGCGAGCCCGAAAGCGGGATGTTCGTGCCCTCAGCCTGGAACGCCTCCTGGTCCTCCGGGCTGTACGTGGGATCCTCGCCGATGCCCTCGTGGCCTCCTCCACGGAGACGGATGACGGTCGTCCGCCGTGTGAACTCGGGCGAGACCTCGACGCTCAGCCCCTCGAGCTCGTAGGAATCGATCTCGACGGGAAGATCGGAAACGAGTGAGTACGTGTTCATCCACGGAACCGTATGCACAACGAGAAATTCGTGTACTAGTAGAAGTAGATGAGCGAGATGAACGGCAACGGCTGGGCGGGCCTCATGCGCTCCTACGGCGTGTCGGACGCGACCGCCGAGCGGCTCGTGCGCTCGCTGACGGCGAGCGAGGTCGCCGCCCTGGCGTTCTGCCGCCTGCTCGAGCGCTGGGCGAAAGGCGAGCCCGAGCCCTGCACCGCTCCGAAGCGCCAGGCGGCTCTCCGCCGCGCGGCCGAGAGGGCGGAGACGGCGCTCTCAGGCCTGGAGAAGCCGTTGGGACGCTTCCTCATCGAGCTCGAGTCCGACGAGGCGGAAGGACGCTCCTGGTACGGCGAGCCCGGTGCAGGCGAGGTCGTGGAATGGGAGGGAGTCCTGCGCCGCGCCGGAGTCAGCGCATCGCCTGCGCGGGTCGCGCATGCCTACCTCGAGCTCGCCGTTCTCGTGCGTGCGCTCGAGGGCCTTTCCGCAAGCGCCCGCTTCGCCTCGGCGCCGGAGCGCGGCTCGCTCTGGGCCGGCCTCTTCGACCTGCGCGAGAATCTCCTGAACGGCGCAGTCGACGACCTGCGCGCGCTTGCCGCCTAGCGCCGTCCACTTAACCGTCGTCGGCAGCATCAACCTCGACCTGGTCGCGTCGGTGGACACGATTCCTCGCCCGGGGGAGACCGTCAGCACCGAGGAGTTCGAGCGCGTCCCGGGCGGGAAAGGGGCGAACCAGGCGGTCGCGGCGGCGCGGCTCG
>DASSBN010000004.1:0-10735 GCA_035698665.1 Gaiellaceae bacterium
CGGCGCGGAGAAGGTGGTGATCTCGGCGCCTGCGACCGATCCCGACGTGACGCTCGTGCTCGGAGTCAACGACGACGCCTACGACAAGGAGAACCACCGGATCGTCTCCAACGCGTCCTGTACGACGAATTGCGTCGCCCCGCTCGCGAAGGTCATCCACGACAAGTGGAATATCCAGGTGGGGTTCATGACGACGATCCACGCGTACACGAACGACCAGCAGATCCTGGATCTCCCGCACCCCGATCTCCGCCGCGCCCGCGCGGCCGCGATCAACCTCATCCCGACCTCGACCGGCGCCGCGAAGGCAATCGGCCTGGTGATCCCCGACCTCCAGGGCAAGGTTGACGGAATCTCGGTCCGCGCCCCGGTGCCGACCGGCTCGATCGTCGACCTGACGGTGCGCGTCGGCAAGGAGGTCTCGAAGGACGAGGTGAACGCGCATTTCGAGTCGGTGGCGGACCGCGGCGCGCTCGAGGGCATCCTCCTCTACTCGGAGGAGCCGCTCGTATCGTCGGACATCGTCGGCAGCTCGTATTCGTCGATCTTCGACTCGCAGCTCACCATGGCAAACGGCGACGAGCTGAAGGTCTTCTCCTGGTACGACAACGAGTGGGGCTACTCGTCGCGGCTCGTGGATCTCGTTCAGCGCCTGCTCTGAGCGTGCACCGGCCGCGCTCCGTCAGGGACGCCGATGTCACCGGGAAGAACGTCCTCGCCCGCGTGGACTTCAACGTCCCGCTGGAGGGCGGTCGAGTCGCGGACGACACGCGGATTCGCGCCGCGCTGCCGACGATCCGGCTGCTCCTCGACGGCGGCGCCGAGAAGCTGCGGCTCTGCTCGCATCTGGGTCGGCCGAAGGGCGATGATCCGGCCTTCTCGCTGCAGCCGGTCGAGGCGCATCTGCGCACGCTCGTGGACGATGCGCGCATTGCGGTGCTCGAGAACACGCGCTTCCATCCCGGCGAGACCAAGAACGACCCTGCCTTCGCGCGAGAGCTGGCCGATGGGTCCGACCTTTACGTGAACGACGCGTTCGGCTCGGCGCACCGCGCGCACGCCTCGACGGAGGCCGTGGCGCGCCTGCTGCCCGCGTATGCGGGGCTCCTGCTGGAACGGGAGCTCGACGAGCTCGGGTCGCTCCTGGAGGAGCCGGCGCGGCCCTTCGTCGCCGTCCTGGGCGGGGCGAAGGTTGAGGACAAGATCGGCGTCCTCGAGTCGCTCGCGGAGAAGGCCGACGCGGTGCTCGTGGGGGGGAAGATGGCCGAGGAGGTCGAGCCGCGGGACAAGGTGTTGCTGCCGGTGGACGTCGTCGCGGCCTCCGCGTTCGAGGCCGAGGCGGATTCCCAGGTCGTGGCAACGAACGCGTTGCCGGAGGGCTGGCTCGGTCTCGACATCGGCCCGGAGACGCGTGAGGCGTTCGCGGCGAAGATCGCGGGTGCCGGCACGGTGTTCTGGAACGGGCCGATGGGTGTGTTCGAGTGGCCGCAGTTCGCGGAGGGCACGGAGGCGGTCGCGCGGGCGGTCGCGGAGTCGGAGGGACACACGGTGGTGGGCGGGGGAGACTCCGTGCGGGCGGTGCAGGAGCTCGGGCTGGCCGACCGGATCGGGTGGGTGTCGACGGGCGGCGGGGCTTCGCTCGAATTCCTCGAGGGCAAGGAGCTTCCCGGGGTCGTCGCCATCCCGGAGGCCTGATTTGCACACTTTCGGCTCACCCTCGCGTACCACACGTCGCCCTTTTCCGAATAGGCTGAAATTGGAGGGAGGCCCGCGGCGGCCCCGGCGAAAATGGTGATTGCGGGCAACTGGAAGATGTTCAAGGGCCCCGCGGAGACGCGGGCCTTCGCCGAGGCCTTCGAGCCGCCCGAGGGCGTCGACGTGGTCATCTGCCCTCCCTACCCCTCGCTCGACGCCGCGGTCGCGGCGGGCCTCACGACCTACGCCCAGAACGTCCACTGGGCGCCGGAGGGGCCGTTCACCGGCGAGGTCTCGGCGCCCATGCTGCTCGAGCACGGCGTCCAGGGCGCCATCGTCGGCCACTCCGAGCGCCGCCATTTCTTCGGCGAGACCGATGAGACCGTCGCGCGCCGCTCGATCGCCGCGCTCGAGGCCGGCCTCAACGTGATCGCCTGCGTGGGCGAGTCGGAGGAGGAGCGAGACGCCGGGCAGACCGAGCTCGTCCTTCGCCTTCAGGTCGAGTCGATCCGCGACGCCGTCGGCCCGCACGAGCAGCTCGTCATCGCCTACGAGCCGGTGTGGGCGATCGGCACCGGCAACACGGCCACCCCGGAGCAGGCCGAGGAAGCCCACTCGTTCATCAAGGGGCTCGTCGACGTGCCGGTGCTCTACGGCGGTTCGGTGAAACCGGAGAACGCGGACGAGCTCCTCTCCCAGCCCGACGTCGACGGCGCCCTGGTGGGCGGCGCGTCGCTCGAGGTCGAGTCCTTCACGGCGATTTGCCAGTCGGCAGCCCGTATCCGCTCGTAGCGCTCGTCATCCTCGACGGCTGGGGCTGCGCGCCGCCCGGCCCCGGGAACGCCGTCGAGCTCGCGGACACGCCCGTCTTCGACGACCTCTGGCGCCGCTACCCGCACACGACGCTCGAGGCATCGGGCGAGGCGGTCGGCCTGCCGCGCGGGCAGATGGGGAACTCTGAGGTCGGTCACCTGACAATCGGATCGGGCCGCGTGATCGACCAGGACTTCATGCGCGTGAACCGCTCGATCGAGCGCGGCGACTTCTTCGAGAACGAAGCCCTCCGCAGCGCGTTCCAGCGCGCGAAGGAGCGAGGGACGAACGTGCACCTGCTCGGGCTCGTCTCCTACGGTGGCGTGCACAGCCACATCGACCACCTGCGGGCCCTGATCGAGCTCGCCCGCCGCGAGGGGATGGCGGAGCGCACCTTCGTCCACGCCTTCACGGACGGCCGCGATGTCTCGCCGCATTCCGCCCGGAGCGACATCGCCGAGCTCGTGAACGCCGGCATTCGGGTCGTCACGGTCTGCGGGCGGTACTACGCCATGGACCGCGACCAGCGCTGGGAACGCACCGAGCGCGCGCTCCAGGCGATGCTCGAAGCAGAGGGAACGCCGGCGGAAGACCCCGTCGCGGCAATCGAGGCGAGCTACGAGGCCGGCGTCACCGACGAGTTCATCGAGCCGGTCGTCGTGCCCGGGCCTCGCCTGGGCCCCGGCGACGCGGCGATCTTCTTCAACTTCCGCCCGGACCGCGCGCGCCAGCTCTCGCAGCGGCTGCTCGAGGGCGGCTTCGACCTGACGACGATGACGCGCTACCGGGACGACTTCGACTGCCCGGTCGCCTTCGAGCAGCAGGACGTGGCGGACACGATGGCCGAGGTGCTCGCCGAGCACCACCTTCGCCAGCTCCACCTCGCGGAGACCGAGAAATATGCGCACGTCACGTACTTCTTCAACGGCGGGCACGAGGACCAGTGGGACGGCGAGACCCGCATCCTCGTGCCCTCGCCGAGGGAGGTCGCCACCTACGACCAGAAGCCGGAGATGTCGGCCGCCGAGGTGACGAGGCAGTTCGAGGAGGAGATCGGGAACGGCTACCGCTTCGCCGTCGTGAACTTCGCCAACCCCGACATGGTCGGGCATACGGGCGTCATCCCCGCGGTCGTCCGGGCGGTCGAGACCGTCGACGGATGTCTCGGACGCGTGGTCGCCGCGGTCGAGCGCCTCGGCGGCGTCTGCCTGATCACCGCCGACCACGGCAACGCCGAGGAGATGCTCGAGCCCGACGGCACGAGCCCCCACACGGCTCACACCACGAACCTCGTGCCGCTCATCGTGACCATCGGGCGCGCGAAGGTGGCCGACGGTGGAGCGCTCGCCGACCTTGTGCCAACCTGCCTCAACCTGCTCGGAATTCCCCCAAGCGCGGGAATGACGGGTAGGGAACTGGTTACTACCGTGTAAAGGGGTCGGTATACTCCGGCCCACTCAGCGGCCATCCGGACACCTTTAGTGCCTCTGTCACAGCCCGACTTCGACGTCCTGCGCAAAGCGCAGCGTGGCGACGAGCGGGCGTTTCGGATCATCGTCGAGTCGTACGAGACGCCGGTCTACAACTACGTGCTTCGCATGGTGGGCGACCGGGCGCTCGCCGAGGACCTCACGCAGGAGATCTTCCTGCGGATCTACCAGGGCCTCGCCGGCTTCTCGCTTCGCTGCCGCTTCACGACGTGGCTCTTCCAGGTGGCGAAGAACCGTGTGCTCGACGAGCTCCGCGCGCGCGAACGCAAGCCGCAGAGCTTCCTGACGCTCGACGACATGCCTCCGCTCGAGGTCGTCGACGCGCCGCCCGAACGCGTGGAGACGATCGACGCGGTCTGGCGCGCGGTCGCCGCGCTCAACCCGGACCTGAAGATGGCGCTCCTGCTCCGAGACGTCGTCGGCCTCTCGTACACGGAGATCGCCGACTCGCTCGAGATCACCCTCGCCACGGTCAAGTGGCGGATCTTCAAGGCGCGCGAAGAGGTGCAGCTCGCACTCGCACGTGAGGGCGTCGAGGTCGAGTTCGGCGGCGAGCGCGCTACCTCCACACCGCAGTAACCCGGCAGAGGATCTTTACACGGCGCTCGCACGAATTGCGCCTGAATTCCCTGTAGGTCGAAGAACACTCTGCCGAAAGGGATCACATGAGGAGGTTCCTGACCATGAAGTTCACCCTCATCGGGCTCATGATCGCCGTCCCTGCGCTGGCGGCCGGGGCCGCGGCGACAGCATCACACGGCCGCGACTCGACCGAGCCGGCAGCCAAGGCCGTCCACGCTCGTGGCGGCCTCGTCGCCACGCGCTCCCAGGACCTCGAAGACCAGATCGCCGACCTCGAGGACGAGGACGATCAGGGCGAGCAGGCCGAGCCCGCGGAGAACGAGGATGACCAGGGTGAGGACGCCGACGACCAGGGCGAGAACGCCGACGTCCAGGACGTCGTGACCGAGCCCGTCGTCAACGAAGACGACCAGGGTGAGGACGCCGACGACCAGGGCGAGAACGAAGACGACCAGGGTGAGGCCGCCGACGACCAGGGCGAGAACGAAGACGACCAGGGCGCCGCGGACGACCAGGGCGAGAACGACGACGATCAGGGCGACCAGGGCAACGACGACTAGTTCCGCTTGACGGGTCGCTAGATCCCGGATTCCAGGCGCAGAGCCAGAGCCTCCGGCAGGCCGCGCTCGCGGATCTCCGCCTGCGTCTTCTCGACGGGGTACTCCACCCGGCGGTAGACCGCCGTCTGCGCGTCGAAGTCGAGGAGGAGCCACGCAGCGAGCGGGTTGCCATCGCGCGGCTGTCCGACCGAGCCGGGGTTCAAGAGCCACCGCTCGCGGGCGAGATCGACCTCGTTGCCGTCTTCGCCGAGGGCGAGCGTGAGGTTCTCGCTGCCGAAGCGGAGGGCGACGTGGCTGTGTCCCACGAGGACGAGCGGCTTCTCCGTCGCCTCGAGCGAGAGGAATGCGACCTCGGGCGCAAGGACGTACTCCCAGACCGGGTCGCGCGGGCTTGCGTGGTAGAGCTCTGCGCGATCGAGCACGGCTGAAGAGGAAAGCGACTCGAGGTAGCGGCGCGGCTCGTCCTTCAGCACCTCGGCCGTCCAGCGCGCGCTCGCGGCCGCATCCGGCGAGAAGTCCTCGAGGTCGATGCGACCGAGGACTCCGAGGTCGTGGTTTCCTATCAGGCAGACGTCGGCGCGCTCGGCGACGAGGGCGCAGCAGCGGTTCGGGCGCGGCCCGTAGCCGACGAGGTCGCCGAGGCACCAGAGCGCGTCCGGTGACTCTGCGTCGACGGAACGGAGCACTGACTCGAGCGCATGGAGATTCCCGTGAATGTCGGAGATGACGGCCACTCGCACGGCACGCGGACGTTAGCGAAGCGCGCGGGCCTGCTCGCCCTCGCGGCCGTCTGGGTCGTGTCGGGCTTCTATCTCTGGCGGACGAGCGTGCCACGGCTCCACATCCCCGATCTCGATCCGCGGGACTACTTCAGCGCGGCGGAGCTCTCACGGGCCCACGAATACCGCCGCGTGAGCCGCGCGCTCTTGCTCGGCTCGCTCGCGGCACAGCTCGTCGTGCTCGCGCTGCTCGTCTGGAAGGCCCGGCCACTCGCCGACGCCCTCGAGGGAATCGGGCGGGGCCGCATTCGCACCGGAGTGCTCGTCGCGATCGCCGTGGCCTTGGCTCTTTGGCTCGTGACGTTGCCGTTCGGCGCCGTCTCGCTCTGGTGGCGGCGGCGCTATGGCCTCTCGACCCAGACCGCTGCGGGCTGGCTCCGCGACCAGGTCGTGGCAGTCGGAGTCGAGTGCCTCCTCGTCGCCGTCGCCGCGGCGGTCACCCTCGGGCTCGCGGCCTGGCTCGGGCGCTCCTGGTGGCTCGCGGCGGCGCCGCTCTTCGTTCTCGCGGGCGTCCTCTACTTCGTCGCCCAGCCGCTCGTCGTCCAGCCGCTCTTCAACCGGTTCGAGCCGCTCGACAACCCGCGCCTCACCGCCGACATCAAGGAGCTCGGCGCGAAGGAGGGGGTCACGGTGGACAAGGTGCTCGTCGCGGACGCGAGCAGACGCACGACGACCGCGAACGCCTACGCCTCCGGCCTGGGCCCGACGAAACGTGTCGTCTTCTACGACACGATCCTGGACGGCCGTTTCAGCCAGGCAGAGCTCGAGTCGGTTGCGGCGCACGAGCTCGGCCACGTCGCGAGGAGCCACATCTGGAGGGGCCTCGGCTGGTTCGCGCTCATCGCGATTCCCGGTGTCGTCCTCGTCTGGTGGTTCACCGAGCGGCGTGGCGGACTGCCTGACCCCGGCCTCGTCCCGCTCGCGATCGCAGTCGCGCTCGTCTACTCGATCCTCGTCATGCCCTTCGGGAACCTCGTCTCGCGCCGCTACGAGGCGGAGGCCGACTGGATGGCGCTGACGGCAACGAACGACCCGCAGAGCTTCGTCGGACTCGAGCAGACGCTGACGGTCACGTCGCTCGGCGACCCCGACCCGCCGGCCTGGTCGAACCTGCTCTTCGGCACGCATCCCACTCCGATGAAGCGGATCGGGATGGCCCAGGCGTTCAGGACTCGGGAGAGCCCTGCTCCGGCAGGTTCCTGATTCCCTCGCGCGTCGACCACTTCGACCAGCTGTCGTTCATCGCGTCGATAAGCTCGCGCATGAAGCGCGAGGACATGTTGATGCGGCTGACCACCACGCCCGGCACGTCTCCCTCCTCGACCTCGTGGTCGATGCGGGCGAACGTGAGCGTGAACTCGTAGTCGGAGAAGCTGACGTTCGCGAAGTTCGCGTAGACGCCCGCCAGGTTCTCAGGGTCGAGGTGGATGTTGAGCTGTCGCTCCTGGGGCTCCTCGTCCACGGCTCTACGATATAGCCGCATGGCGGCCAAGGCGATCGAAAGGCTCGAGCGCGGGCTTGCGGACGAGATCGGCGTGCCGGTCGAGCTCGAGCGTCCCTCGAACCCCGAGCACGGCGACTACGCGACGAACGCGGCCATGCGGGCCGCGCCGCTCAAGCGCAAGTCGCCGATGGAGATCGCCGAGGAGATCCGCGCCGCCGCGAGCGCGCTTCCGGGAGTGCTCGACGCGGCCGTCGCTCCGCCCGGGTTCGTCAACCTGCAGCTCGACCCGGCCTGGTACGGCGAGGCACTTGCCGAGATCCTCTCCGCCGGCGCCGACTACGGCGGGGGCTCGGCTGCCGCGCCCGAGAAGGTGCAGGTCGAGTTCGTGTCCGCGAACCCGACCGGGCCGCTCACCGTCGCCTCGGCGCGGAATGCCGCATACGGGGACTCCGTCGCCCGGCTGCTCGGCTTCGCGGGGCACACCGTCGAGCGCGAGTTCTACGTCAACGACGCCGGCGCGCAGATCGATCTCTTCCGGGAGTCCGTCGAGGCCAGGCGCAAGGGAGAGGAGCCGCCCGCCGAGGGCTACCAGGGCGAGTACGTCGGCGAGCTCGCGGCCCTCGAGGGCGACGCGGTCGTGGCGATGGAGGCTCGTATCCGCGAGACGCTCGAGCGCTTCCGCGTGCACATGGACCTCTGGGTGCACCAGAGCGCGATGGAGGAGGTGCTGGAGGACGCGCTGGGCGAGATCGAGCTCTACGAGTCGGATGGCGCGCGCTGGCTCGCGACCACGGCGTGGGGGGACGACAAGGACCGCGTCGTCGTCCGCGCCGACGGCCGCCCCACCTACTTCGCCGTCGACGTGCCGCACATGCGGCTCAAGTGGGATCGCGGGCACGAGCGCCTCATCTACGTCCTCGGTGCCGACCACCACGGCTACATCGCGCGGCTCAAGGCGATCGCGGGCGCGCTCGGGCACGATCCCGAGCACGTCGAGGTCCTCATCTACCAGCTCGTCCACCTGATCGAGGGCGGGGAGGCGCGGAAGGTCTCGAAGCGGCGCGGCGACGTCGTCTTCCTGGACGAGCTCCTGGACGAGATCGGCGTCGACGCCGCCCGCTGGCACCTCGTCTCTCGCGGCCACGAGCAGGCGATGGACATCGACGTCGACCTCGCGCGCGAGCGCACCGAGAAGAACCCCGTCTACTACGTCCAGTACGCGCATGCCCGCATCGCAGGGATTCTGCGAAACGCCGAGGGGCGGCCTTCGTCCCCCGAGCCCCCGGGCGCGCTCGCGTCCGCCGAGCGCGAGCTCGTCAAGCGGCTCGCCGAGTTCCCCGCGGTCGTGGCCGAGGCGACCGAGCGGCGCGGCCCGCACGCGCTTCCCACCTACGCCATCCGCGTCGCCGACGACTTCCACCGCTTCTATCACGACCACCGCGTGCTCGAGAGCGAGGAGGAGCCGTTTCGCCTCGCGCTCTGCCGCGCGACCGCCTTGGTGATCGCGCGGGCTCTCGACCTGATGGGGGTCGAAGCGCCCGAGCGGATGTAGATTCCCCGCCATGGCCGGCGGGAACGGAGTCGCACCGGATCGAAACCTGGCGCTCGAGCTCGTCCGCGTGACCGAGTCCGCAGCGCTCAGCTGCGCGCGCTGGGTCGGCCGGGGCGACAAGGAGTCCGCGGACCAGGCCGCGGTCGACGCGATGCGCGCCATGCTCGACACCGTCGCCATGAACGGCGTCGTCGTCATCGGCGAGGGGGAGAAGGACGAGGCGCCGATGCTCTTCAACGGCGAGGAGGTCGGGAACGGCAATCCGCCCGAGGTGGACGTGGCCGTCGACCCGCTCGAGGGTACGCGCCTCACCTCGGTGGGGCAGCCGAACGCGATCGCGGTCATCGCCGTCGCCGAACGCGGGACGATGTTCTTCCCCGGCGCCGCGGTCTACATGGACAAGATCGCCGCCGGCCCTGAGGTCGCCGACGCGATCGACATCGCGGCCACGCCGCAGGAGAACGTGACGCGCGCGGCCGAGGCGAAGGGCGTCAAGCCGACCGACATCACCGTCGTCGTCCTCGACCGAGAGCGCAACGCCGACCTCATCGCCGGCCTGCGCGACGCGGGCGCCAAGGTGAACCTGATCACCGACGGCGACGTCGCGCCGGCGATCGCGGCCGCGCGCCAGGGCTCGGTGGTCGACCTGATGATGGGCATCGGCGGCACGCCGGAGGGCGTGATCGCGGCCGCCGCGGTCAAGTGCCTCGGCGGCGCCGTGCAGGGCAAGCTCTGGCCGCGCACCGACGAGGAGCGGCAGTCGCTCCTCGACGAAGGCTACGACCTCGACAGGGTGCTGACCACGGACGACCTCGTCGCCGGCGACGACGTCTTCGTCGCCGCGACCGGAGTCACCGACGGCGCGCTCCTCAACGGCGTGCGGCTCTCCCGCGACGGGGCCGTCACGGACTCGATCGTGATGCGCTCACGCTCAGGCACCGTGCGGCGCATCGAGGCCTACCACCACCTCGAGAAGCTCACCCGGTTCTCGGGCCGGGAATACCGCTAGGCGGTCGCGAGCTCCTTCTCGCGCTCGGCCGAGTACTCGCCGGAGCGCGCGAGGCCGTTCATCTTCGCGCGGTGGGCGTAGGCCTCCTGGCCCGCGGCCACGTTGGCCTCGTCACCGCGCCAGGCCTTCAAGGCCGGGGCCTGCAGCGCTCTTCCGTACGAGAACGACAGCTCCCACGGGTGCGGGCCGCGCTCGTTCATCGCGTTCAGGTGCGCGGTCGAGTCCTCGTCCGTCTGGCCACCGGACAGGAAGACGATTCCCGGCACCGAGGCCGGAACGTGCTTGTACAGGACCTCGAGCGTCTTCTCGGCGACCTCGTCGACGCCCGCCCGGCTGGAGGCGTCGTAGCCGGAGAGCACCATGTTCGGCTTGAGCAGGGTTCCGGTCAGCTCGATGCGCTGGTCGTGCAGCTCGGTGTACACCGCCTGGAGCACGCGGCCCGTCGCCTTCGCGCTCTCCTCGATCGTGTGCGTCCCGTCCTGGAGTACCTCCGGCTCGACGATCGGCACGAGGCCGGCCTCCTGGCAGAGGGCGGCGTAGCGGGCGAGCGCGTGCGCGTTCGTCCAGACGCAGTACTCGCTCGGGAGCTCCTCGGAGATCGAGTAGGTCGCGCGCCACTTGGCGAACTTCGCGCCGAGCTCACGGTACTCGTTCAGACGGTCGCGCAGGCCGTCCAGGCCCTCGGTGATCGTCTCTCCCTCGGCGAGGGCGAGCGGCTTCGCGCCCTTGTCCACCTTGATCCCCGGAATGACTCCTTTGCCCTCGAGCAGCGCGGGAAACGGCGTGCCGTCCGCGGATGCCTGGCGGATCG
>DASSBN010000005.1:0-3114 GCA_035698665.1 Gaiellaceae bacterium
CGAAGGTGACGTTAGGTTTCCATTCATGCCTCTAGCAGATGCCGTGACCACTGCTCAGAACTTCGTCGCGGTTCTGTACTACGTCTACCTGCTCTGCATCATCGCCTACATCCTCACGTCATGGATCCCGCTGCCCTACAACGTGTGGCTGAACCGGGTGCAGCGCTTTCTCTACGACGTCGTCGACCCGTACCTGCGCCTTTTCCGCAGGATGCTCCCGCAGCTCTCCGTGGCGGGCCTCGGGCTCGATCTCTCCCCGATCGTCGCCATCCTCGTGCTCACGATCGTCTACCGCTTGGTCCTCGCGGGAATCGGCGCGCTCGGCTAGCCGAGGAAATCCGGCCTCCGCGTAGAAGGGGGAGGCGACATGTCGATGACGCCTGTCGAAATCCGGCACGTGGTGCTCCCCCGAAGGCCGCTCGGCTACGAGCGCACGGCCACGGACCAGCTCCTCACCGACATCGCCGCGAGCTTCGAGCACGTCTGGCGCGAGCGGGCCGACCTGCGCGACGAGCTCGAGGAGCTCGAAAGCGAGCTCGCCCGGCAGAAGGAGCTCGAGCAGGCGCTCCGCAACACGCTTCTCTCCGCCGAGCGGATGGCCGACGACATGCGCGCCCAGGCCCGCCGCGAGGCCGACGTCATCGTGGCCGAGGCCCGCTCGACGGCACGCGACATCGTGAGCGGCGCCGAGTCCGAGCGGGAGCGCGTCCGCACCGAGATCCACCGCCTGCAGGAGGTCGAAACCGGCGTCCGCGCCGACTATCGCGCCTTCCTGCTCGCCGCACTCGACCGCCTCGAGGGCGGCACCGAAGAGCGCCGGTCCGCCCATCAGGCTGCCTGAGTTTCGGCCGCAGACCACCCCGTTATACTCAGCTCAGTGGCGCGGGGAATGGCTCAAGCATGAATACAGACCGCTATCGGAGTCGATTGCTGGAGGAGCGCGAGCGCGTCTCGACCTCGATCCAGCACCTCCACGAAGAGGGCTCGCTCGAAGAGGAGACCGAGGAGGAGACCTACGACAACCACCTCGCCGACTCGGCGACGGCCACCCTCAATCGCGAGATCGACTACTCGCTCGAGGAGAACTCGGGACACGTGCTGACCGCGATCAACGAGGCGTTGGAGCGGATCGAAAGCGGGACGTTCGGGACATGCGGGCGCTGCGGCAAACCGATCGCCGAGGACCGGCTCAAGGCGATCCCGTACGCGAATAGGTGTATCGACTGCAAGCGCCTCGAAGAGAGGGGTTAGTCAACCCGTCACCACGGCTGATCGACGTTCGCGTCGGTTCGGCCACGGACGGGCGCGTTCCGATCTCGATGGTCGAGCGCTCGCTGACGGCCGGTCCGTTCCACTGGCTGGGGCTCGCCGCGGTCGCGCTCTGCGCGCTCGCCGCCGACCAGCTGACGAAGCAGATCGTCGTCACGCAGCTCGGGCTCGGAGAGTCCGTCCACGTCGTCGGCCCGTTCTGGATCCGGCACGTGAACAACCCGGGAATCGCCTTCGGGCTCTTCTCGAGCTGGGCCTCCGTCGTCACGTTCGTCACCGCCGGCGCCGTCATCTGGATGCTCTTCTACTTCGCCAAAGCGGGGGCCAGGCACCCGATCCTGCCGGTGGCTCTCGGCCTCCTGATCGGCGGCAGCCTCGGGAACCTCGTCGATCGGCTGCGGATCGGCCACGTCACGGACTTCCTCGACCTCAAGTACTGGCCGGCCTTCAATCTGGCCGACACGTTCATCGTCGTGGGCGTCGCCGCTCTTCTCCTTGCGCTGGTCGCGGCCGAGCGCCAGCCGCGCATGAGGCGCACTCCTTCGGGGCGGCCCGCTCCGAAGACGCTTGCCTAGCGTCGAGCTGACGGTTCCCGAGGAGGCTGCAGGGGAGCGGCTGGACCGCTTTCTCTCGACTCTCGAGAACGTCGGCTCGCGCGCCGCCGCAGAACGCCTGCTGGCCGAGAGACGAGTGCGGGTCAACGGGTCTCCGCAGGCGAAGAGCCATCGCCTCTCAGCGGGCGACGAGCTGACCGTGGAGATCCCCGAGAGCCGGCCCTCTGAGCTCGAGCCCGAGCAGCTCGACCTGCGCATCGCCTACGAGGACGAGCACCTCCTCGTCGTGGACAAGCCGGCCGGCGTCGTCGTCCACCCGTCGGCGGGCCACGCGTCGGGCACCCTCGTCCACGGCCTCCTCGGCCACGCGGTCGCGGGTGGGCAAGAGGCCGAGCGGCCCGGCATCGTCCACCGGCTCGACCGCGACACCTCCGGGCTCCTCGTCGTCGCGCGCTCGGAAGAGGCGCACAGGCGGTTGCAGGGGCTCTTACGCCGGCGGACGCTCGTCCGCGAGTACCTCGCGCTCGTCCGGGGCCGCCCGCGCTCGCGGCGCGGGAGGATCGAGGCGCCGATCGGGCGGGATCGCCGAGACGCGACGCGCATCTCCCTCGACACGGACACGCCTCGGGAGGCCGTGACGAACTTCGAGGTCGTGGAGATGCTCCCCCGGCATGCGCTCCTCCGGGTCGCCCTCGAGACGGGCAGGACGCACCAGATCCGCGTCCATCTGGCGGCGATCGACCTTCCCGTCTCAGGGGATCCGGCCTACGGCGCCGAGGGCGACCTGGGCCTCGAGCGCCAGTTCCTCCATGCAGCCCGGCTCGCCTTTCCGCACCCGTTCAGCGACGAGCAGGTGGAGTGTGAGTCGCCGCTGCCCGAGGATCTTCAGGCGGCTCTGGACGAAGCCCGCTTGTCTTCGTAAAGCCGGCGGTCGGCCACTTCGATCAGGCCCTCGGGCTCGGAGGCGTCGGTCGGGAGGAAGGCGGCGCCGGCGCTCGCGGAGATCTCCTGCGGGAGCCGTTCGTGCAGGCGGTGGAGGAAGGATCCCGCGGTCTCGGGGCCGGCCTCGATGAGGAGCGCGGCGAACTCGTCGCCGCCCAGGCGGCCGACGGAATCGGTCTCGCGCGCCGTGCCTGCGAGCGCAGAGGCGAATGCGCGCAGCAGCCGGTCGCCTTCCTGGTGGCCCTCGCGGTCGTTCGTCTCCTTGAAGCGGTCGAGGTCGAAGAGCAGGAGCGCGATGCGGCTTCGGTAGCGGCGCGCGCGCGCTGCCTCGGAAAGGAGACGCGCATGG
>DASSBN010000006.1:0-8690 GCA_035698665.1 Gaiellaceae bacterium
CAGGTGCAGTCGGAGATGGAGCACTCGCAGCGCGAGTACTTCCTCCGCCAGCAGCTGAAGGCGATCCAGGACGAGCTCGGCGAAGGGGACGAGCAGCAGGCCGAGATCGCAGAGCTGCGCGGGCAGATCGAGGAGGCCCACCTTCCCGAGGAGGCCGACCGCGCCGCCCGCCGTGAGCTCGATCGCCTGGCGAAGCTTCCCCCGGCCGCCGCCGAGTACGGCGTCATCCGCGGCTATCTCGAGTGGATTCTCTCGCTCCCGTGGAACGAGACCACGGAGGACAACCTCGACCTCGAGCACGCGCGAAGCGTCCTCGACGAGGACCACTACGACCTGGAGAAGGTCAAGGACCGGATCATCGAGCAGCTCGCCGTCTCGAAGCTCAAGGACGACATCTCGGGCCCGATCCTCTGCTTCGTCGGTCCGCCCGGCGTCGGCAAGACCTCGCTCGGGCAGTCGATCGCCCGCTCGCTCGGACGCAAGTTCTCCCGCATCTCCGTCGGCGGCGTGCGCGACGAAGCGGAGATCCGAGGACACCGGCGGACCTACATCGGCGCGCTCCCCGGGACGATCATCCGCGCCCTCCGCGACGCCGGCTCGAAAAACCCGGTGTTCATGATCGACGAGATCGACAAGATGGGGGCCGACTGGCGCGGCGATCCCTCGAGCGCCATGCTCGAGGTCCTCGACCCGGCGCAGAACTCGAGCTTCCGCGACCACTATCTCGACCTGCCGTTCGACCTCTCGAAGGTGCTCTTCATCTGCACCGCGAACCAGCTCGAGACGATCCCGCCCCCGCTCCAGGACCGCATGGAGATCATCCGTCTCTCCGGCTACACCGAGGAGGAGAAGCTCGGCATCGCCAAGCGCTACCTCGTCCCCAAGCAGATCGAGGCGCACGGGCTCGACCCGGAAAAGGTCAAGATCGGCGAAAAGGCGCTCCGCTTCGTCATCGCGGAGTACACGCGCGAGGCCGGAGTCCGCAACCTCGACCGCGAGATCGCCGCGCTTTGCCGCAAGGCTGCGGCGGAGATCGCCTCGGGCAAGCGAAAGACAGCGCGCATCGACGAACGGCGTGTCCGCGCCTGGCTCGGGCGGCCGCGCTTCCGCCACGAGATCCGCAAGCGCACCGCGGACCCGGGCGTCGCGACCGGCCTCGCCGTGACGCCGGTCGGCGGAGACATCCTCTTCATCGAGGCCTCCGCGGTTCCCGGCGAGGGCCGCCTCGTCGTGACCGGCCAACTCGGAGACGTGATGCGCGAGTCCGCGCAGGCGGCGCTTTCCTGGGTGCGCGGCCATGCGAGCGATCTCGGCCTCGAGGAAGACTGGTTCGCGAAGCGCGACTTGCACATCCACGTTCCCGCGGGCGCGGTGCCGAAAGACGGGCCCTCGGCGGGAATCGCGATGGCCACCGCGCTCTCCTCGCTCGCGATGGGCCGGCCGGTTTCCGAGGAGGTCGCGATGACGGGCGAGATCACGCTCACCGGGCAGGTGCTTCCCATCGGCGGCCTCCGAGACAAGGTGCTCGCCGCCCAGCGCGCGGGGATCACCACCGTGATTCTCCCGAAGGAAAACGAGGCCGATCTCGACGATTTGCCGCGCGAGGTGCGCAAGCAGATGACGTTCGTCCCCGCCGACCACGTCGACGAGGTCATCGAGGCGGCCTTCCCCGACGCGAAAGTGCTGGAGTTTTCCTCGGCCGCGCGCGGGTAGTAGTGTCTGAAGGACGACGCTAGAGACGAAAGGATCGAACTGATGGCGAAGGCAAAGGACATGGTGGGCGACGCGGTCGACACGGCTCGGCCGTATGTCGAGCGCCTCGCTCAGGACGAGGAGTTGCACGACCACGTCAAGAAGGCGTACGTGTCGGCTCGGAAGATCTACGACGAGCTGCTCGGCGACCGCGGGACCACGGGCATGGCGTTCAAGGTCGCGCGCGACAAGGACATCCAGGACGAGCTCAAGAAGGCCGTCGAGGAGCTGCGCAGAGCCGGCGAGCGCGCCCAGGGCAAGCAGTCCCACACGGGCCGCAACGTCACGCTGCTCATGGCCGGCATCGCACTCGGCGTCCTCTTCAACCCGGCCACCGGCCCTGACACGCGCCGCTGGCTGAAGGACAAGCTCTTCGGGCCCGAACAGCCCTTCGACTCACTGCCCTCCGAGGGCAACGGCGGCGCCGGCTAGTTTCCGAAGCCGGGCGCGGCGTAGACGATCTTCGGCCCGGGCAGGCTCTCTCCGAAGAGCGGCTCAGCCGTGAGCGCGCCCTCGAACCCCGCCGAGTCGAGGCCGGAGAACGACGAGATGTCGTCCGCCTGCAGCAGGACCGCTGCGGGCGGCGGCGCCTTCTGACCCGGCGGCGTCCAGCCCGTCGCGTCGAAGCTCGCATCGTCGAGGCGCTGCCAGGCGAGTAGGTAGGGGTACGGGTCGATGACCCCGTCGTAGCCCATGCCGAGCAGTGCGGCGGGATGAACCTCGAAATGGAGGTGAGTCGGCGTGCCCACCGCGTCTCCCGTGGCGCCGACGAACCCGATCACGTCTCCGGCCTTGACCTGGGCTCCGTCTCGCGCGAGGGGCGTGAACGCGGAGAGGTGCGCGAAGTAGAACTCGTTCCCCTGCAGATCGCGGAGCCAGAAGCGGTTCCCGCCGATCGTGTTCCAGCCGACGAGGAAGAGAGTTCCGTCCGTGACCGCGAGGACCGGCGCACCGAGTGGCGCGAAGATGTCGTTGCCGTGATGCCAGCCCGTGTCGGCGCGGCCGGCGCCGAAGTCGTCCGAGAACGAGGCGGGCCCGTACACGGGAAAGACGTAGCCGCCGTCCGTGAGGTGCGGATGGACGCCCGTCGGCGGGCTCTGGACGGGAGGAGGCGTCGCGGGTGTGCCGGGGGGCGGCGGCACCGGCTCGTGATGATGGTGGCTGGGCGGCGGGCTCGCGGGAGGCTCGCTCGGCGGAGGCGGCAGAGCGACCGACTTCGCGGCAGTCGCAGCGGCCTCGGCGTAGCCGACGAAGATCTCCGTGCCCACCGGAAGGCCGCCGTGCGCCGCGGTCAGGTGGACGTGGAGGCCCACGACGAAGCCGCGATGGCCCCGTCGCTGGCTCGTGTTCTGATCCGCGACCGCCTGCTCGAGCGCGATCGCGTAGCCCCAGTCGCCGAGTGCGATCTTCGCGTTCGGCGTGGCGGTGACACTCGAGCCGAGGACGACGAGGTTCGAGACGCTGGAGGCCGAGAGATCCCCGCTCGCCCTCGCGGGCGACGCGCGCGAGACCGACCTGAGCGTGACCGCGTCCGCGGTCACCTCTCCCCCGAACAGTGAGACCGAGCCGACCTTGACGACGGCGCGGCCGAGCGCGCGGTCGTCGTCGACGGTGCCGTTCGCGCCACCCGTGATCGCGCCGGTCGTGACGGCGCCGTCCCCGTAGGACCAGCTGACGACGGAGGCGGCCGACTGCGGCGGCGCCGAGATCGACCCTGCCGCGGCGGGCGCCTTCCCCGGCACGACCACGCGTACGCCGAAGGCGCTCGCGGAGGCGGCAGGCGAGACCGCCGCAGCTCCCGAGGAGCCGACGGAGGCGAGTGCGAGGAGAAGAAGAGCCCCTAGGACGACCCGCAAGCGCACGGCTGGAGGTTAGCGCTGTACGCGGCTCGTTTGCGATCGGTCTTATTCTGGGGCCATGGAGACCGAGAGCACACAAGCCGCCATCGAGGCGCTGCTCGACGAGCAGCGCACCTTTCCGCCGCCGGAGGAGTTCACCGCCGGCGCGGTCGTCCGAGACGACGAGGTGTACCGGCGCGCCGAAGAGGATCCCGAAGGGTTCTGGCGCGACCTCGCGAGCGAGTTCCTCACCTGGTTCAAGGAGCCGACGAAGGGGCTCGAGTGGGATCCCCCGCATTGCACGTGGTTCGCCGACGGAGAGCTGAACGTCGCCTGGAACTGCCTCGACCGCCACGTCGAGGCCGGGAAGGGCGACCGCGTCGCCTACCACTGGGTCGGGGAGCCTGAAGGCGAGAGCGCCGACCTGACCTACGCGGACATGCTGCGCGAGGTCTCCCGGCTGGCGAACGCCCTCCGCAAGCTCGGCGTCTCGAGGGGCGACCGGGTCGGCATCTACATGGGCATGGTCCCGGAGCTGCCGATCGCCATGCTCGCCTGCGCGCGCATCGGCGCCCCGCACGTCGTGGTCTTCGGCGGGTTCTCGTCGGAGTCATTGGCCGAGCGGCTGCGCGACTCCGGCGCGAAGCTCCTGATCACGCAGGACGAAGGCTGGCGCAAGGGCGGCAAGGTGCCGCTCAAGGCGAACGCGGATGCCGCAGCCGACGCAGCGGCGAGCGTCGAGCGCCTGGTCGTCTACCGCCGTACCGGAGACGACATCCCGTGGAACGACGAGCGCGACCTGTGGTGGCACGACGTCGTCGACGGCGAGGCCGACGAGTGCGAGCCCGAGCGCATGGGCGCGGAGGACACGCTCTACCTCCTGCACACCTCGGGGACGACCGCGAAGCCGAAGGGCGTCCAGCACACGAGCGCGGGCTACCTCCTCCACTGCGCGGTGACCCACAAGTGGATCTTCGACATCCACGACGACACGATCTGGTGGTGCGCGGCCGACGTCGGCTGGGTGACCGGACACAGCTACATCGTCTACGGGCCGCTCGCGAACGGGACCACGAGCGTCCTCTACGAAGGCGATCCCGCCTACCCGGACTGGGACCGCCACTGGGAGATCGTCGAGCGCTACAAGGTGAGCTCCTACTACACGGCGCCGACCCTCATCCGCTCCTTCGTGAAGATGGGCGAGGAGTATCCCGCCGCCCACGACCTCTCGTCCTTGCGCCTCCTCGGCACCGTCGGCGAGCCGATCAACCCCGAGGCCTGGGTCTGGTACTGGAAGGTCATCGGGCAGGAGCGGTGTCCCGTCGTCGACACCTGGTGGCAAACGGAGACCGGTGGCATCCTCATCACCCCGCTCCCGGGGCTGACGACGCTGAAGCCGGGATCCGCGACGATTCCGTTCCCTGGCATCAAGCCGGCGATTCTCGACGAGCAGGGCGAGCCGGTCCCGCAGGGCCAGGGCGGTTTCCTCACCATGAAGCACCCGTGGCCGGGGATGTTCCGCACGCTCTGGGAAGACGACGAGCGCTACGTGGAGAACTACTTCTCGAAGTACGGCCCGAAGACGTACTTCACAGGGGACGGCGCCAAGCAGGACGCCGACGGCTACTTCTGGCTCATGGGCCGGATCGACGACGTGATCAACGTCGCCGGCCACCGCCTGTCGACGACGGAGATCGAATCGACCCTGGTCGAGCACGAGGCCGTCGCCGAGGCGGCGACGTGCGGCGCCACCGACCCGGAGCGCGGACAGCGGATCGTCTGCTTCGTCCTGCTCAAGAGCGGCTACGAGCCATCGGACGAGCTCGCGGAGGAGCTACGGCAGTTCGTCGCCGCGAAGATCGGCAAGATCGCGCGGCCTGCGGCCGTTCTCTTCGGCGAGGACCTCCCGAAGACGCGCTCGGGCAAGATCATGCGCCGGCTCTTGAAGGACATCGCCGAGGGCCAGGAGCTCGGGGACACGACGACCTTGCGCGACGCGGCGGTCGTCGAGGACCTCAAGGACAAGGCCGACGCGGCACTCGGCCGGTCCGACTAGGCGGTATCGAGGCCGCGGGCGAAGGCGCGGAAGCGCTCGCGCGCGGCCTCGTCGGGCCCGAGTGGCGTCTCGTCGGCAAGCGCCGGGTCGGCGGCGACGTCGCGCGCGACCGCGCGAATCTCGTCCTCGACGGCCTTCCGGTGCGCCGGGTCGGCGAGCAGCTCGTCGATCCATGTGCGCGACCCCTCGTTCCTGACGTCGTGGTCGACGAGCAGGGAGCCGAGCAGGATCCCGGCGCGGACGTAGGCAAACGTCCTGAAGGCAAGCTGGCGCCGGGGGGAGTCGACGAGCGCGGAGATCTCGGCGTCTTCTGCCTGCAGGCGGGAAACGAGCTCCCCGATGGGCTCATCGACGAGAGGAAGCCAGAAATCTTCCTCGGCCATGGCCAAAGTCTAGTGGCGCGCCGACCAGGCCAGCCGCGCGGCGACGATCAGGAGCAGGCAGGCGAACAGCCTTTCCAGCGTGCCCTCCGAGAGCCATGTGGCGAGCGCGACCCCTGCGACGACGCCGCCGGCCGACGCGACACCGATCACGAGGGCGGGTCGCCAGCGGACGTTGCCGTAGCGGTTCTGCTGCCATGCCCCCACCGCGACCACCGGGATGATCGCGGCGAGCGACGTAGCTTCGGCCGAGAGATGCGAGAGGCCGACCACGAGCGAAAGAGTCGGGACGAAGAGAATCCCCCCGCCGACGCCGAACATTCCCGACAAAACGCCGGCCGCGAAACCGAGCATGAGGGCGTAAACGACGGTCATCCGATGAACAGCCTCACCGCGACGGCGACGAGAACCGCGCTCAGAAGCACCGTGAGGACGCGGGTCGGCACCCGTTGCTGGGCCCACGTGCCGAGGAGCACCCCGGCGACCGCCGGGAACCCGACGAGCGCCGCGTCGGACCAGCTCACCTCGCCGAGCACGCCGTACGCCGTCATGCCGAAGAGGGCCGTGAGGCCGATCGCGGCGAGTGAGGTCCCCGTCGCCCAGCGCGTCGAGTAGCCGAGGACGAGGATGAGAAGCGGGACGACGATCACCCCACCGCCGACACCGAAGAGCGCGCTGAAGAACCCGGTCGCGAGCCCGATCGCGGGCAACGCGACGACCGGGCGGACCGTCGAGCTCACGCTCGTATCCTAGTGCGGTGGATCTGCTGGCCCCTCTGCGCGACGCCCCCGGAACCTCAGCGCTCCTCTTCGACGTCGACGGCACCCTCTCACCCATCGCGGCACGGCCGGAGCTCGCGTTCGTGCCTGCCGAGACAAAAGCGGAGCTGGCTCGCCTCGCCGCCGAGTACCTGCTGGTCGCGTGCATCAGCGGCCGGGCCGGCGCGGAGGCCGCGGGACTCGTGGGGGTCGACGGCATCCGCTACGTCGGAAACCACGGCCTCGAGCTCGACAACCGTGCCGCCGAGCTGGCCGACCGGATCGCCGCGTTCCGGGACTCCATCGCCCTTCCCGTCGAGGACAAGGGCCTCTCGCTCTCCTACCACTATCGCGGCGCGGAGGACGAGGAGGCGGTGAGGGCGAGGCTCGAAGCGGTCGCCGAGCGCGCGCGGGCCGAAGGGCTCGACCCTCGCTGGGGCCGCAAGGTGCTCGAGATCAGGCCGCCGGTCGCAGCCGACAAGGGCACGGCCGTAACCGCGCTCCTGGCCTCCGTCTCAGCGCGGAACGGCCTGTACGCAGGGGACGACACGACGGACCTCGACGCGTTCGAGGGGCTCGCGCGCGCGGGGCTCGACCACGCCGTCCGGGTCGCGGTCGAGTCCGCGGAAGGCCCGGCAGAGCTTCCTCGAGCTGCCGATCTCGTCGTTCAGGGGCCCGCCCAGCTGGCATCGCTCCTGGCGACGCTCTAGGCGTTTGGCGAAGGCCGAGGGCCGGAGATACTGGCTCCATGCGCTTTCGGCGAGGTGCACGGCTCGATCCGGGCCAGGTCAGAGACGTTCGCGGCAGCCGCGTGGGCGGTACCGGCGGGCTTGCCATGGGCGGGGGCGGGATCGGGATCGCCGTCCTCGTCATCTACCTCATCTTCTCGGCGCTCTCCGGAGGAGAAGGCCTGCCCGGCCAGCTCGGCCCGCTCGACAACCAGCGCGTCGGCGAGAACTCGACGCCCTCCCAGCTTTCGGAGGAGTGCAAGACGGGCGAGGACGCGAACCAGCGCGAGGACTGTCGCATCGTCGCAGTCGTGAATAGCGTGCAGAAGTTCTGGGCCGGCGTCTTCACGGCAAGCGGCGAGCAGTACAAGCCTTCCGACACCGTCTTCTTCACCGATGCGATCGACACCGGCTGCGGGCATGCGACCTCGCAGGTCGGGCCTTTCTACTGCCCGGCCGACAAGCTCGTCTACATCGATCTCGGGTTCTTCGACGAGCTGCAGCAGTTCGGCGCGGAGGACACCGTCTTCGTCGAGTCATACGTCCTCGCCCACGAATACGGCCACCACGTACAGGACCAGCTCGGCGTGCTGAACCGCATCGGGAACGACACGCAAGGGCCCGAGAGCCGCGCCGTGCGCTCCGAGCTCCAGGCGGACTGCTACGCCGGCGTCTGGGCCAAGCATGCGGTCGAGACCGGCTTCGTCGTCGACGTTACGCAGGCGGATATCAACTCGGGGCTCGACGCGGCGGCCGCGATCGGCGACGACCGCCTCCAGGAGCAGACGCAGGGCCAGGCGAACCCGGAGACCTTCACGCACGGCACCTCGGAGCAGCGGCGCCGCTGGTTCTCGCGCGGCTACGAGACCGGCAAGCCGGCCGCCTGCGACACGTTCTCAGGCTCGATCTAGGCTGCGGCCGATTCCTGCAGCACGGCCCAGGCGCGGCGCACGTCGTCCTCCGTCGTGCGGGCGTTGCCGATTGCGAGCCTGAGGACGAGGCGGCCGTCGAGACGCGTCTGGCTGAGGAACGCCTCACCGCTCCCGTTCACGCGCTCGAGGATCCCCGCGTTGTCCTCGTCCGAGCCCTCGCGCCGGAAGCAGACGACGGAGAGCGCATGCGGCGCAGCGATCTCCCAGCCGGGCTCCTCTTCGATCCACGATGCGAAGAGCTGCGCG
>DASSBN010000007.1:0-28067 GCA_035698665.1 Gaiellaceae bacterium
AAGGGGCCGATCCGGCCCGAGTCGCCGAAGTCCGACCGGAAGGCGGGCAAGGCCAATGGACCAGAGCCCCAGCGGTACCGCGGCCCCAGGCCCGCCCGGACAGGGCGGCGCTGGGTCCGCCCTGTCGTCTTGACGCTCGTCGGCCTCCTCGTCCTGACGCTCGTCTGGGCGGTGCTCGGCTATCTCGCTTTCCGCAGTGGAGTGAAGGAGGCGAACAAGAAGCTCGACCCGCGCGCGGAGCGGGCACTGACGCCGCAGGACGGGATCATGCTCTCGAACCCGAGCAACATCCTCGTCCTCGGGGCCGACACCGGCTCGAAGAGCAGACAGGGCTCCACGGCGCGCTCGGACTCGATCATGATCGTGCACACCGATCCCGACGAGCACCGGATCGCGCTCCTCTCCATCCCGCGCGACCTGCGCGTCGACATTCCGGGCCACGGCGAGGACAAGATCAACGCGGCCTACGCCTACGGCGGGCCGACGCTCGCGATCAAGACCGTGCAAAGCGTCACGGGCCTGCCGATCAACCACGTCGTCGTCGTGGACTTCGGCACCTTCGACGAGGTGATCGACGCCCTCGGCGGCGTTTCGATCGACGTCCCGAAGCCGATCCTGTCCAACAAGTTCGAGTGTCCGCGCGCGTCGCAGGCCGCCTGCGACCGCTGGCAGGGCTGGCGGTTCAAGAAGGGCGAGCAGACGATGGACGGGAAGCGCGCCCTGATCTACGCGCGGATCCGTGAGAACCAGCTCGACCCCAAGGAATCCGACATCACGCGCGGCGAGCGCCAGCAGGCGGTCGTCTCGGCCATGGCGGACGAGATCGTCAGCTTCAAGGAGTACCTGAAGGCGCCCTTCAACGGCGACGACATCACGAAGCCGCTCGCCACCGACCTCTCCGCCGCCCAGATCCTGCAGCTCGGCTGGATCAAGTTCCGGACACCCTCGAACGGCAAGCTCAGGTGCCGGCTCGGCGGCATCGCATCGACCATCGGCGGGGTCAGCTACATCGTCGGTACCGAGGAGAACGTCTCGGTGATCGCGATGGTGACCGGGAAGACCGCGCCGCAACCGCCGAAGCCCGCCTCCGGGGCGTTCGGGCCCGGCTGCATCGTTGGCGACTAGCGAGTAGCGTCCCGTCGTGAGCCAAGATCCGACCGTCGTCCTGGCCGTGGTTCCGAACGAGACCGAGGCCGAGCTCCTGTGCGGCCTGCTCCGCGCCAACGACATCGAGTGCGCCCACCGCGAGACGGACGCGATCGATTCCCCGGTCGAGGACTTCATCCCCGCGGGACCGCGCGAGGTCGTGGTGTACGAGCGGGACCTCGAGGCGGCGCGAACGCTCCTGCCCGAGTCCGAGTCCGAGTCCTAGGCTTCCGCGGCTTTCTTCTCGGACTTTCCGGACTTCTCGGGCTTCGAGTCGGCCTTCTCCTTCGCCTCCCCCGAGTCCGTCTTGTCCGGCTTGTCGCCGTCGCGCTTGCGCGAGCCTCGCCCGTAGTCCGTCTTGTAGAAGCCTGAGCCTTTGAAGTGGATTGCAGCGGGGTAAAGCACCTTCTCCAGCGGGCTCTCTCCGCAGATCTGGCACTCTGACGGCGGCGGATCCGTCATCCGCTGGAACAGCTCGAACGTGTGCCCGTTCGGGCATCGGTATTCGTAGATCGGCATCGAAAGAAAGGCCCGGTTTGCGGGAGGAAATGCTACCAGGGGGACCGGCCGCCTCCGGCGCGCGCGCGGAGCCGGCGTCGCCCGCAAATTGGCTCGAGCGGACGGTTCTCTGGGCCCGCGAGGACTCGTTCCGGCTCGGTGTCGGAGTGATCTCGGCGGCGCTCGCGACCTTCCTCCTCTTCCAGATGACGGTGTGGCCGCCGCACGAGGACGAGACCCTCGTCTTCTTCGTGACGCAGCAGCCGATCGGTGAGGTCTTCTCCACCGTCTTCGCGGAGCGAGGCGGCGCGCCGCTCCATTGGCTCCTGGCGTATCTCGCCGGGTCGATCTCCCACAGCCTGATCGCCCTGCGCCTCGTGTCGGTGATCTTCGCGGTCGCGAGCATGCCGGTCATCGCCGCGCTAGTCGCCCGGCTCACGGACAAGAGGACCGCTCTCGTCGCCACCGCGCTCTCGGCGGCGAGCTGGATCACGATCTACCACGGGATCTACGCGCGGATGTACAGCCTGTTTCTCTTCCTCACCGCGGTCTCGTTCCTCGCCCTCCTCCGTGCCGTCGGAACGCGCAAGCCGAAGCGATGGGGCGCGTGGGTGGCGGCCTCCGTGCTGGCGATCGCAACCCAGCCCTACGGGACGTTCGTGCTCGCCGCCCAGGCGGTCTACGTCCTCGCGCGCAGGTGGCGGCGGCCGTTTCCGCTCAAGCCGGCTGCGATCTCCTTCGCGCTCGTGGTCGTGCTCGTCGCGCCGCTCTGGCTCATCTACCGCACGCTCGCCTCGCGCTTCGGCATCGGCCTGACCGGAGAGAGCGACTCCAAGCTCGGCTCACCGGTCGACGTGCTCGACTACGTCTGGCACACGATCGGCGACTTCGGCGCCGGCTGGACGGCTGCCTCGGCCGTGATCGCCGCGCTCGCAGTGCTCGGAGGCGTCGTCCTCTTCCGCACCCGGCCGGCGGCGGTGCTGCTCGCGGCGACGGTGCTCCTCGTCCCCACGCTCGCGCTCATGCTGACCCGCTCCCAGACGAGCGTCTTCCTCGAGAGCCGGCACCTCATCTTCGCCTTGCCGTTCTTCCAGATGCTCGTGGCCGCCGGGCTCCTCAAGCTGGCGAGCCGCGCCGGCCGGGCCGAGGCGGTGGCCGTCCTCGTCGGGCTGACCGCGCTTCTCGGCGTCGAGTTCGCCTGGGGCTGGCACAAGACGCCGTACATGTACGCGGGCGAGCCGGCTGCACGGGAGCAGGCGCGGGAGGAAGCGGCCGCGTGGTTGGCGGCGACGAGCCGATCCGACGACATCCTCTTCGGCTACGAGCCGCTCTATCTCGACGCGCGGGAGAAGGGCGCGCCCTTCGGTTCGGTGATCGTGCAGCGCGCGGATCCACGGCTCGCGATCGACACTCTCGACGAGGCCCCGAAGCCGCTCGGCCGCGGCGTCTGGGTGTTCGACGCCACGGACCAGAGCGACCTGGAGCGAGTGAGGCTGACCATCCCGCAGACCGTTCCCGGACCGGTCTTCGAAGGACATGCCTGGGGTCCGTTCCTCGTCATCAGGACGAAGGAGCCTGTCGGGAACGCCGAGACGTTCTTCAAGGACACCGCCGCCGTGGAGCTCCACGGGAGGGTCCTCGGCGTGGGCGACGCGAGCATCAACCTGCAGACGGCCCTCACGGCCCTCCGCCGCCTCGAAGCGGGCTAGCGCGGCGCTTCCCGGCGAGCCTCGCGCTCGAGGGTCTCCGTGTAGCACGGTGCCTGCTCGAAGGCGGCGAGCCCGGCAGGCGAATGTCGCTGCGCGGGCCGGCGTGGGACGCGCATGCGCCCCGCGGCGACGAGGCCGGCTGCGCTTCCGACGATCCCGCCGATCAAGAAGGACCGGATCCGCTTTGCGCGCTCGCTCTCCACGGGAGCGATTGTAGGGTCCCCGCCCGCATGATCTGCACTCTCGGCGACCTGCTCCTCGACGTCGTCGTCCGGCTGGACGGCCCGATCGCCGAGGACACCGACACCTACGGACGCACTCGGGTGGGCCCCGGAGGCCAGGCGGCGAACGTGGCCGCGTGGACGGCTGCGCTTGGCGGAGGCGCGCGCTTCATCGGCAAGCGTGCCGCCGATCCGGCCGGCCTCCTGCTCGCGGACGAGCTCCGTCGCCGAGGCGTCGACCTCGCCGGGCCGGTCGGGGAGTCGGGCACCGGCACCGTCGTCTCGGTCGCGACACCCGATGGACGACGGACGATGCTCACGGACCGGGGAATTGCCCCCGACTTCGCGCCCGGCGAGCTCGACCCCGCCTCGCTCGAGGGCTGCGAATGGCTGCACCTCGCCGGCTACAGCCTGGCGAGGCCGCCGATCCGAGAGACCGCGCTCGCGGCGGCCGCGCTCGCGCCGCGCGTGAGCGTCGACCTCTCCTCGACCGCGGCGATCGAGGCCGCCGGAGTGGATGAGTTCCGCCGCCTCCTCGAGCGGATCCGGCCGCAGGTCGTCTTCGCGAACGAGGAGGAGGCCGAGCTCGTCGATGAGATCGAGACCGAGACGCTGGTCCTCAAGCGAGGCGCGGGCGGAGTCGTCGTCGCCGGCGAAGAGCACGAGGCACGGCCTGCAGAGGTGGTGGACACCACGGGCGCGGGCGACGCCTTCGCGGCCGGCTTTCTCCTTGGCGGGCCCGACCTCGGGCTCGACGCTGCAGCGCGCTGTGTGGCAACCATGGGGGCCTTCCCGCAGTGACCGACCTCCTCCGCATCCATCCGGAAGTCAGAGCGGCCCTCGAGTCGCGGCGTCCCGTGGTCGCCCTCGAGACGACACTCGTCGCGCATGGCTTCCCCGGCGGCGTCGGCGCGGAGGTCGCCGCCGAGGCGGAGCGGCGCGTGCGCGTCGCCTGGGCTGTGCCCGCGACCATCGGCGTCATCGACGGCCGCATCTGCGTGGGCCTCGAGGCCGGCGAGCTCGAACGCTTCGCCACGTCGCCCGAAGCGCGCAAGGTGGGCCCGCGCGACCTGGCGGCCTGCGCTGTGGCGAGGGAGCTCGGTGCGACCACCGTCGGCGCAACGCTCGCGGTCTGCCGCGCAGCCGGCATCGGCTTCATGGGCACCGGAGGGATCGGCGGCGTGCACCGCGGCTGGTCGCAAAGCCTCGACGTCTCGGCCGACCTCGGGGAGCTGGGCCGGACGGAGGCGCTCGTCGTCGCGTCGGGCGCGAAGTCGATCCTCGACGTGGACGCGACGGCCGAGGTACTCGAGACCCTCGGAGTGCCGGTGCTCGGCTGGCGCACCGAGGAGGTGCCGCTGTTCTACAAGGCCGACGGCGGCCCGCCGGTCTCGCAGCGGGTGGAGAGCGTCGACGAAGCAGCCCAGATCGCCCAGTTCCACTGGCGGCTCGGGCGCCATTCCGGGATCCTGCTCGCCCGCCCGCCGGACGAGAGCCTCGACGTCGAGCCCCTGATCGAGGAGGGCATCGAGGAGGCGGCGAAGCGCGGGGTCCGCGGCCAGGCCGTCACGCCCTTCGTCCTCTCCTACCTGCACGAGCGGAGCGACGGGCGCACGATCGAGGTGAACAAGCAGCTGATCGTCGAGAACGCGGCCCTCGCGGCCGAGGTCGCCGCCGCTTACTCGAGGCTCACCTAGGGGCGCGCTACTCGTCGATCCGCTCGATCGCGACGATGTCGTCCGCGTCGAACTCCGCCTCGCCCGCCTGCCCCCAGCCGACGATGTCACCGCTCGGGAGGATCGCGACGGGCGCGATCACCGTGCCGTCGCGGAGGAGGAGCCTCGTCTGATGGGCGCCGAAGGCATCCTGCGGCCAGCCGGCCACCTCGGCCCGCAGCCAGTCGGGCAGCCGAGGAGGCTCGGTCACTACTCCGCGAGCAGGTTCAGCAGATCCTCGACCTCGAGCATCTCGTAGGACTCGGTGTGCACGCTCCCCCGGGCGCCGAGCGCGACCGAGACCTTGGCAATCGCGGAGGCGTCCGGCGCCTCGACGATGTTCACGAAGTCGTGCGGCCCGAGGACGAACCACTGGTGCAGCACCTTGACCCCGAGCTCCTCGACGTCCTTGTTCACCTCCCGCACGCGCTCCGGGTTGGCGCGCAGCGTCTGCAGGCCCTGTTCCGAGAGCTGCGACAGCATCAGGTACTTCGGCATCCGGCCTCCTAGGTCTTCGGCTTCGGCGGCGAGGATAACTCCCTCGCCCTCTGCTCGAAATAGAGCACGCTGAGCCCGAGGAAGAAGAAGGGGCCGAGGACGCCGTTCGCGATCACGGTTGCAGCCAGATTCCCGTTGTCGGCGAAGCCGGTGAGGAGCACGGCGAGGATCGGGCCGAGCAGGGCGTAGATGACGACGAGCGCCGCGCTCACGCCGAGCACGTGCAGGAACTCCGCGCGGGCGAGATCGGTGGCGCGCGTGAGCGCGTAGCCGACGCGGCCGAACCAGGAGGCCGCCTCGGGCGCGTGCTCGAGCATCGCGACCGGAATCGCCAGGCCGACGAAGGCGAGCCAGGCAACGGAGAAGAAGAGGATGAGCACGTCCACGATCCCGAGCACGAAGGGGACGGAGACGATGACCGTGAGGGGAGCGAGGGTGGGAGCACGCCGGCCCACCTGAGCCCACGCCTCGCGGGCCGGATCTCCGAGCGCCAGACGCGCGGCGACCGAATAGCTCACCGTCACGGCGGGCGCGACAATCGCGATGACGACGAGCAGGTGGCCCAGGATGCTCGCGAGCAGGAGGGCCCCCGCGAGAAAGAGGCCGATGCCGGCCACCGCCCCGAGCCGCTCGCCGTAGAGACGGACTGCCTCGGCGAGGAGCTCTCCGAGCTTCAGGGGGCGGTCGACGGTCATGGAGGCGGAACGGTACCCTCGCCGCATCGAGCTCCGGCGCCAGAGCTACGGCAGCGAGGAAGCTCAGCGTCTGCTTCGAGAAACTTGCGCTAGCGCTCAGCTGACGCAAGGCGCAGCCCGAGCGCCACGAGGACCGAGCCCGTGATGCCGTCCACGACGCGTCGGATCCGCGGCCGTTCGAAGACGTCCTTGGCCCGCGCGACCGCGAACGCGTAGGCGATCAACCAGGCTGCCGTCATGGCGCAGAAGCAGAGGCCGAGCGCGAGGAAGGTCCCGAACCGAGGTCCCGAGTCGGGCGCGAACTGAGGCAGGAGGCTCGTGAAGAAGACCGCCATCTTCGGGTTGCCGAGGTTCGAGAGGACGCCTTGGCGATAGGCGGTTGCGGGAGTGAGGCCGCCACGGCGCGGGGCGAACTCCAACGCCTGCGGTGCGCGCCGAAGCACATGAAGAAGCATCTGTACGCCGAGGACGACGAGGTAGATCGCCCCGGCGAGCTTCACGACGAGGAACGCGGGCTCCGAGGCGAGGAGGAGCGCCGTAATCCCCGCGCTCGCCGCCAGCGTCCACACGGCCTGCCCGGTGGAGACGCCGAGGGCGGTCGAGACGCCGGCGCGGCGACCGCCGAGGAGCGTGCTCCGAATCGTGAGTGCCGTGTCCTGCCCGGGCGTGACGATCACGAGGGCCGAGACGCCGAGAAACGCAAGCAGCTCTTTCATCCGAGCTCAGGGTAGTGTCTCCGGTCGTGGGCTTCACGATCTTCCAGGCCGAAGAGCTGCCGTTCGTGCCTCGCGACGAGAACGATCCGCGCAGCGTCGCCCGGCTCTCGGACGCGCTCGCCGAGTCGCGAGCGAACGTCTGGCGCTATCCGCCGGGGTCGATCGGCAAGCGCCACCGCGACCTCGGCCAGGAGGAGGTGTTCGTCGTCCTCGACGGCACGCTGACCGTCGATCTCGGCGAGCCGCCCCAGCGGCACGAGGTTCCGCGCGGAGGAGTCGTCGTGGTGGAGCGCGGCACGATCCTCCAGCTCCGCAATGCGGGCGACGAAGAGGTCGTCCTCTTCATCTACGGCGCCCCGCCGGAAACCGGCAAGAGCGAGTTCCTCGACCCGGTCCCCTAGGCGGCGGCGTGCTCGGCGGCCGGAGCTTTCTCGAAGACGAGCTCCCCGTTCTGCGCGTCCACGCGGACGCGGTCGCCGTCAGCGAAGTCGCCCTCGAGGAGCCGCATCGCGAGCGGGTTCTCGACCAGACGCTGGAGCGCGCGCTTGAGCGGGCGAGCGCCGTAGGTCGGATCCCAGCCGGCCTCGGCGAGCGCCTCCTTCGCCGCGTCGCTCAGCTCGAGCTCGATGCCGCGCTCCGCGAGCCGTGCGCGCAGCCGTTCGAGCTGGAGCTCGACGATCTCGGCGAGCTCTCCGCGCGTGAGAGCCTTGAACTCGACGACCTCGTCGACACGGTTCAGGAACTCCGGGCGGAAGTACTCCGTGAGGGCCTCGGCCGAGCGGATGTTCGACGTCATGATGATCACGGTGTTGCGGAAGTCGACCGTGCGGCCCTGGCCGTCGGTGAGCCTGCCGTCGTCGAGGATCTGCAGGAGCACGTCGAAGACCTCGGCGTGGGCCTTCTCGATCTCGTCGAGGAGGACGACGGAGTACGGCCGTCGCCGGACTGCCTCGGTCAGCTGGCCGCCCTCGTCGTAGCCGACGTAGCCGGGTGGGGCGCCGACGAGCCTCGAGACCGTGTGGCGCTCCTGGTACTCCGACATGTCGAGGCGCACGAGCGCGCGGTCGTCGTCGAACATGAACTCCGCGAGGGCGCGGGCGAGCTCGGTCTTCCCCACGCCGGTCGGCCCGAGGAAGATGAAGGAACCGATCGGCCGGTTCGGGTCCTGCAAGCCCGTGCGAGCGCGCCGCAGTGCATTCGCCACAGCCTCGACGGCTTCGTCCTGACCGACGACGCGCCGGTGCAGCCGCTCCTCCATGTGGATGAGCTTCTCGGTCTCGCCCTCGAGGAGGCGTGAGACCGGGATGCCGGTCCACCGTCCGACGACGGCGGCGACGTCGTCCTCGTCGACCTCCTCCTTGACCATCGGCTCGAACTCGGCCTGCTCGCGCTCGGCGAGCTCGGTCTCGAGCGCCGGCAGCTCCCCGTAGCGGATCTCGGCGACGCGCTGCAGGTCGCCCTGCCGCTCGGCCCGCTCGGCCTCCATGCGCAGGTCGTCGATTCGCTGCGTGATCTCCTTGACGCGGTCGAGCGCCTCCTTCTCCTTCGCCCAACGGGCGGCCAGCTCGTCTCGGTGCGCCTTCGCGTCGGCGAGCTCGCGCTCGACCGGCTCGCGCACGTCCTTCGACTCCTTGCCCATGGCAGCCAGCTCGATCTCGAGCTGGCGCACGCGGCGCTCGGCCTCGTCGAGCTCGAGCGGCGAGGAGTCGATCTCCATGCGCAGGCGCGAGGCCGACTCGTCCACGAGGTCGATCGCCTTGTCGGGCAACTGGCGGTCGGAGATGTAGCGGTCTGAGAGCACGGCCGCAGCGACGAGGGCCGCGTCGCGAATGCGGACCCCGTGGTGCGCCTCGTAGCGCTCCTTGAGACCGCGGAGGATCGCGATCGTGTCCGCCACGGACGGCTCGCCGACGAAGACCGGCTGGAAGCGGCGCTCGAGCGCTGCGTCCTTCTCGATGTGCTTGCGGTACTCGTCGAGGGTGGTCGCGCCAACGGCGCGCAGCTCGCCGCGAGCGAGCATCGGCTTCAGCATGTTCGCCGCGTCGACGGCTCCCTCGGCCGCGCCCGCGCCGACGATCGTGTGCAGCTCGTCGATGAAGAGGATGATCTGACCCTCGGCCTCCTTGATGTTCTCGAGGACGGCTTTCAGGCGCTCCTCGAACTCGCCGCGGTACTTCGAGCCTGCAAGGAGAGAACCGATGTCGAGCGCCCACACGCGCCGGCCCTTGAGGCCCTCGGGCACGTCGCCCGCGACGATGCGCTGCGCGAGCCCTTCGACGATCGCGGTCTTGCCGACGCCGGGATCGCCGATGAGCACCGGGTTGTTCTTCGTCCGCCGCGAGAGCACCTGAATGACGCGGCGGATCTCCTCGTCCCGGCCGACGACGGGGTCGAGCTTGCCGGACTCGGCGAGCTCCGTCAGGTCGCGGCCAAACTTCTCGAGCGCCTGGTAGGAGCCCTCGGGATCCTGCGAGGTGACGCGCTGGGAGCCGCGCACGTCCTTGAGCGCGGCGAGGAGCTTGTCGCGCGGAGCGACGTCGAGCGCGAGCAGGAGGTGCTCGGTGGACACGTACTCGTCCTCGAGCTTCCGCATCTCGTCTTCGGCGCGGTCGAGCACACGCGCGAAGTCGGTCGAGGCGTGGGGTTGCTGCGACGAGCCCTGGACGGCCGGCTTCTGCGCGAGCTTCGCCTCGCACTCGGCGCGCTGCGAGTCCACCGACTCGCCGGCCCGCTCGACGAGCGTGCGCGGGAGCTCCTGATCGAGGAGCGCGATGCAGAGGTGCTCGGGGTAGACCTCGGGATTGCCGCGGCGGCGCGCCAGCTCCTGCGCGGCGGCGACCGCTTCTCCCGACTTGATCGTGAGCTTGTTGAAATCCACCTAGTTCCTTTCGGGCAGGCCGTCGCCCTTGCGGTAGAGCACGACCTCTCTCTTGTACTGCTTGTGCACGTTTCGAATCTCCTTGCGCATCTGGCGCTCGAGCCGCTCGAGCCGCGCGCGCGCCTTCACCAGCTCGTCCTCGAGCCGGATGACAGTCTCCACCCCGGCGAGATTGAGCCCGAGCTCCGTCGTCAGCCGCTGGATGAGGCGGAGCCGCTCGAGGTCGGCCTCCGAGTAGAGGCGCGTGTTCCCCGGTGTGCGCTTCGGCCGGACGAGGCCCTTCGACTCGTAGATGCGAAGGGTCTGCGGGTGCATGCCGACGAGCTCGGCGGCGATGGAGATCATGTAGCGCGGCCGCTCCTCTTCGGTCATTCGCGCTCCACCTCCCTCCCGCCGGTCCAGAGCGTCCACATGAGGACGAGGGTGCTCGCGACGACGAGCACGACCGCGATCCACTGGAGCACGGTGACCGTGCTCAGGAAGAGCGCGAGGGCGACCACGAGGGCCACCATCGCGGAGATGCGAAGACGACGGCGTGTCACGAGAACACCTGCTCGCGCGGATCGTCGTGCGAGACCTTCTGCAGGTTCTCGATCGCCTCGCGCTCGGCCTTCGAAAGCTTGGTCGGCACGGAAACGCGCAGGCGCGCGAGGAGGTCGCCCTTCCCCCCGCCCTTCAGCTTGGGCGCTCCGCGGCCCTTCACTTTGAGCAGCTTCCCGTCCTGCGAGCCCGCGGGCACCTTGAGCGCCACGCGGCCTTCCGGAGTCGGGATCTCGACGGTGGCGCCCAGCGCAGCCTCGGCGTAGGTGACCGGCACCTCCAGGACGAGGTCGGCGCCGCGGCGCTCGTAGAGGGGCGAAGCCGCCACCCGCGTCGTGACGATGAGGTCGCCGGCCGGACCGCCGTTCGTCCCCGCCTCGCCTTTGCCCTTGAGGCGGATCTGCGTCCCGTTCTTGACGCCTGCCGGGATCTTCACCGTGTAGCGCTTCGTGCGGCGCTCCCGGCCGGAGCCTTTGCAGTTCCGGCACGGGCGCTCGATGACGGTGCCGTTTCCGTGGCAACGCGGGCACGGGCGCGAGAAGGCGAAGAACCCCTCGTCCTCGGAGACGACGCCGCGGCCACGGCACTCGGGACAGATCTGCGGGGACGTGCCGGGCTCGGCGCCAGTTCCGTGGCAGACGGAGCAGCTCGTCTCGAGCTCCACGGGAATCTTCGCCTCGAGGCCCTCGAGGGAGTCCTCGAAGGAGACGTTCACGGCCACCTCGACGTCACGCCCTTTTTCGCCTCGCGGCCTGCGGCCGCGCGGCGAGGAACCGCCTGCCCCTCCGAACATGCCACCGAAGAGATCGCCGAGATCCCCGAGATCGCCGAAGTTGCCGGACCAGCTGAAGTTCCCGCCCTGACCGGGACCGCCGGCGCCGCTGAAGATGCGGGGGCCGACCTGGTCGTACTGCTTGCGCTTCTCGGGATCCGAGAGCACGTCATAGGCGCCCTGGATCTCCTTGAAGCGCTCCTCCGCGGCCTTGTCGCCCGGGTTCTTGTCCGGATGATGCTCGCGGGCGAGCTTGCGGTAGGCCTTCTTGATCTCGTCCGCCGAGGCGCCCTTCTTGACGCCCAGGACCTCGTACAGGTCCTTCATTCGCCCTGCGACACCACGACGCGGGCCGGACGGAGAACGCGGTCGCCCAGCCGGTAGCCCTTCTGCAGGACCTCGACGACCGATCCTTCCTCCCGCTCGGACGGCTGCGAGAGAAGCGCCTCGTGGACATGCGGATCGAACTGCCCGTCCGTCTCGACTTCGACAAGACCTTCGCGGGCGAGGGCCTCCACGAGCTCGCGGTGGACGAGCCGGACGCCTTCCTCCAGCTTCGCCTCCTCGTGCTGGGCCGCGGCCTCGAGCGCGCGCTCGAGATCGTCCAGCACGGGCAGGAGCTCCTTCACGAGCCGCTCGTGGGCACGCGCGACCAGGCCCTCCTGGTCGCGCGCAACCCGCTTGCGGTAGTTCTCGAAGTCGGCCGCGACGCGCTTGAGATCGTTCAGGAACTCATCGCGCTCGCGTTCGACCTCGGCCAGCCTTTCTTCGAGCTCGGCGTTGTCGGTCTGAGCCTCGTCGGCCATTACGACTGCTTGGCCTCTTCGTCGATCACCTCGTAGTCGGCGTCCTCGACGACCTCGTCGTCGCTCGCCGACTCGCCATTGCCGGAAGCCGCAGAGGCGGTCTGCTCGGCCTGCACCTTCTCGTAGACGGCCTGCGCGAGGCGGTGCGAGGCCTCCATGAGGGAGTCCGACTTCGCGCGGATCTCGGCGGCGTCGGTGCCGTCGAGCGCGGAGCGGAGCTCCTCCATGCGCGACTCGATCGTGGAGACGGTCTCCTCGTCGAGCGCTTCGCGGTGGTCCTTGAGGCTCTTCTCGGTCGAGTAGAGCAGGTTCTCGGCCTGGTTCCGGGCCTCCGCGGCCTCGCGCATCTTGTGCGCCTCGTCCGCGTGGGACTCGGCCTCACGGACCATCCGCTCGACTTCCTCCTCGGAGAGGCCGGAGCCGCTCTCGATGCGGATGTCCTGCTCGTTGCCGGTGCCGAGATCCTTCGCCGACACGTTGATGATTCGGTTCGCGTCGATGTCGAAGGTGACCTCGATCTGCGGCATGCCGCGCGGCGCCGGCGGGATGCCGACGAGCTGGAACTTGCCGAGCGTCTTGTTGAAGGACGCCATCTCGGACTCGCCCTGGAGCACGTGGATCTCGACCGAGGGCTGGTTGTCCTCGGCGGTCGAGAACGTGTCCGACTTCTTCGTCGGGATGGTCGTGTTGCGGTCGATCAGCTTCGTGAAGACGCCGCCCTTGGTCTCGATGCCGAGGGAGAGCGGGGTGACGTCGAGGAGCAGGACGTCCTTCACCTCGCCCTTGAGGACACCGGCCTGGATGGCCGCGCCGACGGCGACGACCTCGTCCGGGTTCACGCCCTTGTGCGGCTCCTTGCCGATGATCTCCTTGACCTTCTCCTGCACGGCCGGCATGCGGGTCATGCCGCCGACGAGGATCACGTGGTCGATCTGATCCGGCGTGAGGCCGGCGTCGGAGAGGGCCTGCTTCGTCGGGGCGACGATCCGCTCGAGCAGCTCGGCGGTGAGCTCGCCCAGCTTCGAGCGGGTGAGCTGGAGGTCGAGGTGCTTCGGGCCCTCCGGCGTCGCCGTGACGTACGGCAGGTTGATCTGCGTCGACATCGTGGACGAGAGCTCGATCTTCGCCTTCTCGGCGGCCTCGTAGAGACGCTGGAGCGCCATGCGGTCGCCGACGAGGTCGATGCCCTGGTCGCGCTTGAACTCGGCCACCATCCAGTCGACGATCGCCTTGTCGAAGTTGTCGCCGCCGAGGTGGTTGTCGCCGTTGACGGCCTTCACCTCGAAGACGCCCTCGCCGAGGTCGAGGATCGAGACGTCGAAGGTCCCGCCGCCGAGGTCGAAGACGAGAATGGTCTGGTCGGACTCCTTCTCGAGCCCGTAGGCGAGAGAGGCCGCGGTGGGCTCGCTGATGATCCGTAGGACGTTGAGGCCCGCGATCTTGCCGGCGTCGCGGGTCGCCTCGATCTGCGCGTCGGCGAAGTAGGCCGGCACGGTGATGACCGCGTCGGTGACCGGCTCGCCGAGGAAGGCCTCGGCATCGGTCCGGAGCTTCTGCAGGATCATCGCGCTGATCTCCGGCGGCGCGTACTCCTTGTCGCCCGCCTTCACGCGGACATCGCCGTTCGGGCCGGAGACGACCTCGTACGGGACGATCTTCATCTCCTCCGAGACCTCGTCGAACTTGCGGCCCATGAAGCGCTTGATGGAGAAGATGGTGTTCTGCGGGTTCGTGACCTGCTGGCGCTTCGCGGGCGCCCCGACGAGCCGCTGGCCGTCACGCGTGAACGCGACGACGGACGGGGTCGTGCGCCCGCCCTCGGCGTTCGGGATGACGGTCGGCTCGCCGCCCTCGAGGACGGCCATCGCGGAGTTGGTCGTGCCGAGGTCGATTCCGATTGTCTTTGCCATGCGTGGGTTCCTCCGTTACTGGACAGCTAAGAAAATCTAAGCGTTGTAATAGCATATTCTAGCCAGGTTCCGCGCCAGGTCGCCTGCGAACCGCGTAACGGGACGTCACGACGCGAAAGCCGTCCTCGAACTCGACGAGCACCGAGCCGAGACGGCGGGAGCGGACGACGACACGGCAGGCCATACCTTTCCGCTCGGGTACGCGCGAGCGCCAGTGCCAGACGTGGTCGTACATACGAAGGCGCCAGCCTACCGGGGCCAAAAAAGAGCGAAGGCGCCCGCTTGGGCGCCTTCGCCGGGCACTCGTGAGGCCCGCGCTACATCCGGTCGCGAGCCTCTTCCTTGGCGTCGTCCGCCTTGTCCTTCGCCTCGCCCCACTTCTGCTGGGCCTGGCCCTGCTTCTCACGCATCTGATCGTCGGTGAGCTTGCCTTCCTGCTCCTTCAGCTCGCCTTCGACCCTGTCGGTCTCGCCACTCATCTTGACCCCCTTGCGTTGGAGTGGGGTCTATTTCCCCTGCAAATCGCCTTCCAAAACGGGGACGGGGCGCCGACGGAGCCCGCGTCCGGGCTCGCGTACCTCGCCGCTTCGCGCGACGATGAGCGCGACCGAGCCGAGGATGACGGTGCCCGCCACGAGCATCTGGGCCGTGATCTCCTCGCCGAGCAGGAGGGCGCCGAGCGCGACCGCGATGACCGGGTTCACGTAGGCGTACGTGGCGACGAGGGAGATCGGCGCGTTACGAAGGAGCCAGACGTAGGCGACGAAGCCGACGAGGGTGCCGACGACGACGAGATAGGCGATCGCGCCGAACGAGCCTGCGGTGGGATGCAGGTCGCCGAACTCGCCGCTCGCCGCGCCGGCGACGAGGAGGAGCGCACCGCCGCAGAGGGCGGCGAGCCCGGCCGAGACGAGCGGCCGCTGCGGGAGCGCCGCTCCGCGTGAGTAGAGGGAACCGGCAGCCCAGGCGAGGGCCGAAAGAACACAGACGACCGCACCGACGCGATCGAAATGGCCCTCCCCGAACGGGTCGAAGAGGAAGGCGAGCCCGACGAAGCCGAGAACGAGCCCGAGCATCGCGCTCGGGTGCAGCCGCCGGCCGAAGAAGACGCGGTCGAGCAGCGTCATCCAGAGCGGGATGCTGCCGATGAAGAGAGCCGCCACTCCCGAAGGGATGGTCTGCTGCGCCCACGCGAGGCCGCCGTGCCCGAGCAGGAAGAGTGCACCGCCGAAGATGAAGCCGGCCCGGATCTGGGCCCAGCCGAGGCGGTCGCCCTGGTCCCCCCGCGGGAGCGCGAAGGCCAGGAGGAGGGCGCCGGCCGTCACGTGGCGAAAGCCCATGGCGAGGAGCGGCGGGACGTCGCGCACGGCGATCGTCACCGCCATGAAGGTCGAGCCCCAAACGACGTAGATCGTCGCGAGAGCAAGCCATACCCTCGGCCCGTAGGACGCCGCCATGAACCGAGGATGCCCGCGCCGGAGGATCAGCTCAATTCGGATTCCGGGGGGAATCCATCAGGTGGGCTAATCGGTCCACGCGGGCAGGCTAGGGTATGACCGTGGCGCTCGAGGACACCTTTCACCGGCCGCTGCGCGACCTCCGCGTGTCGATCACGGACCGCTGCAACTTCCGGTGCGTGTACTGCATGCCGAAGGAGGTCTACGGGCGCGACTACGCGTTCCTGCCCCGCCGCGACCTGCTCACCTTCGAGGAGATCGCGCGCCTGGCCCACGTCTTCGCGGGCCTGGGAGTCGAGAAGATCCGCCTCACGGGCGGCGAGCCGCTCATCCGCCGCGACGTGGAGCGGCTCGTCGAGATGCTGGCTGGGATCCCGGGGCTCGACCTGACGCTGACCACGAACGGCGCAGTCCTCGCCCAGAAGGCGCAAGCGCTCAAGGACTCGGGACTCCGGCGGATCACGGTCAGCCTCGACTCGCTCGACGACGACGTCTTCCGCGCCATGAACGACGTCGACTTTCCCGTGCGGACGGTCCTCGACGGGATCGAGGCCGCCTCGGATGCCGGACTCCCCGTGAAGGTGAACGTCGTCGTCAAGCGCGGCGTGAACGAGGATGCGATCCTTCCGATGGCGCGCCACTTCCGCGATCGCGGCCATGTCGTGCGCTTCATCGAGTACATGGACGTCGGGCACACGAACGGCTGGCGGCTGGACGACGTCGTCCCCGCGACGGAGATCCTCGCGCGGATCGATGCGGAGCTCCCGCTCGAGCCGCTGCCGCCGCGCTATCCGGGAGAGGTCGCCGAGCGCTACCGCTACCGGGACGGGAGCGGCGAGGTCGGCGTGATCGCCTCGGTGACGCGGCCGTTCTGCGGTGCCTGCACGCGTGCGAGGCTCTCGGCGGACGGCTCTCTCTACACGTGCCTCTTCGCCACGACGGGCCACGACCTGCGTGGGCTCTTGCGCGACGGGGCGGGCGACGACGAGATCGCCGCGGCCATCGGAGGGATCTGGCGCGAGCGAGCCGATCGCTACTCCGAGCTCCGGTCGCAGGCGACACGGGACCTGCCCAGGGTCGAGATGTCCTACATCGGCGGCTAAAGGGTTAGGCTCGCGCCGTGGCCAACCCGAAGCTCGCACGGGCCAAGCAGACCTACACGGACGAAGCGCGCCGGCTCGCCGCGCAGTCGATGGCGCAGCTCGAGGAGGCCAAGGTCACCCCGGACGCGCTCACGATCTCGGGCGTCGGCCTCTGCATCGCAGGCTCGGTCGCCGTCTTCTTCGAGTACCTCGGCTGGGGCTTCTACTGGATCGGAGCGGTCCTCTTCGTCGTCGGCTCGATTCTCGACATCCTCGACGGCGCGCTCGCCCGCAGCCGCGGGATCGGCAGCCCCTTCGGCGCGTTCCTCGACTCGACCGTCGACCGCGTGGGCGAGGGCTTCATGATCGCGGCGATCGGACTGGTCCTCATGCGCCACGACCAGATGTGGGGAGTCGCGCTCGCCTTCGCCGCCGTCGCGGGCTCCTTTCTCGTCAGCTATGCGCGGGCAAGGGCAGAGGCGCTCGGCCTGCGCGGCGACGTCGGCCTCGGGAGCCGAGCCGAGCGCGTGGTCGTGATCACGACAGGGCTCGTCCTCGCCCCGATCCACGAGCTCGTGCTCCCCGCGACGATGGCGCTCCTCGCCACGACCGCGTGGGTCACGGTGGTGCAACGCATCGTCTTCGTGCGCAAGCAGCTCCGCGAGCAGATTTGATCGCGTTGTTACGAACTTGAACTAAAGAACATCGTGAAGCGATACTCCTTACGTCCATCGACGAAGGGGTCTCAATGCATTCACGGAAGCGCAAGCTTCGCCTGCCCTCGCCCGCCCTCGTCATCGCCTGCTTGGCGCTGGCGGTGTCGCTCGGCGAAAGCGCCTATGCCGTTACGTCACTGCCGAGGGCGAGCGTCGGCACGAAGCAGCTGAAGTCCGATGCCGTCGTCGCGAGCAAGGTCGCGAACGGCGCGATCGGCGCGTCCCAGCTGCACGGAAACGCGGTCAGCTCTTCGAAGGTCGCCGACGGCTCCCTCCACGCAAGCGACTTCGCCGCGGGCGAGCTCCCTGCAGGCCCGCCCGGGCCTCAGGGCCCGCAGGGTCCCCAGGGCGTCCAGGGCCTGCGCGGTTTTCAGGGAATCCAAGGCCCGCAGGGAAATCCCGGGCCGAAGGGTGACACCGGCCCCGCAGGGCCCTCCGATGCCTACTCGATCGCGACGAACGGCATCAGCGGCCTCCCGCTTCCCCAGGACGACTCCGTCCGCACGGTCGCGGCACTGACCATCCCGAAGGCCGGCTACTACGTCGTCCTGGGCAAGACGCTGTCGAGCGGAGAGGACGACGACATCGAGACGAGCTGCTCTCTCGACGGCGACAACTCGTCCGCATTCTCGCGGGCGTTCAACTCCGGCAACGTGAGCCTCGAGTCGAGCGGTTTGCTCAGCGCGGGCACAACGCTGCTCATGCGCTGCCAGCAATTCGGAGAGTCCGACTCGGCCAAGGTCTGGTACACGCGCATCACAGCGATCAGGGTGGGTTCACTGAACGGCGCGAGCTGAGACACTCGCCGCGGTGATAGCACATTTGTGCTATCACTAGCGTGATGGCACGGGAGCGAAAGGATGTCCTCGTCCGCATGCCCGCGGATCTCAAGCGCGACCTCGCCCAGGAGGTCGAGGCGACCGCAGGCAACCTCAACGACCTCGCGGTCGGGATTCTCGCTTCCCGCTTCGCCGTCCCCTTCGAGAGCTCCGGCCGCAGAAGCGGCCGTCCGAGCGAGAAGGGCGACGTTCTTCTTCGCATGCCGATGGAGCTGAAGGACAAGCTGACGCAGCGAGCCCGGGAGCGGAAGAGGACGGTCAACCAGCTCATCGTCGAGACCCTCACAGAGCGGCTCGGCGCCCACCGAAAGGACACGATGGCTTCGAGCAACGGCTCCAAGAACGGCCACGCGCGCGGCAACGGCAAGGTGCGCGTCGCGATCATCGGCGTGGGCAACTGCGCCAACTCCCTCCTGCAGGGAGTCCAGTACTACAAGGACGCGAACCCCGAGCAGTTCGTCCCCGGCCTCATGCACGTCGACCTGGGCGGCTACCACGTCTCGGACGTGGAGTTCACGGCGGCCTTCGACGTCACCACAGACAAGGTCGGGAAGGACCTCGCCGACGCGATGTGGGCGCATCCCAACGACACGTACAAGTTCGCCGACGTCCCCAAGACCGGCATCAAGGTGTCGCGCGGGATGACGCACGACGGGATCGGCAAGTACCTCTCCGAGGTCGTCGAGAAGGCGCCCGGCGAGACCGACGACGTCGTCGGGATCCTCACGGAGACCGGCACCGACGTCGTCGTCAACTACCTCCCCGTCGGCTCCGAAGAGGCGACCAAGTGGTACACGGAGCAGATCCTCTCCGCCGGCTGCGCGATGGTGAACTGCATGCCCGTGTTCATCGCCCGTGAGGCCTACTGGCAGCGGCGCTTCGAGCAGGCCGGCCTGCCGATCATCGGCGACGACATCAAGTCGCAGGTCGGCGCGACGATCACGCACCGCGTGCTCACGAGCCTCTTCCGGGAGCGCGGCGTGCATCTCGACAAGACGATGCAGCTGAACGTCGGTGGCAACTCCGACTTCCTGAACATGCTCGAGCGCGAGCGCCTCGAGTCGAAGAAGATCTCGAAGACGAACGCGGTCACGTCGATGCTCGACTACGACCTCGGCGCGGAGAACGTCCACGTCGGCCCGTCCGACTACGTGCCCTGGCTGACCGACCGCAAGTGGGCCTACATCCGCATGGAGGGCTCCGCCTTCGGCGACGTCCCGCTCAACCTGGAGCTGAAGCTCGAGGTGTGGGACTCCCCGAACTCGGCCGGCATCGTCATCGACGCAGTCCGGCTCGCGAAGCTGGCGATGTTGAACGGTGTCTCCGGCGCCCTCGAGGGCCCGAGCGCGTACCTCATGAAGTCGCCCCCGAAGCAGATCCAAGACGACGAGGCGTACGACCTGGTCGAGCAGTTCATCAAGAAGAACGCGCAGAAGACCGCAAAGACGACGGCCGTCGCATAGCGGTTGCAAGGCCGAGAGAGGGTCGGCGAGAGCCGGCCCTCTCTCCTCTTCTCCGGCGATAGACTCGACGCGTGGGCCTACGGATCTGCATGGTCACGCCGTTCGCGTGGTCGCAGCCGCACCCGGTCAACGAGCACGTGCACGCCGCGTCGGAGGAGCTGCGCCGGCGGGGGCACGAAGTCGTCGTTCTGGCGCCGTCGAACCGCGCGGCGGACCTCGCTCGCGGCCGGCGCGCGCTGCGGCGTCTCGGCGCGCAGGGCGAGCCGCTGGCCGGGATCGTCGCGCTCGGCCCCGCGGTGCCGATCTCGCGGAAGAGCCGGCTCGGAGTCCCCATCGGCGTCCGCGCGAACCTCGAGCTCGCGCTCGGTGCGGACTCCTTCGACATCCTCCACGCCCATGAGCCGGGACTCCCGAGCCTCTCCTATCTCGCTCTGCGCGACTCGCGTGCGCTCTCCGTCGCGACATTCCACTCCCCAGACCGTCTCGCGTACCCGCCCGGCAAGAAGCAGCGCGAGCGCCTGCTGTCACGGATCGACGGCCTGACCGCCGTCGGCGAGGAGACCCTCGCCGCAGCGCGCGAGCGGTTCCCGGGCGACTACACGGCTCTGCCCGAAGGCATCGAGCTCGACCGCTTCAGAGACGCGCGGCCGGCGGACTGCTTCCTCTTCGAGTGGCGTGCCGACGAGCTGCCGCGCTCCCGGGCGGCGCTGCGGGAGCTTCGAGATCTGCCGGACTGGGAGCTCGTCTTCGTGCGCACGAGCCCGCTCTCCAGCCGCCCCTACGTTCCGCGCGCGCTTCGTGACCGCGTGACCGTGCGCACGGCCTTCGACGGCCAGAGTCGAGCGCGGCTCCTCGCCGGTGCCGCCGGCCTCGTCCCGGCTCAGCGCGGGGTCCGCCGCTTCCGCGCAGAGGCCGCCGCCGCCGGCGTCCCCCTCGTCGACCCGTCGGGGGCTCAGGAGCAGCCCGAGCTCGTGGGCGCCGCGCTCGGCAGGCTCGCCTCCGACCCCGAGTGGCGGCGCGCCCAGTCCGAGACTGTGCGGCGCTCTTCGGAGGCTCTTGGCTCCGAGACGCTCGCCGACGAGCTCGAGACGCTCTACGAGTCCGTGCTCGGTCGGCGGCGCACCGTGGCGCGCACACCCGCGGAGCCCCTCGCGGACAGGCCTTTCATCCTCGCCGACCTGCACATGCACACGGATCACTCGCACGACTGCTCGGTGCCGGTCGCCGACCTCCTCGACTACGCGGAGGCACAAGGGCTCGGTGCGATCGCGATCACCGACCACAACGTCTTCTCCGGAGCCCAGGAGGCCCTCCAGCTTGCCCGCGACCGCAAGCTCATGGTCATTCCCGGCGAGGAGATCAAGACGGAGAAAGGTGAGGTCATCGGGCTCTTCCTCGGGGAGCAGATCGAGCGCGGGCTGCCGATGGCCGACACGATCGCGGCGATCAGGGAGCAGGGCGGCGTGGTCTATCTCCCACACCCGTTCGACCGCCTGCACACGATCCCCGATGCGCCGACGCTGCATCGCCACCTGTCCGAGATCGACGTGTTCGAGGTCTACAACGCGCGTCTTCTCTTCGAAGGCTTCAACGACGAGGCGCTGCGCTTCGCGCGCAAGTACAACCTGACCATGGCGGCGGGCTCCGACGCACACGTCCTGCAGGGCGTCGGCACCGGGCTCGTCCGCATGCGCGCGTTCGAGAACGCCGCCGAGTTCCTCATCAGCCTCCGCTCGGCCGAGATCGTGCGCCGCCCGAAATCCCTCGTCTATCTGCAGGGCCTGAAGTGGGTCGCGCAGTCGAGAGCCCGCCGGTCGAAGGCCGCCGTGTAGGAAGAGGGCCGCACGGCCCCGAATAGGCTTGCAGCCCCCTTGCCCGTGCCCACGGACGACATCTCACAGCGCTACCTCGAGAAGGCGATCGCCGAGATCAACGATCTCGGCCGCGAGATCGCCCAGGAGGCAGGCGCGGACCGAGCGCCGGTGCTCGGCTCGGGCCACCCGCAGGCGGACCTCTTCCTCCTGAAGTACGGGCCCCAGACCGCGGAGCAACACGAGGGCGTCGCCTTTTTCGGCCGCGCGGGCCAGGCCGTCTTGAAGTCCCTCCAGCGCCTCCACGTCGACCCGACCGCGATCTACGGGACGAACTGCCTCAAGTTCCCGGACGCGGACGAAGCACAGGCGCGGGAGTGGCTCGCGCGCGAGATCCACATCGTCCAGCCCAAGCTCATCGTGGTCATGGGGCAAGATGCCCTCACGTGCCTGAACGCCGTCCGCTTCCCGCTCGCGACCGAGATCGCGAGCCAGCCGGGGTCGATCCAGAAGTTCACGCCGACGATCGAGGCGCTGGTGACCCCGGACCTGGACGCCTCGCTGGACGAGGCTCCGGCCAAGAAGGACTTCTGGGAGGCATTCAAGGCGATCGGGCCCTGGTGGTCCGAGCAGCCGCCGTATTAGCGGTCCTCGCGGTTCTCGCCTGGTACTACGGCGTTTCGGAAGACCTCCCCACGCTCGGGCTCTGGGCCGACGTGGTCTTCCTCTCCTTCGGCCTGATCCCGCTCACGTTCGTGCTCGTCCTGATCGCGCTGCCGCTCCGACGGACGACGATGGTGAGGCTCGGCTGGGCCGCTATCGCGCTCGTGGCGGTCAGCGTCGTTCTCGAGTGGGCCGACCTGGACATCGTCGCCAACTTCGTGAAGATCGCCGCGGTCGTCTGCGTCGCCTGGTGGTTCCTCGCCTTCTTCGAGGCGCTCAGCTGGGTGCTCCTCATCGCCGTCTTGATCGTCCCGGTGGACATCTTCTCGGTCGCCCGCGGGCCGACCAAGGAGATCGTCGAGAACCAGCCGCAGGTCTTCAATGCGCTCTCGATCTCGTTCCCGCTACCCGGCGAGCACAACTCGGCGCAGCTCGGGCTCCCCGACGTCCTCTTCTTCTCGCTCTTCCTGGGCGCAGCCGACCGCTTCGGCCTGCGCATCGGGCTCACGTGGATCCTGATGACGCTCTCCTTCGGCGCCACCCTCGCCCTCGCCGTCGGCTTCGACATCTCGGGGCTCCCCGCGCTCCCGCTCCTCTCGGTCGGGTTCTGCCTGGCCAACGCCGACCACCTGTGGCGCTACTACAAGGGCTGGCGCTCGGCGCGGTGAGCGAAGTGAGCGTCCGCCGAGCGGGCGAGGCGGATCTCGCATTTCTCGAACCATGCTGTGCTGGGCGGCCCGGTGGCGATCGGACGAGCTGGACGAATCCGTGCTCGCCGAGCGCGCAGTCGCACTACGTGGAGCCGCACTCACGCGGACCAGGCCTGGACGCTCGTCCTCTCGCTCGCCTAGCCCGTCTCCGCGACGGACTCGAAGTGAGCCGTCGCCTCATCCGCGCTCGTCTGGTGGAGAACGTACTCGTCGACGAATTGCTCCGCGCCGGGCATGCCGGCCGAGCGGATCGAGGACGCCGCGGCCTCCACGTCGTAGTGCGCGCGCCGTAGCTCGATCTCCGGGCCGAGGCACGCCCAGCATGCGGTCCCTGGCTCGCCCTCGTACGCCATTCCGACACTGCCCGCATTGACAATGCGGCGGTCGCCGACGAGACGGTCGAATTGGACGTGGGTGTGGCCGCACACGATCACACGCTCCCGAACGCCATCCAGGATAGGGTCGAGGCGCTTCGGCGGGGTGATCGCCGTGAGAATCTCCTCGTCGCTTCGCGGCGAGCCGTGGCAGAAAAGAACGTGTCCGACCGCCTCGACGCCGAGCGAAAGAGGGTGAGGAAGCTCGCGCAGGAAGGCGAGGTCTTCCTCATCGAGTTGGTTGTGCGCCCACCGCGCCCATTCGTCCCAGATCTCCGTCCCGTCAGGCGGCGCGACGACGTGACGCTCGCAGTTGCCGCGGATGAACGTCGCCTCGCGGTCGCGGAGAAGGGCCAGAGTCTCCTTCGGCATGGGGCCGAGGACGGCGTCGCCGCCGACGAGGATGGTGTCCGCGTCGACCTCGGCGAGGACGGCTTCGAGAGCAGGCAAGTTCCCGTGGATGTCGTAGAGGGCGGCGACTCTCATGAGCGCGTGAAGAGCGCCACCGACTCGACGTGCGGCGTGTGCGGGAACATGTCGACCGGCCGCACGCGCTCGAGCGTGTAGCCGTACTCGGCGACGAGCTCCTTGGCGTTTCCGGCCAGCGTCGTCGGGTTGCAGGAGACGTAGACGAGCCGCGGCGCCTCCAGCGAGCCGACGGCGGCGAGCGCCTTCCCGGCAAGGCCGGCGCGCGGCGGGTCGACGACGACGACGTCGGGCGCGCCGGCCCGGTCGCGCAGCTCCTCGACGTCGGCCCCGACCTCGCCCGCGAAGAACGCGGCGTTGGCGAGGCCGTTCAGCTCGGCGTTCTCGACGGCGCAGGCGACGGACTCCTCCGAGGACTCGATGCCCCAGACCGTCAACGCCTCGCGGGCCATCGAGAGCCCGATCGTGCCCGTGCCGCAGTAGAGGTCGTAGACGGTCTCCTCACCGGTCAGGCCCGCGTACTCGATGGCGAGCGAGTACAGCCGCTCGCACATCTCCGTGTTCGTCTGCAGGAAGGCGTTTGGGCGCACACGGAAGCGGAGGCCGAGGATCTCCTCCTCGATCGCCTCGTCCCCCCAGAGGAGCCGGGACGGGACATTGGTGATCTCCGCCGGCGTGTCGTTCACCGCCCAGTGCACCGAACGCACCTCGGGGAACTCCTCGAGCGCGGCGACGAAGCTCTCCTCCTCGAGCTCACCCGGCGCAGTCACCAGAACGACGAGTGCCTGCCCCGTGTTGCGGCCCTCGCGCACGACGAGATGGCGGAGGTAGCCCTCCTGCGACTCCTGGTCGTACGCGCGCTGGCCCTGCTCGTTGGCCCACTGCTTGACGCGGTTTCGGATCGCGTTGCCGAGGTCGGTCGTCAGCCAGCACTTCTGGATGTCGAGCACCTCGTCCCACCGGCCCGCGCGGTGGAAGCCGAGCGCGACCTTCCCGTCCTCTTCCGTGAACGAGTACTCGAGCTTGTTCCGATAGTGGAAGACCGACTCCGCCGGCACGATCGGCTCGAGCTCGAAGCCTTCGAGCCGGCCGATGCGCGCGAGGGCGTCGGCGACTTGCGCCTGCTTCGCCTCGGTCTGCGCCTCGTAGGCGAGGTCCTGGAAGCGGCAACCGCCGCAGGCGGGGTAGTGGGCGCACGGCGCATCGACGCGCGGCGCTCCTCCCTCGACGACCTCGAGCGCCGTCGCCTCGGCGTGGTTTCGCTTCACCTTCGTGACGCGCGCGCGAACCGTGTCGCCGGGAAGCCCGCGGCGCACGAAGACGACGAAGCCGTTCAGCCGCGCGACGCCGTTCCCGCCGTAGGCGAGCGAGTCGATCTTGAGGTCGAGCTCCTGGTCCTTGCGAAGCGGGGCAGCCACCCGGCCAGCCTAGCCGCGCCTTGGCTAGTCCAGCGTCGTGACGTAGACCTTCCGCGAGCGCGGCCCGTCGAACTCGCAGAAGAAGATCCCTTGGTAGGTGCCGAGGGCGAGCTCGCCGTCGTCCAACGGGACGAGGATCTGCGGGCCGACGAGAGTCGAGCGCGCATGGCTCGGCGCATTCGGGCCGTCCGCGTCATCGTGGCGCCAGTCCCAGTCCTCGGCGACGACGCGGCCGAAGGCACGCTCGAGGTCGTCGACGAGATCGGGGTCGATGTTCTCGTTGATCGTGACCGCAGCGGTGGTGTGCGGGACATAGACGAGAGCGGCCGATCCGCCGCCGTTCCCGCGAACCGCTTCGCGCACCTGGTCGGTGATGTTCACGAGCTCGGTCTTCTTCTCCGTCTGCACGTCGAACTGGTGCACGGCAGCTATCCTACGGGACTCATGGCGACGGCCCCGGTGGCAGAGCTCGAGGCGTACCGGGACGAAGCCGACCGGTTCATCGCCGCGCTCGACGAGGAGTACTACCTCCATTTCGCGGGGTTGAAGGACGAGTTCGAGCTCTCCCCGATCTACGAGCGCTTCTCCGATCTGACCACGCTCGACGCGTGCCGGCGCCTCGCCGCGTCCGCCGAGATCGAGGGCCGCGGGGCGCGTGAGCTCTGGCGGTTCGGCTGCGAGGGCTACGTGGGCGATCTGACCCGTGCCGACGCGGAGGAGATCGCGGGGCTCGAGGCTTCGCTGAGCGCAACCGTCGACGGCGAGGAGATCGGCTACAGGCTCCTCAGGCCGTCGATCGCGAACGAACCCGACCGGAGCCGGCGCGAGCGGCTCGACCGGGCTCGCGTCGCGCTCACGGAGGAGCACCTGAACGGACGCCACGTCCGCATGGCGGAGACGCGCAGGTCCGCGACCCGGGAGCTCGGCGCCGACACGTACCGCGATCTCTACACGGGCTTCGGATTCCCGCTCGACGAGCTCGGCTCGCAGTGCGAGAGCTTCCTCGCCGGCACCGAGGATCTCTACGTGCGCGCGATGGACATGCTGTTCCGCCGCCGCGTCGGCATCCCGCTCGAGGAGGCGAAGCGCTGGGACGTGCCGCGCCTCTTCCGCGCGAACGAATGGGACACCGGCTTCCCCGGCGAGATGATGCTGCCGGCGCTCGAAGGGACGCTCGCCGGCCTGGGGATCGACCTGCAGACCCAGGAGAACGTCCACCTCGACATCGAGTCGCGTCCGACGAAGTCGCCGCGCGCTTTCTGCGCGCCGATCGAGGTTCCCGGCCGCGTCATGCTCGTCATCCAGCCGATCGGCGGTCCAGACGACTGGCACGCCCTCTTCCACGAGGCCGGCCACACCGAGCACTACGCGCACACCTCCGGCGACCTCCCCGTCGAAGCGAGGCGCCTCGGGGACAACGCGGTCACCGAGGGGTGGGCGATGCTGCTCGAGCTCCTCGTCAACGAGCCCGCGTGGCTCGAGCGGCGGCTCGACTTCGCGCGGCCCGGGGATTTCGCCGCCGAGGCTTCGGCCGGACAGCTCTACTTCGTCCGCCGCTACGCCGCCAAGTTCCTGTACGAGCTCGAGCTGCACGGCGACACCGAGCTCGAGTCGATGCGCGCCCGCTACGCCGAGCGCATGTACGACGCGCTGAAGATCGAGGTCGCCGACGTGGACTTCCTCGGCGATGTGGACGCCGGCTTCTACTCGTCCAGCTACCTGCGGGCCTGGGCCTTCGAGTCGCTCCTGCGCTCGTTCCTGCGGGAGGAGTTCGGCCGCGCCTGGTTCACGCGCCGCGAGGCGGGCTCGCTTCTCCGCGAGCTCTGGGCCGAGGGCCAGAAGCCGACGGCGGACGAGCTGCTCGCCGAGGTCGCCGGCGCCGAGCTCGAGCTTGCCGCGGTGGCGGAGCGAATCGGAGAGACTGTCACCTGATGCGAAAGGTTCTGATCGCCGGCGCGGCCGGCCGCGACTTCCACAACTTCAACGTCGCCTTCCGCGGGCGTGACGATGTCCGCGTGGTCGCGTTCACGGCCACCCAGATCCCCGACATCGAGGGCCGGGTCTACCCGGCGGAGCTCGCCGGCGAGGGCTACCCGGACGGAATCCCGATCCGGGCGGAGGACGAGCTCGCCGAGATCATCCGCAGCGAGGAGATCGACGACGTCGTCTTCGCCTATTCGGACGTCACCCACGAGCACGTGATGCACATCGGGTCGATCGCGATGGCGGCCGGAGCGGACTTCCGCCTCATGGGGCCGCGCTCGACGGAGCTCCGCGCCTCGAAGCCGGTCGTGGCCATCTGCGCGGTTCGCACCGGCTCAGGCAAGAGCCAGACGACGCGGCATGTCGCCTCGGTGCTGCGCGGCGACGGGAAGCGCGTCGCGGTCCTACGCCACCCCATGCCGTACGGCGACCTGACGAAGCAGGCGGTGCAGCGCTTCGAGCGCTACGAGGATCTCGATGCCGCCGACGCGACCATCGAGGAGCGCGAGGAGTACGAGCCCCATCTCGCCGAGGGCAACCTCGTCTTCGCGGGGATCGACTACGGCGCCATCCTCGAACGGGCCGAGCAGGAAGCCGACGTCGTCGTCTGGGATGGGGGCAACAACGACATCCCCTTCATCCGGCCCGATCTCCATCTCGTCGTCGTCGATCCTCACCGCGCCGGCCACGAGCTTCGCTACCACCCGGGCGAGACCAACCTGCGTATGGCCGACGCCTGCGTCGTGAACAAGATCGACACCGCGCCAGAAGAGGGGGTCGAAGCCGTCCTGGAGTCGATCCGGTTCGCCAATCCGGACGCCGCGATCGTCCGCGCGGCTTCACCCTTCGAGGTCGAGCAGGACACCCACGAGATCGCGGGCAAGCGCGTCCTCGCCATCGAGGACGGGCCGACGCTCACCCACGGCGAGATGACCTACGGCGCCGCCGTGCTCGCGGCGAAGAAGGGAGGCGCCTCCGAGCTCGTCGACCCGCGTCCCTTCGCCGTCGGCTCGATCAAGGA
>DASSBN010000008.1:0-4375 GCA_035698665.1 Gaiellaceae bacterium
GCGCTGCGAGCTCCGGCACACGGGATCGAGCGTGCACATGACGATGGTCCAGCTGCCGGGGCTGAACACGCCGCAATTCGAGCACTGCCTCGCCAAGACCCCGAACCACCCGATGCCGGTGCCGCCGATCTACCAGCCCGAGGTAGCCGCGCGGGCCGTCTACTGGGCGGCCCATTCCCGTCGCCGCGAGCATTACGTCGGCGTGCCGACCGTCTACACGATCTGGGGGAACAAGCTCGCGCCGTGGTTCGCCGAGTGGTACCTGTCGCGCACGGGCTTCGAGTCCCAACAGATGCCCAGCGAACCTCTCGACCCCGATCGCCCGGTGAACCTCTACGAGCCCATCCCGGAGGACGAGGGCGCCCACGGTCGTTTCGACGACCAGGCGCACGACAAGAGCGTCCAGGCGTGGCTCGCAGAGCACAAGGGAGCGCTCGGCGCTGCGGCCGCGGCCGGCGCCGGAGCCGTCGTGACGGGGCTTCTCAGCCTGCGCCGCTAGGACTGCCCTCGCAGTTCACCGCCGCGTTGACGAGCGAGAGGTGCGAGAGCCCCTGCGGGAAGTTCCCCAGGAACTCGCCCGAGCCCGGGTCGATCTGCTCGGAGAAGAGGCCGACGTCGTTCCCGAGCGCGAGAAGCTCGTCCATGAGCTCCGCCGCTTCGTTCTGCCGACCGGCGCGCGCCAGGGACTCGACGAGCCAGAAGGAGCAGGGGACGAAGGCGCCCTCCTCTTCGGGCATGCCGGTGTAGCGGTAGAGGAGCGGGCCGCGGCCGAGCTCGCGGCGGAGCGTGTCCATCGTCCTCAGGTTCCTCTCGTCGTCCGGCTCGCCGAATTCGATGCGCGCGGCCAGCAGGCAGCTCGCGTCGAGCGCGTCGCTTCCCGGATACATGGTGTAGGTGCCGCGCTCCTCGGACCAGCAGTTCTCGTCGATCCACGTGCGGATCTCGTCGGCCGTCCGCCTCCACGCATGCGCGTTTGTGTCCGGGACCTGGCCCTTCGCAGCGAGGGCGAGGGCGCGGTCGAAAGCCTCCCAGGCGGCGATCCTCGACTGGGTGTAGGCCCGCGTCTCGGGCAGCTCCCAGATCCCCGAGTCCTCGTTGCGCCAGGTCCTCGTGAGCAGATCGACGACCTCCGCCAGCTGCCTGCCGGTGCGCTCGTCGAGCACGTTTCCGTCGCGCACGTAGTGCCAGGTGGTGGCGAGGAGAGCTCCGTAGCCCCCGAGCTGCAGCTGGTCGGCCGCGTCGTTACCGACGCGCACGGGCCGCGACTTCCGGTAGCCCGGAAGGTCCAGCTGGCGCTCCTCGGTCAGCAGGTCGCCCGTGATCGTGTAGATCGGCTGCACACGGGGATGCGTGGACTCGAGGGCTCCGAGCAAGCACGTGAACGACTCGTGCGCCTGCTCGTGGTAGCCGAGGCGCAGGAGCGCATCGAGGGTGAAGGCCGAGTCCCGCACCCAGGCGTAGCGGTAGTCGTAGTTCTTGTCGCCGCCGATTCGCTCCGGGACCGAGGTCGTGGCCGCCGCCGTGATCGCGCCGGTCGGCGTGTGGATGAGGAGCTTCAGGACGAGGAGGCTGCGCAGAACGGCCTCCTTCCAAGGGCCCTCGTAGACCCCGTGACCCTGGAGCCAGCGCCTCCAGGCGGCGATCGTTCCCTCGAGCCTGAGCTCGACGCCGTCCCGGGGCTGGAAGTGGATGGGACTTTCACGCACGCCGCTCATGGCGAGGAGCGCTGTCTCTCCTCCGCGCAGGTCGCGTTCACCTCGGATCGCGCCGTTTCCGACTGTCGGTTCGCCGGCATCCCAGCTCGAGATCGCGATGGCGTCGCGGCCGTCCGTCGCGACCGGCGTTCCCTCGCGGAGCTCGAGCGTCGTCTCCGCCTGGCCGTAGCCGAAGCGCGGCTCGACCGACCACGCCATGGGCACGCTGCCGCTCAGCCCTTCAGCCTTACGCACGAGCTCGACCCAGGGCGGCAGGCCGCCGTCCTGCATGCCCATGGCGTCGGTCATGCGCACCGTTCCGTTCGCCGTCTTGAACGTCGTCTCGAGGACGTTCGTCTCCGGGATGTAGCGTCGTTCCACGTCGTAGGGCTCTGTGGGCGCGAAGGTCCAGCGTCCGCCGTTCTCCGGGTCGAGCAGCGCACCGAAGACCGTCGGCGAGTCGTGCGCGGGGAAGCAGAGCCAGTCGATCGCGCCGTCCCGGGCGACGAGCGCGACGGTTCGTCCGTCCCCGATCGCCGCGTAATCGCGGAGCGGCGCGTAGCCGTCAGTTCTCACGCACGGGCTCCGGGCGGCCGATGCGGCCGGGCCAGGCGCTGGACGTGCCGAAGAGCGAGATCAGAGCGGGGATCAGCGCCGAGCGGACGACGAACGTCTCGAGCAGGACTCCGACGCTGAGCATGAAGGCGAGCTCCCTGAAGCCGTCGATCGGGACGACGGCCAGCATCGCGAAGGAGGAGGCGAGCGCGATCCCGGCGACGCCGATCGCCTTCGAGGCGCGTGGGGCGGCGAAGGCGATCGCCTCCCGGAGCGGCATGCGCTCCGCCTCCTGCCAGATGCGCCCGACGACGTAGACGTTGTAGTCCGAGCCGAGGCAGACGAGGAGCACCCCGGCCGCGAACGGGACGTAGTACGTCAGGTCGGAGTGGCCGAGGAGATCCTGGAAGACGTACTTGGTCAGACCGATCGTCGCAGCGACCGACGCCACGCTCGCGGCGAGCAGGTAGAGCGGCGCGATGAAGGCTCGGAGGAAGAGACCCAGGAGCAGGAAGTTGACGATGAGTACGGCCGCGCCCACCCGGACGGACGTGTTGACAACCGCCTCGACGGTGTCGGAGGCGATGGCGGTCTGGCCCGTGATGCCCGCCCTCGTGTCCTCGAGCCCGCTGTCGCGCAGCAGGCCGGGCAGCGCGTCGTCGAGCGTGCGCACCTCGGCGATCGCGTCGGCGCTCAACGGATCCTTGTCGAGGATGACGACGAACCGGGCCGCATTTCCGTCCTCGGTCACGAACAAGCCTTCGGGAGCTCTCGGGATCTGCTGCTCCCGGGGGCCGAGGACCCCGGCCACGCCGGGCTCGCCGGCCAGCGCTCTCTGCATGCGGATGAGCGCCGCCTCGTCGTCTCCGATTCCCTGGCTCTCGACGAGCACCACGGTCGGCGCGGTGATGCCCGGGGCGAAGCCCTTGCCGGCCGCCTGTGCCGCCTGCGCCTCCGTCGTGCCGTCGGGGAGGCCGGAGATGAGGCGGATGCCGAGCTTCGTCCCGGGGAGCCCGGTCGCGCCGAGGAAGAGCAGTCCGCCGCAGAGCAGCACGGTGAGGAAGGCGACCGGGCGAGAGGTGACGAAGCGGGCGAGCGCCTCGCGCGTCGGCGACACGAAGGTGTCGTCGCGCTGTGACTCGTCCAGCCCCGGCCAGAAGGTGAAGCGGCCGAGAATGGCGAGCGAAGCGGGGATGAGCGTGACCGAGACGACGAGCGCGACCGCGGCGGTGAGCGCGAGAGCCGGGCCGAAGGCGCGGAAGAAGTCGAGCTCTCCGACGAGCAGCGCGGCCGTTCCCGCCACGACGATGAGGCCCGCGGTCGCGACGATGGGCGTGACGCGAATCGTCGCCGCCCGTGCCGCATCGGGGGCCGATCTGCCCTCGAGCAGCAGGCGCCTCATGGAGGAGAGGTAGAAGACGGCGTAGTCCGTGACGATTCCGAGCGTCAAGGCGACGACGAGCGGCTCGACCTCCTGTGGGATCTCAACGCCCAGGCGCGTGCCGACCCACGGGATCGCGCCGCGCGCGACCAGGAACGAGATCGCTGCCGTGAAGAGCGTGAGCAGCGGCGCGCCCGGGGAGCGGAACGTGAGCCCGACCACGAGCATGATGAGGAGCACCGTGCCGGCCTCGACGATCGGAAGCGCCTTCTCGATCTCGTCGAACTGCTGGTCGCGGGCGGGTGCTGGGCCCGTCACGCCGACGGGAGCGTCCTCGACCGGAATGCGGTTCATGTAGGCGCCCGCCGCGGCGACGCGGTCCGAGAGCGATGCGTCGGGCCCGAAATAGAGATACGTGATTGCAGTCGTCCCGCGTTCTTGCGAACCGGGGAAGAGGCCGAGCGTGTTCGCGATCGGCAGGGCGAGTTGGATGCCCTCCGGGTTTTTCGGCCCCCGGCTGACGGCGACCGCACGGGAGACTGCGCGCGCCTGCGCGGCAGTCGAGAGCCCATTGGGATTCCGCTGGACGACGAGGGTGTCCGTCGTCAGGGGAATGTCGAAGATCTCCGCGTCGCGCATCGCGATCTGGGCGGACTCGGCGTTGTCGGGGATCAGCCCGCCGAGTGGGAGCGCCTCACCGGAGCCGAGCCCGGGGAGCCACCATGTGACCGCGAGCGCGGCTGCG
>DASSBN010000009.1:0-2706 GCA_035698665.1 Gaiellaceae bacterium
ACGAAGAGCGGCAGCGTCGGCACGTCGAACGAGAGCCGCTCGGCCTTCCCTGACCAGTCGAGGAACGGCCGCGAGAGCGCCTTCAGCCGCGCGACCGCGTCGTGGAGCCCGGCGACCTCGACGTCGCCGAACGTCCGCGGCTCGGGGAAGGCAAACGGCGGGTCGAGCGTCGACGCCTCCTCGATCTGGGCGAGCAGCCACTCGCCGAGTTCTCGTGCCGCGTTCTGCCCGTCCCAATCGAGCGCCGGCGAAAGCGACGAGTCGTACCGGTAGCTCTTCGGCGGCTTCCGCTTCCGAAACTGCGCCTGCGTCCCGACCTCGGGCCGAAGCAGCGCCTCGTCTTCGTGGCGGTAAGTCTCCGCGCGCTTTGGTTTCTTCGCCGTGGCCACGCTGTCGCTAGCACCCCACGTATCGAATCGGGTTCTGCGCTCCGTTCGGCAGGTACGCCCGCACGTCTCGCCAAACGTACTTCTCTTCCAGCAACGGAGCACGAGTGCCTGTGAATCGCCATCGGCCGCTTCCGTCGGAGGCGGCGTCCCATCCATTCCTCCCAACGGTGCGATCGACGGCGTAGACGGCCCGTACGATTCCGTCGTAGACGGCGAATACGTGGTCCGGTGCCTTCCGCGGGCTGACCCTCCACCATTGGCGCGTCGCCTCATAGAGCTCGTCGTCAGACATCGTGCGTCTGAACAGGCGATTGATTCGGATGAGGATCGCTCGATCGGACGGGTCAATCTCAACAGATGGCGCGGCGTACTCGGCGCGAAGTTCATCGAGGTGACGCCATCCTTTGCCGCCCGCCTGGCCCCTCACGAGGTTGGTCAGGTCGAGTCCAGAAAGCCGAAGGGCGTCGATGACGGCGGCTTCGACCATGAACGCCTCATCGCTCGTGAGGCCGTGACGGAGGATCTCCACGCCGACTTCGTGTCCAGCGCCGTGGATCCGTTTGATGGTCGAGAGCTTCAGCCCACGCCTTCCTTCGACGGGATCGACCACGCGCGCGTGCGCGGCGTGCTGATAGACCCGATCGCCTGCACCCTTGCCCACGTAAAAGATCCGGCTTTCGTCGGTCGGGTCCGTCAGGACGTACACGTAGTAGCCCAGCTTTTCCGTCACTCCGGGCAGGAACCCGAGGTTTTCGGTCACGCCGGCCTCTCGGCGAGTCCGAAGCTGTACAGCCGCCACTGCGCAGCGAGCGCCGACACCTCGAACCGCGCCGCCACCTCCGCCGGATCCGGCAGCGCAGCCCACGCCTCGCGCACCGCGGCCTCCGGCATGAGAAGCTCGGCGCCGAAGACGTTGGCCTCGCGCTCGAGGTCGCGGTCGGTCTCCTGCGAGATGTCCTGTGAGCGGCAGTACGCCGGCGCGGCCTCCTCGGCGGCCTGCGCGTGGCAGATCCAGTGGCCGAGCTCGTGGGCGATCGTGAAGCGGTGGCGGCGGGTCGGGACGTCGCCGTTCGTCGCCTCCGCCGCGTTGACAAGAATCAGCCGCTCGGAGGGAATCAGCATCCCCGAGCACTCGCCGAGGTCGCGTTCCTCGATCCGCAGGCCGAGCAGGTCTTCGGCGATCGACTCCACCGGCACCGGGATCTCTGGCACGGGATACGTCACGAGGTACTCCGCCCGGAGCTCGTGCGCGCGTGGGTCGCTATAGCGGGTCGGAGCGGCGGTCAACGGAAAGCTCGTCTGACGATCGAGAGACCATCCTCCCGAAATCACGCGGCGTAGACACCGTCCTTACGGCCAGGTTCGACTAGCCTCGCGCCTTGCCGCAGGGGAGGGGCGTCGGATCGGGAATGACGGCATCCGCGGGTCTGAAAGTAGTTCAGGTCACGAACGGTGTCCACGGCCAGGGCCGCGGATCCCGTCAGGCTCGGGGCCGGCTCGAGCGGCGCGCGCCCAGTGCCCGTCGTACGGTCGCGAGGATTTCGTACGAGTGGACGCGCGCCGAGTGGTCGTGGATCGCGGCGGCGACGATCAACTCGTCCGCCTCTGTCTCGGCGACGACGGATTCGAGACCTTCGCGCACCGTGTCCGGTGACCCGACGTACGAGCGGCTGAGCATGTTCGAGACTTGGGCCTTCTCGGCGGGCGACCAGTGCGCCTCGATGTCGTCGACGGGAGGCGGTAGCTGACCCCGGCTCCCGCGGATGATGTTCGTGAACGCCTGCTGCGCCGACGTGAACAGCCGCTCAGCAGTCGCGTCGTCGTCCGCCGCGACGACGTTCACGGCGACCATCGCGTAGGGCTCCCGGAGTTGCGCCGAGGGTTGGAAGCGCGCGCGGTACACCTCGAGCGCCGGCAGCAACAGATCGGGCGCGAAGTGCGACGCGAACGCATACGGGAGACCGAGCGCCGCCGCGAGCTGTGCGCCGTAGAGGCTCGAGCCGAGGATCCAGAGCGGCACATGCGACCCGACCCCGGGAATCGCGAAGACAGTCTGTCCGGGGAGTGGATCGCCGAGCAGCGCCTGGAGCTCGAGGACGTCCTGCGGGAACGTGTCGGCGGTCGGATCCTGTCGCAGAGCGCGCAGCGTGATCTGATCGGTACCGGGCGCGCGTCCGAGCCCCAGATCGATCCTGCCCGGATGCAGCGCCTCGAGCGTCCCGAACTGCTCTGCGATCACGAGCGGCGCGTGGTTCGGCAGCATGATCCCTCCCGCCCCGACCCGGATCGACTCCGTCGCGTCTGCGAGGTGCGCGAT
>DASSBN010000010.1:0-19133 GCA_035698665.1 Gaiellaceae bacterium
TGGGTCCCGTCGAGGAACGTGATCCGCCCGCCCGTCTGCTTCGTCAGCGCGAGGCTGCCGCCGGAGAGCGCGTGCCAGCGCAGCACCGCGACGGCGCCCGCATCGTCGAGATGCCCGTGCGCCAGCGACTCGAGCTCGGCCCTGAGGACATCGCGCTCCTCCTCGACGAGCTCGAGCTCGTCGAGGCGCTCGGCAATGGTCTGGCGGTCGAAGCGCGCCAGCTTGTCGGCGGCCAGCAGCGGGTCGTGGGGAAGCGGCAGGGCGTCCAGGACGCCGTCCACGAACCGGTCCCAGCCGCGCTCGGCGATCGCGTCACGCTCCGTGATCGCGCCCTCGCGCCGTTCCTCGCCGACGAACCAGCTCGAGATCTGCGCGTCCTCGCCCAGCTCGACGCCGAGGCCGGCACGCGTGATCTCCGCCCAGACGTGCGGTTGGTGCCAGTGCACCCAGCCGCCGCCGAGCTCGACGTCGGTGTCGTTCCAGCGATGCGTCCAGGTGCGCCCTCCCAGCCGGTCCCGTGCCTCGAGAAGGAGCACCGAGGCTCCGCCGAGAGTGGCCTCACGCGCGGCGGTCACGCCCGCGAACCCTCCACCGATGACGATCACGTCATGCATGACGAGCGAATCTAGCGGGTAGTCCTTTGCACGGTGACTGGAGCGGGGCTGACAACAGGGGCGCCGATCGACCGTGCCTCGACAACCGGGTCGGACAAGCCCGCGTGGCTCGGATGGCTTGGCCGCTTCGGCATGGCCGCGGCCGGGTTTCTCTATTGCCTGATCGGCTTTCTCGCCGTTCAGCTCGCGCTGGGAGCGGGCGGCAAGGCCGCGGACCGCACGGGAGCGCTGCAGGAGCTCTCGGGAGAGTGGTGGGGAACGACGCTCCTCATCGCCGTCGCCGTGGGCTTCGCCGGCTATGCGGTCTGGCGCTTCGCCGTGGCCGCGCTCGGCGAGAAGCTCGAGGAGGACGGAGAGCTGAGCATCTGGAAGCGCCTGTGGCACCTCGCGCGCGGTCTTTTCTACGCGTTTCTCTGCTTCACGACCGTCGAGCTCCTGATCGGATGGCGCTCGGGGTCGGGGAACGAGGACGAACAGACCGCCAAGGTTCTCGACTGGCCGGCCGGGCGCTGGCTCGTGGGTGGCCTCGGGGTCGCCCTCGTCTGCTGGGGAATCGGCAGCGTCTACCGGGGCGTGACGAAGAAGTTCACGGACGACCTCCGCACCGAGCAGATGTCCGCCCGCGCGGAGAAATGGGCCACACGCGTCGGCGTCGTCGGATATCTGGCGCGAGCCGTCGTCTACGCCCTCATCGGCGTGTTCCTGATCAAGGCCGCGTGGGAGTACGACCCCGACGAGGCCGTCGGGCTCGACGGGGCGCTGCAGAAGCTTGCCCAACAGAGCTTCGGGCCGCTCCTGCTCGGCATCGTGGCCGCCGGCCTCTTCGCCTACGGCGTCCTCTACTTCGTGCGCGCCGCCTACCGAGAGGTCTGACGGCAGGAAGCGCCAATCGCGCACCTAACTAGGGCGGGTGCGCGTAAACCGCCGCAGGATCATCCAGCTGCTCGACAGCTACGCGAGCCTGCTCGTGCTCCTGCTCGCGAACTTCTTCGTCATCGAGCTCGTGGAGGACGCGCGCTGGGGCGCGGTCGCCAGCATCCTCCTCGCGGTCGCCGCCCTGATCGTGGCGATCTCGGACCCGGAGGCGGGCGAGTCGCTCGAGACCTGGCATTGGGTGCTGATCGCCGTCTGCGTCGCGCTCGCCCCCATCGTCCTCCTCGTCACGTCGTCGTCGCTTCTGGGCGTCGCCTATCTCGTGCCGGTCGGCCTCTTGGTGAGCGCAACGCTCCCGGTGACGCTCTCACGCATCGCGCACCACAAGACGGTGACCTGGGAGACGATCCTCGGGGCCACCTGCGCCTACATCCTCTTCGGGCTGCTCTTCGCGTTCGTGTACCTCGCGCTCGGCGAGCTCCGCGACGCGGCGTTCTTCGCCCAGCCCGGCCCGCACGAGGAGTCCGAGTACCTCTACTTCAGCTTCGTCGCACTGACGACGCTCGGCTTCGGCGATCTCTCGCCCGCGGTCGGGCTGCCGCAGGCACTGACCGTCCTGGAGGCGCTCCTCGGCAGCGTCTTCCTCGTCACTCTGGTCGCGCGGCTCGTGACGCTCTGGGTGCGCCAGGACGAGTTCAGGCACGCGCAGGGCTAGGGCTGGACGATCTTGAACGGCGGCGACACGGCTGCCGAGCGGTAGCCGTCGTCCAGGAGCAGACGAATCTGGTACGTCCCCGTGCCGATCGCGTCCCAGGTCTTCCACCCCGCGAACGAGCCCGCATCGAAGGTGGTCGACCCTTCGATCGTGTTGTGCGTGTACGTGTAGAGGAAGTAGTGGCCATTCCCGCACAACCCCGCGGAGCAGGTGGATGCCGTCGGGTTGTCGGCGTTCTCTCCCGCCGAATAGAGCCCGAGCCAGTCGAATTTCATCCCGGGCGCCTTCTTCCAGGACACCCTGATGGGCTCGCCGACTTTGTAGGTCTTCTTCGAGGCTCTGACCGTGGTCGGCGTTCCGGGCGCATAGAGCCAGAACGGCGAGCGCGAGAGTGCCTGGCCCGACCCGTTGCGGAGAACCGCGCGGTAGGCGCCCGGCGCGAGATTCGCCGTGGAGAAGGACAGCGTTCCGTCGCCGGCGCCTCCAGTCGACTTCGAGGCCGCGACGGTCGAGCCGCGCATGAGCGCCACGCTCGCGCCGCCGTGGAAGCGGACGCGCAACGTCTGTCCCTGCTCGAGGCTGCGCTCCTCGACCGCGGCGAGGGTGGGCATCGGCGCCGGCGCCACGGTGAACGTCGAGACGGCGCCGCGGTGGTCCGAGGGCCACGGGTCGACCGCGATGTCGGTGTTCGGGTTCCCGCCTTCGCCGACGACCTTGCTGGCGGTCGCAGTGGCTCCGATCGAGAGCACCCAGTCGATCCGGTCGTGCACCTCGACCTTCTCGCCCTCGGGGGAGCCGGGCGTCCAGGTGAACCCCGGCTTGGCGAGCGGGTTCGGATGAACGACGCGGAAGGAATCCTTGAAACCGGCGTCGGCGAGCGCCTTGGAGACCGGCCACTGGACGGGGAAGGGCACATCCGCGCGAGCGTCGGCCACCGCTTGCGTCCAATCCAGGTGCGACGGCGTGTTGAAGTCGCCGGTGAGGAAGACCGGGATGCCTCGCGCTGCGAGCGGCGGCAGCGCCTGCAGCTCGTCCTGGAGGTCGGGCACGCGCAGGTCGTTCTCGAGCTCGAGAACCTCGTCGAGCGTTGCGCCGTCGCGGATCTCGTACGGCCCGTACGGGTCCGCGGGCAGGTGGACGTCCGAGACGGCGACGACGCGCCCGGGCTCGGGCTCGACGAAGACGTAGAGCCCGTTCGCACCGGGAGGATCGACGATCGGAAAGCGCGAGATGATCTGCGTGCGCGCGCTGCAGTTCCAGCCGAGCTTCCCGGCGATCAGGCAGGTGTTCATGGTCGCCTCCTCGAGTCCGACGACGTCGGCCCCGGAGGCCCGTATCGCCGCGACGACCTGGTCCACGGTCTCGGGGCAGCCGGCAGGGTCCTTGCAAAACTGGCGCGTCTTGAGATTCAGCTCGTCGCCGCCGTAGAAGATGTTGAAGGTCATGACCTTGAGCGTGACGCTCGCGGTCGGGGCCGGCGCGGGCGAGGCAACGGCGAGTGCGGCGAGAAGGCCCGCCAGGAGGACGATCCAGCTTCGCAGCATCCGCGAAGTGTCTCAGGATAAGGTCGCAAGCGCGACCCAAATGCCCATCGCCGAGACATCGGAAATCACGCTCGAGGAGCTCGCCCTCAGCGGCCGCAACCATTCCATCCCGCTCGAGGCGCTTCGCCACGACGTCACGCCGATCGGGCTCCACTATCTCCTCATCCACTTCGACATCCCGCAGGTGGACGCCGAGACGTGGCGGCTCGAGATCGGCGGCCTCGTGGAGAAGCCGCTGACGCTCAGCATCGACGACCTGAAGTCGCGGCCGGCCCGGACGATGGCCGTGACCCTCGAGTGCGCCGGCAACGGACGGGCGCTGACCGAGCCGCGCCCGCTCAGCCAGCCGTGGCTCGAAGGCGCGGTCGGCACCGCCGAGTGGACGGGAACGCCGCTCGCGCCACTCCTCGACGAGGCCGGCCTCGCGGCCGAGACAAAGGAGATCGTCTTCAGCGGGCTCGACCGCGGGATTCAGGGCGACGTCGAGCACGCCTACGAACGAAGCCTTCCGGTCGCCGAAGCGCTGCGCGACGAGATGCTGCTCGCCTATGAGATCAACGGGCAGCCGCTTCCTCCCCAGCACGGCTTCCCCCTGCGGGTGATCGTGCCCGGCTGGTACGGGATGACGCACGTGAAGTGGCTCCGCTCGATCACGGCGGTGGCCGAGCCGTTCGCCGGCTGGCAGCAGGAGGTCGCCTACCACGTCCGTGAGTCCGAGGAGGACGAGGGCGAGCCGGTCACCCGCATCAAGCCCCGCTCGCTGATGGTTCCGCCCGGGATCCCGGACTTCTTCTCGCGCGTCCGCTACGTCGAGCCCGGGCCGTGCCGACTCGAGGGAAGAGCCTGGTCGGGAAGCGCGCCGATCTCGCGCGTCGAGGTGAGCGACGACGGAGGCGGGACCTGGGCGGATGCGACCCTCGGCGAGCCCGTCGGCGAGTTCGCCTGGCGCGGCTGGAAGTACGAGTGGAATGCCTCCGTCGGCGAGCGCGAGCTTTGCTGCCGTGCGACCGACGAGGCGGGCAACGCCCAACCGCTCGCGCCCGAGTGGAACTGGGACGGGGTCTGCAACAACGCGGTGCAGCGCGTCAAGGTGGTCGTCTCGGCCACCCGTCCCCCTTCCTGATGGACACGCGCGAGGCTGCCGAGCGCTGGCGCCGCACGTGGGCGCGCGGCTGGCACGGCCACGAGGCCGAGCCGATCCTCGAGCTCTACGCCGAGGGCGCGTTCTTCCAGTCGCATCCGTTCCGGGAGCCGCAGGCGCCGCGGGACTACATCGAGCCGACGCTCGAAGCCGAGGCCTGGGCGGACTGCCAGTTCTTCGAGCCCGTCGTGGACGGCGACCGCGCCGCGGTCGAGTGGCGCGCCGAGACGCGGCTCAAGGACAGCAGCGCCGAGAAGCTCGCCGGCGTCTCGCTCCTGCGCTTCGACGAGAAGGGGCTCGTCGTCGAGCAGCGGGACTTCTGGGGCAGCGCCTAGCCTGCAGCCAGGAAACGCTCGTATCTCGCGGAGAGACGCTCAGGGTCAGGTCGCCACGTGCGCTTCGCCGGAAGGTGGATCGTCGAACCGTGGAAGCCCTTGAGGAGCTCGAGCATCGGCCCGTCTTCATCTTCGAGAAGGCGTTGGGACACCTTCACGCTGTACTCCGGGGTCACGGCGACGAGGTCTTGGTCGAAGGCTCGGTGATGGATGGCACAGAGACTGAGCCCGTTGGTGATGGTCGGCTCACCCAGCACCTCCGAGTCGCTGACGATGTGAGCCGCGTCGAGCAGGCGAATCTCTTTCAGGCGGCAGATCGTGCATTGAGATGTGTACGCGGGCAGGACTCTGCCTCTGAACCGCGCCTGGTGAACGCGGACGCGCATCTCGCGAACTGCATACCTCCGCTCGATCGGATCCTCTGAGAGGACGGGTTCCCGCTCCTCGAACGGCCCCGCCATCTCACCCTTTGTCACGAGGACCCGCCGCCCCTCGTGGTCATCCTCCGCGATGTAGCAGGGATAGAACGGCTTGTACCACCCCGGCCGCGTGCCGACGAAGTACGCAAGCGGGACCTGCAAGTCGTGTGCGGCGCGGAGGGCCCGATTGTCCGGTTGGCTTACCTCTCCGGCTCGATAGGCGTAGAGGACACCATCAGGGGTCTCCTCGTCACCGTAGGGCGACTTGTACGACGTGTTGATCGAGAGCGCAGCCGGCCCGCGTTGAGCCGCCGCGCGAAAAATCCCCTTCTGAGGAGAGAGGAAGGGAACACGCTGTCCTCGGAATGGGAAACCCACTCCCAGGCCCTCCTTGTAGGGCACGTCCTCGCCGAACTTCGCGCAGAGGACATCGAGCGAAGCGAAGCAGGAGCTGCGCACGTCATCGTCGCGCACGCAGACATCATCTGCGATCAGACGACGAACTTCGAGCCTGGGCGCGGGAGCGCTAGCGGCCGCGCACGAGCGCGACCGCCTCGAGCCGCGACTTCGCGCCGACCGCGCGGAGGATGTCCTGCACGTGGTTTCGCACGGTGTCCTTGCTGATGTTCAGCTCGGTTGCGATCTGTTCGGTCGAGCGGCCGCGCTCGAGGAGCCGGAGGATCTCGGTCTGGCGGGGAGTGAGGCTCGGGTGCGGGGTCGGCGGCGGAGGATGCGGCCGATCCAGGAGCTGGCCGAAGACGCCGATCACGTGGCCGCCCCGTCTCAGCGGCACGGAGCTGATCTCGACCGGGAGCCGATCTCCACTCTCGTCGAGGAGGACGGCCTCGGTATCCGTCACTTCCACGGTTCCGAGGATCTTCTGCGCGAAGAGCCGCTGCGCGCGGTGCGTCTCCTCCGGCGCGACGACGGACGTGTAGTGGCGCCCGCGCACGTCGCCGACGAGGCGGAGCGCGGCAGGGTTCACCCACCGAATCACGCCGGAGCTGTCGAGGACATAGCTGGGAACGCCGATCGACTCGAGCGCCCCCTCGATGTCGCCTCCCATTTCCTCCAGGCTCGACATCGCCCTTCAGTCTCCGCTTCCGCGGAGCCGGGGTCAAACGTCGCCGGGGGAGGCGACCACGAGCGACATCCGCTCACCGGCATGGAAGCGCACCTCTCGGAGCCCGACCTCGGCCGCCCAAGCGGCGACCGCCTGCAGGAGCAGCTCCATTCGGGGATCGTCCGAATCGAGCGGCACAGAGACGAACCGCGATTCGCTCCGGCCGACGACGCGCGCACCCCACTCCTCCTGAAGGCGCTGGCGGAGCTGCAGGCAAAGCGCGAAATCGGGCACCTCGAAGAGGACCGTGGGAATGTTGGCCTGGGAGTCCGGCACTCTCCCAAGCTTCGCGCTCGCCCGAGCCTTCGGAGCTAGTCCGTCTGCGTCATTCGACGCGAAAGCGCGTAGGTCAGCGTCGCGGCGAGCACCGAGCCGCCGAGGCCGAGGGAGAGGTCGCCGAGCGTGTCCGTATACGCCGTGTCGAGCTCAGACGAGTTGCGGATGAACGCGAAGTACTCGCCGATCTCCCAGAGGATCGCCGTGACCGCGCCGAACCCGACCGCGATCGCCCAGCCCGCGAGCGCGCCGAGCGGAAGCCGGATGAGGAGCTGGCAGAACGCGGCGACGAGGATCGCCCAGTTGACGAAGTGGTTCGCGTCGTCCCACCAGTCGATCGTGTCGTACAGGTTCGCCGCGTTCCCCGCGGTGTCGATGAGGAACGGGAGCGCGACGAGGATGTCCATCACGTACGGGTAGGCGACCGGCCCTCCCCGCCGGCGGCGCGCAATCGCCCAGCCCACTGGGACGATCAGGAGCGAGATCGGGTACGTGAGCGCCCGGCCGAGCCACGCCTTGCCCTCGAACTGCGGCAGGTCCGGCGCGAGGACTCCGAAGAGGAGGAGCCCGAGGAGCGCGGCCTTGACCGCGACGTCGAGCCAGAACGCGATGGGGCGCGTCCGTATCCAGTCCGTGTCGATCTGCCCAATCTAGGAGGCCGGTCGGTGGAATACTCGGGCTCGTGGACGACACGCTCCCCGAAGTCCGCTACGCGCGCTCCGGCGACGTCCACATCGCCTACCAGGTGCTGGGCGAAGGAGAGGTCGACCTCGTCTTCGTCATGGGCTGGATCACGAACCTCGAGACGTACTGGGAGCTGCCGGCCTATCGCCGCTTCATGCAGCGGCTCGCAGGCTTCACGCGACTGATCCTCTTCGACAAGCGCGGCATGGGTCTCTCGGACCGCACGCTGATCGGCACCCTCGAGGAGCGGATGGACGACGTGCGCGCGGTGATGGACGCCGTCGGCAGCGAGCGCGCCGTCCTCCTGGGCGTCAGTGAGGGCGCGCCCATGTCCATGGTCTTCGCGGCGACGCATCCCGAGCGAACCGCCGGGCTGATCTTCGTCGGCGGCGAGGTCAAGGAGATCATCGAAGACGACTGGCCCTGGGGGCAGTCGTCCCGCGACGACTACGAGGCGATGCTCGCGCAGACTCTCGAGGGCTTCTGGGGCAAGCCGACACGGGTCTGGTTCGCTCCCAGCGTCGAGAACGACCCGGTCGCGATCAGCTGGCTCTCGCGTCTCGAACGCTCGGCCGCCTCGCCCGCCTCAGCGGTCGCCTTCATGCGCCTCGGAAGCGAGATCGACGTGCGCCACGTCGCGCCCTCGATTCACGTGCCGACGCTGGTGCTGCACACGCCTGAGGACCCCGTCGTCCGGTACGAACAGGCCCGCTGGCTCGCCGAACAGATTCCCGGTGCGCGTCTGGTCGAGCTGAAGGGCCGCGATCACGTGCCCTGGTTCGACGTCGCAGACGAGGTTATCACCGAGGTCCGCGACTTCCTCACGGGGTTCCGCGAGGCCCCTGAGCCGGAGAACGTGCTCGCAACCGTGCTCTTCACCGACATCGTCGGGTCGACGGACCGGGCGCGCGAGCTCGGTGACAGCCAGTGGACGGCCCTTCTCGAGCAGCACCACGCCACGGTGCGAGGTGTCCTCAACCAGTACCGCGGCCGCGAGATCGACACGACGGGGGACGGCTTTCTCGCCGCCTTCGACGGGCCCGCGCGCGGCATTCGCTGCGCCCAGGCGATCATCGAGGCGCTCGGGCGGATCGGAATTCAGGCCCGCGCGGGGCTCCACACGGGCGAGGTGGAGATGGTCGGCGAGAAGATCGCCGGGATCGCCGTGCACATCGGCGCGCGGGTGGCGGCGGTCGCGGGCGCGGGCGAGGTGCTGGTCTCCCCCACCGTGCGCGATCTCGTCGCCGGCTCGGGGATTGCCTTCGAGGACCGCGGCCTGCACGAGCTCAAGGGGCTCGACGAGCCGCGCCAGCTCTTCGCCGTGCGCTCCTAGGGCTCTCTGCAGATGACGCATTTGGATCATGTGGCTCACCCGCGGCCGTCCGAATACTTGAGAGGCGCGACCGCAGCCCCCTTTTACTGCGGACGCTGCGCATCCGAATCGCAGGCTTGGCGGCCCATCGATTCGGGTGCGGAGCGTATGGGTGCCAGCGACGAGAACCAGGGGACTTCGAGCCGCAAGCCGGCGCGCGCCCATTCGGCGCTCGCCCGGACTGACCTCGGCTTGCGCATTCGCGAGCTTCGCCGGGAGCGCGGCCTGAGCCAGCGCAAGGCGGCGGGCGCGCTGATCAGCCCTTCCTTCATGAGCCGGCTCGAGAGCGGCGACCGCAACGTCGGTGTGACCGTCCTCCAGGCGCTCACGGTGACGATGCCCGACGTGCGCTTCGTCATCGAGGCGGGCGAGCTGCGCGTCGAAGTCCTTCCGAAGAGCTGACGGGCTAGTCTGGGTAACCGTTCGTCCGTGATCTGACGAAGGGAGACCGATGGCCCAGCATCGGACAGGAACGCGCGAGGAGTGGCTGGCGGCGAGGCTCGAGCTTCTCGCCGCCGAGAAGGAGCACACGCACAGGGGAGACGAGCTCGCACAGCAGCGCCAGGAGCTCCCGTGGGTGCGGATCGAGAAGGACTACAGCTTCGAGACCGACGAGGGGACGGCGTCGCTCGCCGACCTCTTCGGCGGGCGCTCGCAGCTTCTCGTGTACCACTTCATGTTCGGGCCCGAGTACACCGCCGGCTGCCCCGCGTGCTCGACCATCGCAGACGGCTTCAACGGCTCGGTTGTCCACCTCCAAAACCACGACGTCGCGATGTGGGCGGTGTCGCGCGCGCCGCTCGAGAAGCTGCAGGCGTACAGGCGCCGCATGGGCTGGACCTTCCCGTGGGCTTCATCGCACGGCAGCGACTTCAACTACGACTTCAACGTGTCGGTCACTGAGGCCGAGCAGCGTTCGGGCGAGGTCGAATACAACTACCGCCGAATCGACGTGACGTCGATCCTGGAAAATCCCGGCCCCGGGGTGACCGAATTCGCGGCCATGAGCGGCACGGACCCCGCGACGTACACCCGCGAGGAGCCGGGGATGAGCGCGTTCGCGCTCGAGGACGGGGTCGTCTACCACACGTACTCCGCCTTCGAGCGCGGAGTGGACTCCCTCTGGGGGATGTACCAGTGGCTCGACCGCGCGCCGAAGGGCCGGAACGAAACCGACCTTTGGTTCCGCCGCCGTGACGAGTACGCCGGGAGCCGGTCGGCGTGACGGCCGCAGAGCTCGCCGAGCGCTCGGCTTGCTCGATCGAGCGCATCGAGCAGCTCATCGACCTGGGCATCCTCGTTCCGCGCGACGAGGACGGTCCATTCAGCCCCGAGGACGTCCACCGCGTGCGCCTCATGAGGGCCTTCGAGGATGCGGGCATCGGCCTCGACCTCATCTCGAAGGGCATCGCCAAGGGCAAGCTCTCCTACGAGAATCTCGGGCTCTACCTGCCGGAGCCGGAGGCGCTCACGGAAACGGCCGAGGAGCTGGCCGCGGAGTTCGACCGTTCACCCGAGCTCGTCGCACGCCTGCTCCGCGAGTTCGGCCTCGTGCCGCCGGATTCAGGCGGACGGTTGCGCGCGGACGAGGTCTTGATCCTCAGAGAGCTCCTCGACGTCTGGGCGCCCGCGGACGACGACGTGCTCGCGCGCCTCGCCCGCGCGTACGGGCAGAACATCCGCAAGGTCGTCGCGTCGGACCTCGAGCTCGCGGGCGCGACGATCTTCACCCGGCTCCGCGAGACACTCTCGGACGAGGAGATGCCGAAGGCCGCAGGTACCACGGGCATGCGCCTCATGGGCCTCGGGGAGCGACTGATGATCTGGCTCCGCGGCCGGCATCTCGAGCACGAGGTCATCGCGGTCACCGTGCAGACCACGGAGGACTACCTCAGGGGACTCGGGGTCACCCTGGGGCCGGCACCCCGGCCGCCGGCGATCGCGTTCCTCGACCTGACCGGATACACGGCGCTCACCGAGGAGCGGGGCGACGAGGCGGGCGCCGATCTCGCCGACCGTCTTTCGTTGCTCGTCCACGAGGCCGCCGAGCCGCACGGTGGCAATCCTGTGAAGTGGCTCGGCGACGGTGTCATGTTCTACTTCGACGACCCGAGCGCGGCTGTGCTGACGGGGCTCGACCTCGTCGAGCAGACGCCGGCCGCAGTGGACGTTCGCGCCCGCGTGGGCATCAACGCCGGCAACGTGGTCTTCCGTGAAGGCGATTACTTCGGCCGCACGGTGAACGTCGCCTCACGCATCGCCGACTACGCTCGGCCCGGGGAGGTGCTCGTGAGCGGCGAGGTGAAGGACCGCTTCGGTGGCGCCGAGGTGCGGTTTGCCGAGATCGGGCCCGTTGCGCTGAAGGGTCTGCGAGAAGAGCTCACGCTTTACACCGCCTCGCGCGCGTAGGCGCCGGGGCGCTCGGCGAGGCTCAGGTGTTCGGTCCTGCCCCGCAGGGGAAGCCCGGACGAGCCGTGGTCGGCGGAGGTCGTTCGCGGCTATGACTCTGGCCGTCGCGGTAGTAGCATGGGGCGGTCGTCAGAAGGAGCCGCCGTGCTCTATGCAAGGTGCGCGTACTGCGGCTACACCGCGCCACTGAATTGCTCGGGGCAGTTCATGCCGCATGCGACCATGCTGGTCGAGGCGACTGCGATGGGCCCGACCTGTCCGGTGTGCGGCCCACTGCAGCCGATCTTCACCTGCCCCTTCTTCCACACGCAGTACCTCTACCTCCAAGGAGTCAGCCCGATGCCTCAGCCGGGCTACACGTACGCAGCGGTCGTCCAGGCGCCGGCCGGCGCCTCGGACCACACCCTCAGCAAGGCGTTCGGCGAGTTCTTCGGCCATGCCGGCACCGAGTTCGGCAAGGGCGCCGTCCAGGCGATCTTCGGAGCGGCTTCGTGATCGCGTTGCTGAAGCTCGGGTTCGACGAGGGGATCACCACCGAGGAGATCGCGGTCGCGCTTCACCGGCACGCAGACGAGGAGACGAGCGAGGACCTGGATGAGCTGGCCCAAGTCCTGCAGGAGTACCTCCGCACCGTGCCCGAGGCGATCGCCGCGGCACTCGCCATGTCGAAGGATCCTCATTGCGGCCGGGCAGTCGCGTTCGGAACCGGCACGATCCTCACCTACATCTTCGACGAGGAGGACCTCCTGCCCGAGGCGTCGTTCGGCACGCTCGGATTGCTCGACGACGCCTACCTCGTGCACTCGTTCGTGGACTCCCTGAGGCGGGCGTACCCCTTCGCGGCGACGCCGCCCACATACGCGGCCCCCGACGCTCGGACGGCGGATGTCGTCGCGGCCATCCTCCCACACGGCGTCGCCGAGTCCTTGCTGCGGACATGCGACAGCACGATCCAGGTCGCCCAGGCCCTCTTCCCCTCGCGGCAGGCCGACGTCGCCGAGGCGACGTTCGAGCCGCAGCTCAGAGTGACGGACGCCGTTGCTGCAACCGCGGCGCCGGCCGCGACACCCCGCTAGCTACCACCGGTACCTTGCCGCAGTCGCGGCTATGTTCCTGGGATCGCTGGACGGAATGACCATCCGAGCCGGGTCGAAGTGCGCAACCTCGACGAGCCCGAGGCGGTGGTGAGCGGTCCCCTCGGCGACAGCAACCAGGTTCGGCTCGCCGGGACCGTCGTCACCCGTCACGTCCTGCAGCCCGGCTGGAGCTGGGAGGAGCACGCCAAGCCCGAGGTCGGCACTCCATCCTGCGAGCTCTTCCACCGCGGCGTCGTCCTCAGTGGCCGCATGGGGATCCGCATGGACGAGGGCGAGGAGCTCGTCGTCGGCCCGAACCAGGTGTTCGACCTGCCGCCCGGGCACGTGACCTGGGTGGAGGGCGAGGACGAGCTCGTCATGGTCGACTGGGCCGGCGGCGCCGGCTTCGACCCGCAGTTCGGTGAGGAGGCGCGTGCGATGGCCACCATCCTCTTCACCGACATCGTCGATTCCACCGCGCGTGCGAGCGAGGCAGGCGACGCGTCCTGGAAGCGAACACTCGCGATGCACGACGACGTCGTTCGCAACGTGCTGCCCCAGTTCGGCGGGCGCGAGATCGAGACGGCCGGCGACTCGTTCCTGGTCGTGTTCGAGAACGTCGCGAGCGCCATCCTCTGCGGGCTGGCGCTGATCCGTGCCCTGGCCGCGATCGAGATCCCGATCCGCGTCGGCATCCACAGCGGCGAGGTCGTCCGGACCGAGGATCACGTCCGTGGCTTGGCGGTGCACGCCGCAGCCCGGATCGTCGATCAGGCGCACGCGGGCGAGGTGCTCGTGTCGGGCACGACTCGCGATCTCGCCGAGGGCGCAAGCGGCCTCGAGTTCGAGTCTCGGGGCCGCTTCAGCCTCAAGGGACTACCGAGGGAGCACGAGCTCTACTCGGTGTCGCCTCGCTAGACCTCCTTCGGGACGTTGCCGGCCAGAGTCGCGACGACGCGCAACATCTTGTGGCCCGGGTCCGCCGCGAGCCCGAACATGCACGGGCAGCCTCCGTCGATGACGGTGATGCCCTGCTCGCGGCCGTAACGGGTCGCCGTGTCCGAGACGCTGCCGCCTCCGAACGAGTGGTGCATCCAGACGTTCTTGATCCCGAGCTCCGCGCACTCGCGCATGGTCGCATCCGCGCGGTCGGGCCTCGTCCCGATGACGACTGCCTCGACGCCGCCGGGAATCGCGGTGATGCTCGCGTACGCCTTGTCGCCCTCGACCTCGGTCGCGTTGGGGTTGACCGCGAAGACCTGGTAGCCGCGGTCGCGCAGTCGCCGGTAGACGAAGTTCGCCCCGTGATCCTTGGGGCTCCTCGAGACGCCGGTGACGGCGATCCGCTTGTGGGCGAGGAAGTCGTCGGCCGCTTGCCTGATTGCGGTCATGTCGCCACCTCCTTGGGAGTTTCGCTACCCAGAGGGTCCCCCACGCAGGCCGGTCAAGCATCGGGGATCGCACCGAAAACGCGCTTCGCGAAAGTACGTACAGTCCTCACATGCTCGTGCGATTCAGGCGCGAGGTCGACCGGATCGCCCAGCTCGGCGTCTCTGGGCGAGACACGACCGAGGAGCGCACCTATAAGGAGGCCGTCAACCTCTCGGCGCTGATCATGAGCGTCCTCGCGTGCTTCTGGGTGGTCACGTACGCGTTGCTCGGGCTTTGGCTCTCCGCGGCGATCCCGTTCACGTTCCAGCTGATCACACTCGCCGGCTTCATCTTCCTCGCGCGGACAGGAGGCAGCGTCGCGTTTCGCCGCTGTCAGCTCGTCTGCATGCTCCTCTTGCCCTTCCTCCTGCAGTGGAGCCTCGGCGGCTTCGCAGTGTCCGGAGCGGTCGCGCTCTGGGCGGTCACCGCTCCGTTCGGCGCACTCACGTTCTCGGGGGCAAAGGCCGCCGTGCCGTGGTTCTTCGGTTTCCTCGTTCTGCTCGGAATCTCGGCGGCAACCGACAGCCTCCTTCCGGACGTCGACATGCCGTCGTGGCTCATCCCTGTCTTCTTCTTCCTCAACGTCGGTGCAGTCGCCCTGACCGCCTTCCTGCTCCTGCAGTACTTCGTTCGCGCGCGCGAACGAGCGCATGTCGACCTGGCGGCGGAGCGCGAGCGCTCTGAGCGACTCCTCCTCAACGTGCTCCCCGCCTCGATCGCGGACCGGCTGAAACGGGAGAGCGGCGTCATCGCCGACCGCTGCCAGGAAGTCTCCGTCCTCTTTGCCGATCTCGCCGGGTTCACGCCGACCGCCGAGCGGCTGCCTCCTGAGGAGGTCGTCAGCCTCCTCGACGGGATCTTCTCCGACTTCGACGAGCTCGTCGCTCAGCACGGTCTCGAGAAGATCAAGACGATCGGTGACGGCTACATGGTCGCCGGCGCGGTCCCGGTGTACGTCGACGATCATGCCGAGCGGATCGCGGACCTCGCGCTCGCCATGCAGGACGCGGTCCGCGCACGCGAGCCCGCGTTGGGCCTGCGGATCGGGATCGACACGGGCCCGGTGGTCGCGGGCGTGATCGGCCGGAGCCGCTTCGGATATGACCTCTGGGGAGACACGGTGAACACGGCGAGCCGTATGGAGTCGCATGCGCCCGCGGGCGGCATCCAGGTGACCGAGCGCACGGCGGCGTTGCTCGCCGACGGCTTCGAGCTCGAGCGGCGCGACCAGGTCGAGATCAAGGGCAAGGGGTCGATGACCACGTACCTTCTGCTCGGGCGGCGACAGGCGCTCGAGATCGGAGAAGCGTTCCGCGAGGCGCGGGGCGCATGACTACGAAAGGCTAGAAACCGCGTTTCGCCGTTGTGAACCCGCCCGCGGCGTTCTAGCCTCTAGCCAGTGCTCGTCTGCCCGAGCTGCGGCCAGGAGAATCCCGCAGGCGCGAAGTTCTGCAACGCCTGCGGTGCTTCGCTTCGCGCTGAAACGGGCTCCACCGAGCAGCGAAAGACCGTCACGGTGGTCTTCTCCGACGTCACCGGCTCGACCGCGCTCGGCGAGCGCCTCGACCCGGAGAGCCTGCGCCGCGTTCTCGCGCGCTACTTCGAGCTCGCGAGCCAGGTCGTCGAGCGCCACGGAGGCGCCGTCGAGAAGTTCATCGGCGACGCCGTCATGGCCGTCTTCGGCATTCCGCACGTGCATGAAGACGACGCGCTGCGAGCCGTGCGCGCAGCAGGGGAGCTCGGGGAAGCGCTCGCGGATCTCAACGCCGAGCTCGAACGCGACTTCGGGACGACGCTGGCCGTGCGGATCGGGATCAACACGGGGGAGGTCGTGACGGGAACCGAGGAGCGCCTCGCGACCGGCGATGCCGTCAACGTCGCCGCACGCCTCGAGCAGGCCGCCGAGCCGGGCGAGATCCTCATCGGGGCGAACACCCTCCGCCTCGTCCGCGACGCAGTGTCCGTGGAGGCCGTGCGTCCCCTCCAGGCGAAGGGGAAGTCGGAACCGCTGGCCGCGTATCGCCTCCTCTCCGTGGACAGCGAGGCTCCGGCATTCGCCCGCCGAGGGGACACCCCCATGGTCGGCCGCGAGCGCCAGCTGAACCTTCTGCTGAACGCATTCGAGACCGTCTCGAGCGAGAGCTCCTGCCACCTCGTCACCGTCCTCGGCCCGGCCGGGGTGGGCAAGTCGCGCCTGGTCGCGGAGTTCATCAGCTCGCTGGACGGGGCCGCCGTCGTCCGGGGCCGTTGCCTCTCCTACGGAGACGGAATCACGTACTGGCCGGTCGTCGAAGTCGTCAAGCAGATCCCCGGCGCGGAAACGCTGGTGGACGGCGCCGCAGGGCAAGCCCTCGAAGCCGTCCTCGGCGAGGGAGACGCCGCTGCGACCCCGGACGAGATCGCCTGGGCCTTCCGCAAGCTGCTCGAAGCCCGGGCGGCAGAGGCGCCCCTTGTCTGCATCTTCGACGACATCCAGTGGGGAGAGGAGACGTTCCTCGAGCTCGTCGAGCACATCGCCGACCTCTCGCGCGGCGCCCCCATCCTGCTTCTCTGCATGGCACGGGCAGAGCTGCTCGAGCGCCGGCCGGCATGGGCCGGCGGAAAGCTCAACGCGACGACGGTCTCCCTCGAGCCGCTCTCCGAGACCGAGACGGACGAGCTGATCGCCGGCCTGCTCGACGGGTCGACGCTGGACGAGGGCCTGAGCGACCGGATCCGGCGCGCAGCAGGCGGCAATCCGCTCTTCGTCGAAGAGATGCTCGCCTTCGTCGACCGGTCCTCGAACGAGAGTGAGGTCGAGGTCCCTCCGACGATCCAGGCGCTTCTCGCAGCGAGGCTCGACCAGCTCGACCCCTCGGAGCGACACGTGCTCGAGCGGGGCTCGATCGAGGGCGAGGTCTTCCATCGCGGCGGCGTCGCCGCGCTCGTGCAGGACGAGGCGCCGGTCGACGGCCGGCTGGTCTCCCTCGTGCGCAAGGACCTCCTCCGGCCCGAGCTCGCACAGCTCGCCGGAGAGGACGGGTATCGCTTTCGCCACCTCCTGATCCGCGACGCGGCCTACGAGACGCTCCCCAAGGCGACCCGCGCCGAGCTCCACGAGCGCTTCGCCTCCTGGCTGGAGGAACGAGGCTCGGAGCTGGTGGAGTTCGACGAGATCGTCGGCTACCACCTCGAGCAGGCGTTCCGGTATCGAGGTGAGCTGGGCCCGCTGACAGACCACGACCGTGAGACGGGCGCGCGTGCAGGGACCCTGCTCGCGCGGTCGGGCCGGCGGGCACTCGACCGTGGCGACCGCCGTGCCGCGAGGAGCCTGCTCGAACGCGCCGACGGCCTGCTCCCCACCCCGTCAGCCGAGCACGTGCGTGCGCTTCTCGACCTGGGACGCTCACATACAGAGGTGGGTGGCTTCCAGGTCGGCCGGGGGTTCTTCGAACGCGCGCAGGCCGAGGCCGAGATCCAAGCGCGCGAGGATCTCCGCGCGCGAGTTCGCATCGAGCTCTTCCTCGTCGACTTGGTGCTCGACCCCAATCAGAACGTGGCCGCTGTCACGGACGCGGTCGCCGTCCTGCAACGTGACGGCGACGACGAGGGCCTTGCGCGATCGTGGTTCGCTCTGGCGCTGTCGGAGTGGACCCAGGGGCAATGGGACGTGATGCTGGAGCCGCTCGACCGGGCGATCGAGCATGCACGGCGCGCTGAAAGCCGCAGCCTCGAAGTCCACGTGCTGGGCTTTGTCCTCTCAACGCTCACTCTCGGCGGCACCCCGATCGACGAGGCGCTCCGGAGGGCGGACGAATACCTCGAAGACTGGGCCGACAGTCGAGAGCTCCAGGGGTTCTCGGCCCGGATGCGCGGGAACCTGCTCGCCCACCAGGGGCAGGTCGAGGAGGGACGTGCCCTGCTCAGGGAAGCGCGCCAGATCTTTGCCGAGCTCGGACACCGCGAAGGGCTTTCGCTCCTGCCCTTCTCGAGTGGGCGGATCGAGCTCATGGAAGGCGACCCGGTCGCGGCGGAACGTGAGCTACGGTCAGGCGTCGAGTTGATGGAGGAGATTGGCGACCGCTCCCGCGCGGCGAGCCTCATCCCGCTCCTCGCCGACGCGCTCACCGACCAGGGCCGGATCGACGAGGCCGAGCAGCTCCTGGATGCGGCGCGTGAGGCGGCTCCGAAGGACGACCCCAACGCGGAGGCATTCCGGCGAACCGCTGAAGCTCGGGTGCTGGTGCGCCGAGGCGCGTTCGACGAGGCGGTGCGCCTTGCGAACGAGGGGATCGCGATGGCGAGGAGGACGCAGGAGCTCCTCACGCTGCCGGACCTGCTCGTCTACCAGGCGGAGGTACTGCAAATGGCCGGGCAGCCTGCGGCCGCGGAGGCGGCACTTCGCGAGGCAGCCGACGCCGCGGCTCGCAAGGGGTCGCTCGGCTACGTGCGGCGCGTCGACGAGCGGCTCGCGGCTCTGGCGGCTACGCAGCCATCGCGAGGACCTTCGTGAGGCCGTCGGCCTCGAGCGGACGCCACCCGTCTCCCTGATCGACGCTTCGGAAGAGGCGGCCGTCGGAGAGCGCCGCGACGAGGCCCTCGTCCGTCATCGCAAGCGCGTAGGGCATCGTCTCGAGCGGTCGCGGCGGTCCGAGATCGAGCTCCTCCCAGGGGCCGTCGCCGCGCCAACGGTAGAGCGCAGCCTGAGCCGACTCGCGCGCGCCGTGCGCATGGAAGGGGCCGGGGGCAGCGGAGACGAACCAGCAGTCGGGATCGGCCGGATCAACCGCGAGTGCCCACGTGTAGTGGCGGTCGCGACCGTCGTCCGCTTCTTCCCAGTTCTCGCCGTCGTCACGGCTCCAGGCCGAGCCGCCGCCGGCTGCCTCGTAGGCGCGGCCGGCCTCGGTCGGGTGCCAGGCGAGCGAGTGCACGTCGCGCTGGGCGCCGGGGCGATGGTCTTCCCAGGTCGCACCGCCGTCGGACGTGCGCATGAGGCCGCCGAGCTCGATGCCGGCGAGGACCGTGGCAGCGTCGTGCGGGCTCGGCGCGATCCAGCGGACGTGCGACGTCCACGGGCGCGGCGGAAAGCTCCAGGTCGGCGCCGAGGGAAGCTCGCGGAGCGCGGAGAGCTCCCCCCAGTCG
>DASSBN010000011.1:0-11046 GCA_035698665.1 Gaiellaceae bacterium
GACGAGCTCGGGATCGAGCCTTCGCCCGCGCTCCAGGAGCTCGAGCAGGCGATCCTGCGCCACGATCCTTCGCTCGCGCGCCCCCTCCAGCTTGCCGAGCGCTTCCGGAGCCGGCTGCCCGCACCCGCCACCCCGCTGATCGGACGCGAGCTCCAGCTCGCGGCCGCCAGCGGTCTGCTCCGGCGCGCGGACGTGCGGCTCGTCACGCTGACGGGGCCCGGCGGCACGGGCAAGACCCGCCTCGCGCTCGAGCTCGCCGCGACGCTCCAGGACGAGCTCGCTGCGCCCGCGTGCTTCGTCGACCTCGCGCCGATCGGCTCTCCGGATCTCGTCGCGACGACGATTGCCCAGGCGCTTGGCGTCGAGGAGCAGCCTGGCAGACCGGCCCTCGAGACACTCGAGGACGAGCTCGAGGACGCCCGGCTTCTCCTCGTGCTGGACAACTTCGAGCACCTCGCGGCCGCAGCGAACGACGTCGCGGCCCTGCTCGGAAGAGCGCCGCGGCTTAAGGTCCTGACCACGAGCCGAGCCGCGCTTCGCCTCTCGGCGGAGCACGAATACCCAGTTCCCCCGTTGAGGCTGCCCGACCCGGGCCACTCGCAGAGCGCGGCCGCCATCGCCGGCAACGAGTCCGTCGAGCTCTTCCTGGCGCGGGCGCGAGCCGTCGATCCCGAGTTTCGCCTCACGGACGAGAACGCCGCCGCGGTCGCGGACATCTGCCGCGCTCTGGACGGGCTCCCGCTCGGGCTCGAGCTGGCCGCGGCCCGCACCCGCCTACTCTCGCCGCAGGCCATGCTCACCCGCCTCGAGCCGATGGTGCTCGCGGCAGAAGGAGCCGTCGATACGCCGGAAAGGCACCGCACGCTCGGAGCGGCAATCGAATGGAGCGACGGGCTGCTCGCCGACGAGGAACGAGACACGTTTCACGCTCTCAGCGTGTTCGCGGGCGGCTTCACATTGGAATCGGCGGCGGCGATCAGCGGTGCCGACGAGTCGGCCCTCGAGTCCCTCCTCTCGAAGAGCCTGTTGCGCCGTACCGGGGAGGCCGGCGGAGAGGAGCGCTTCGGCATGCTCGAGACGATCCGCCAGTACGCCAGCGCGTCGCTCGAGGCATCCGCGAGAGCGGCCGAGGTTCGACGCCGCCACGCCCGCCGCTTCACGGCGCTGGCCGAGGCGTCCGAGCCCGCTCTCAAGGGGCCCGACCAGCGGCGCTGGTCGGAGCTCGTCGAGGCCGAGCACGACAACATGCGGGCTGCGCTCGACTGGCTCCTGGGCGAGCCCGACAGGGAGGCCGCCGAGCTCGCGCTCGGCCTGGCCGCCGCCCTCGGCTGGTTCTGGCACACGCACGGCCACGCGCGCGAGGGCTCACGCTGGCTCGCGCGCGCGCTCGAGACCAAGGAGGGCGTTTCCGTCCTCCTGCGGGGCCGAGCCTCGCACGTCCTCGGCATCCTGCTCGTCCAGCAGAGCGAACTCGACCTCGCTCGACAGCGTCTCGAGGCCGGGCTCGCCGACTTTCGGGATACGGACGACAGGACCCGCATCGGCCACGCGCTCAACAGTCTCGGAGCGATCGCCTATGCGGAGGGCGACTACGACGGGGCTCGGAGGACTTTCGAAGAGGTGATCGCCATTCGCCGTGAGGCGGGCGACGAGGAGAGCCTGGCCGTGCAGCTCGCCAACCTAGGCGTCGTACTGCAGGCGCAGGGTGACCTCGCCGCCGCCCAGTCGATCCTCGAGGAAGCGCTCGTCCTCGACCGTAGGCGCGGCAACGAGTGGGCCGCGGCTGTCGACCTCGGGCTCCTGGCGGCGGTCGCGGTCGACGCGGGAGAGGTCGACTCGGCAACCGCGTTGCTGCGCGAATCGCTCAGCGGGCTTCGGCCCCTGCGCGACCGAACGTCGCTCTGCGAGGGAGTCGAGCGCGCGGCCGTCATCGCCGCGGCGCTCGGTGCGGGGGAGCGCGCTGCCTGGCTCTTCGGCGCCGCCGAAGCCGAGCGCGAGCGTTTGGGTGAGCCCGCCGGCCCTGGTGACAAGGACTTCGTGGAGCGCCACCTCCTGCCGGTCCGCAAGGCGCTGGGCGAGGCCGCATTCGGCGCCGCCCAAGCGTCGGGCAGGGAGTCGACTCTTGACGGCGCGATCGACGGGGCGCTAGCTCTCCTCGGGTCCAGGGATCGGAGCCACGCTTAGACTCCTCAGGATGGCCGGCGAGAAGAGGACGCCCGAAGAGCTCGACCAGGAATGGAGCGAGCTCGTCGAGGAGCACCGGCTCGCGATGCCTGGAACGCAGGTGCTCTTCGCATTCCTGCTGATCCTTCCGTTCCAGCAACGCTTCCAGGAGCTGACGGAGCACCAGGTCTACGTGTATTTCTCCGCGCTCCTTTGCGCGGCGGTCGCGATCGTCCTCCTCATCACGCCGACCGCCAACCACCGCCTGCGCTGGAGGCAAGGCGACAAGGAGGCGCTACTCGTCACCGCGACCCGGACGGCGATCGCGGCGACGGTCTTCCTCGCCGCCGGGATGTCGGCTTCCGTCTACCTGATCACGGACTTCCTCTTCGGCGAGCCCGCGACAGCCGCCGTCACGGCGCCTCTCGGCGCTCTCTTCATCTGGCTCTGGTACGGGCTCCCGCTCGTCCGGCGGATGCGCGAGCGGGACTGACCGCGGTCAGTCGATCACGAACGCGACTGTGATGAGCGTGACGTTCCCGGACGTGATCCCGATCCAGTAGTCCGTCACGCGGTGCCCGGGGCGCATCCGGCCCGTCCAACAATGCCGGAAGTCCGCGCTCTCCGTGCGGCAGCGGAGGTTCGGGTAGGCGTCGTGGAGCGCGCTCTCCGGTGATCCGACATGGACGCCCTCGGCGGTCTTCTGCGTCCTGCGGTTCGTCCGCACTGCGGTCGCGCCGGCATTTCCCTGGAAGGTGATCTCGAGCTTGCCGTGCGAGTTCCGGTAGATGAACTGCGTGAACTTCCCGAAGTCGTTCGTGCCGTGCTTGATGCGGTCGGGCTCGCCCTTCTTGTCCTTCACCGTCGGACGGTCCATGTTGAGCGCAATGCCCGCAATCGACTGCTGCGGGACGATGAGCGCGGAAGCGCCGGCCGCCCAGACGAGCGCGACCAGACACGCGGAGGCGAGAGTCAGGTAGCGGACGGCGCGCACGGCTCCGTTCTACAACTCCGCTCGAAGGAGTTCAAGGGCCTCCTGCAGTCGCTTGCGATTCTCTAACGAGTTCAGCCAGCCGCTCGCTCCGGAGGGGTGCGGGAGCGGCACCGCGACGACCTCGCCGAGGTCGAACCTCGAGCCGATGCAGCCCGTGAGCCCTGAGATCCCGAGCACGCGCTTGATCGCGAGCCCCCCGACGGGGACGACGAGCCGCGGCCGGAGGAGGCGGAGCTCCCAGTCGAGCCAGAAACGGCAGAGCTCGAGCTCGCGCGGGCTCGGCGGGCGATCGCCGCGCCCGCTCGGATGCCTGCCGGGGTAGCAGCGCGTGACGGAGCAGCAGTAGAAGGTCGCGTAGAACGCCTCCTCGTCCAGGTCGAGCCAGCGGCGTAGGGTCTGACCTGCCCGCCCGCGCCAGGGGCGCCGCTCCGCGCCTTCGACGATCCCCGGCGCCTGCCCGACGATCATCGCGGTCTGGCCCGCGAAGCCCTCGAAGACGGGCAGGGACTCGAGCGGGTAGCCGGCTTCGACGCAGGCCCGGCAGACACTGTTGTCGCGCTGCAAGGAGGCGAGCGAGCGGTAAAGGCGTTTTCTTCGCGTCACACGGGTAGTTTCGCGCCGTGCCACCGGCCGCGATCCTCGACATCGACGGAACGCTCGTCGATACGAACTACCACCACGTCATCGCGTGGTACCGCGCGTTCGCGAAGCAGGGCATCGTCCTCCCGCTCTGGCGGATCCACCGGCACATCGGCATGGGCGGAGACCAGGTCGTCGCCGCGCTCGCCGGGGACGAGGTCGAGCGCCAGCAGGGAGACGACATCCGCGCGGCGGAGAAGGAGCTCTACTTCGAGCTCATCGACGAGGTGGAACCCTTCGACGGCGCGCGGGGGCTGATCGAAACCCTGAAGGAACGCGGGCACGCCGTCATCCTCGCGTCCTCCGCCAAGCCCGAGGAGGTCGACCGCTATCTCGACCTGCTGGACGCGCGCGAGCTCGCCGACGACTGGACGACGTCCGCGGACGTCGAGGCGACGAAGCCGCATCCCGATCTCGTCGTCGCGGCGGTCGGCAAAGCGGGCGGCGGCGAAGCCGTCATGGTCGGCGACACGCCCTGGGACTGCGAGTCGGCGCAGGGCGCCGGCGTCCCAACGGTGTGCGTCCTCACCGGAGGGTTCTCGGAGCAGGAGCTCCGGGACGCCGGCGCCGTCTCCGTGTTCGAGTCGATTGCTCAGCTCGCGAAGCGGCTGGGCGAGACTCCGTTGGCCTAAGCCCCCTTCTTGCGGTTCACCGCGGCGAGGAGCTGGCGCTTGTTCATGCGCGAGCGGCCCTTGATGTTCAGCCGCTTCGCCTGGTTGTAGAGCTGCTCCTTCGTCTGGCCCGAGGTGCGGCTCCCGTGCGAGCGGAGACCGCCGCGGCGGCTCGAGGACATGTCACGGATGGAGCTCCGTGACGCGGTCCTGGACTCGCCGGCGCGGGCGCGTTCCTTGTTCACGGTGCGCGCTGCGATCTCCTCGGCGCGGTCCTCGGACACGCCGCGGTCCTTCGCGCTGTCCTTGATGTGCTCGTACTGGCGGGCGCGTTTCGTGCCCTTCTCGACTCCACGAGGTGGCATTGCAGAACCCCCTTCTCTCGCTTGCAGCGCTTGTACCGCTCCCATAGCGGGCCAAAACGCCCGATACCATGGGCTCCGCGCGCGGAGAGGTGTCCGAGTTGGCCTAAGGAGCGCGACTGGAAATCGCGTACCCGGCGAAAGTTGGGTCGCGGGTTCGAATCCCGCCCTCTCCGCCTGAAATCTCTGGCCGCCGTCGAGTAGGAGGAAACGATGGTCACCGAAGCACGCCTCGAACGTGTCGCCTCGGGGGTCGCACCCGTCACGCCGGGGTGGTTCGTCGTCAACACGGCGGACGCCGCCTGGACCAACAACGACGCATACGGCGGCGTCTGCATCTTCGAGTCAGACGAGTTCGTGCTGCAGGGCCGGCCCGACCTGACGGCGTACGAGAAGCCACACGCCGGGTTCACGATCCGCGTCGTCCCGCCGGGCAAGCCTGCGACCCTGTACCACGCGGAGTCGGTTCAGGAGGACTTCCTCGTCCTCATGGGCGAGTGCGTCCTCATCATCGAAGACGAGGAACGGCACCTACGGCCGTGGGACTTCGTGCATTGCCCCCCGATGACCGCGCACACGTTCATCGCGACGGACGCAGGGCCGTGCGTGCTCGTAGCCACCGGAAACCGGCGCGAAGATCTCGAGCGCGTGTCCCCTCGATCGGAGGCCGCCCTCCGCTACGACGCGAGCTCCGAGAGCGACACGGCCGAGCCTGAACGCCGAGGGCGCTGGGAAGTGAAACGCCCGGGGCATTGGGACGAGCTCCCTTGGGCGGAAGGGCGATAGCCTCCGGAACGCTCATGTCGATTCACCGGATGGACCATGTCGGCATCGTCGTGGACGACCTCGCCGCCGCGATCGAGTTCTTCGGCGAGCTCGGGCTCGAGCTGCAGGGCGAGGCGTCCGTCGAAGGCGACCTGGTCGACCGCATGGTCGGGCTCGAGGGAGTGCGCACCCACTTTGCGTTCGTGCAGACCCCGGACGGCCATGGACGGCTCGAGCTGATCAAGTTCGACTCCCCGTCGCACCAGGAGGACAACGGGCACGCGCCGGCCAACGCCCCGGGGATTCGGCACATCACATTCGCCGTCGACGACATCGACGACGTCCTCGCCCGCCTGCAGACCCACGGAGCGGAGCTGGTCGGCGAAGTGATTCGCTACGAGGACAGCTACCGGCTCTGCTACGTCCGCGGCCCGAACGGGATCATCGTCGAGCTCGCGGAGCCGCTCGGCTAACCGCTAGCTCGTCGCCTGCTGCAGAAACGCGACCAGGTCGGCGAGCTGCTGGTCGTCGAGCTGGTCGCCGTACACAGCGGGCATGATCCCCGCCGTGAAGCCCGAGGCGATCTCGGCGTCCGGGTCGACGATCGACTCGTGGATGAAGGCGGCGTCCTTCCCCTTGAGCACCTGATCGAGGTCGGGGCCGACGGTTCCGCTCGCGTTCGCCTCGGCGAGCGTGTGACAGCTCGCGCAGGGAGGCTGGGCGGTCGTCGTGAAGATCTCCTTGCCGGCCGCGGGGTCGCCGGCCGGGCCGCCGCCTCCTCCGCCCGTCTCCGTCGGCGCCGTCTCCGTCGGCCCGGACGTCGTCGGAGCGGGCTCGGTCTGGGTCGCTCCGCTCTCCCCCGCCGCCGACTCGACGTGATGGCTCTCGCCGAGGACCTCGACCGCCGTGAGCATGGCGATGATCAGGAGCACGGCGACGAGGATCAGCGCGCCCATGTGCCGCCCGGGGAAGCCCGGGTTCCGGCGCGGCAGCCAGATGGACACGACGAGCGCAAAGCCGACGAGGACGAGGGCGGCGATTCCGAGGATGACGTCGTTCCGGCTCACGGAGCGCGCATACGATACCGGGGTGCGCCGCCGAGGTCTTCGTCTGACGGCTGCGGCGGCTCTCATCACGGCCGCGGTGCTCGCGGCACTCGGGGTCGGCGAGGCCTCCGGAGTCCTCACCGACTGGCAGGCGTTCGTCCTCGGAGTCGTGCAGGGATTCACCGAGCTCCTGCCCATCTCGTCCTCGGGCCACCTGATCCTCGTCCCCTGGCTGGGCGACTGGACGTACCTCGAGGAGCATCCCGACTTCAACAAGACGTTCGACGTCGCGCTGCACCTCGGCACGCTGATCGCTGTCGTCGCGTACTTCTGGGAGGACATCGTCGCGCTCGTGGCCGCGTGGTTTCGCAGCGTCGGCCACCGTGGGATCCGCAGTGTCGAGGAGCGGACCGCCTGGTGCGTCTTCGCAGCGACGATCCCGGCCGCGCTCGCGGGCGCGCTCGGCGAGAGCTTCGTCGAGGAGCGCCTCGGGGAGCCGTGGCAGATCGCGATCTTCCTCGCCGTCTTCGGCGCGCTGCTCTGGCTCGCCGACAGGATGCCGCAGGAGAAGACGATCCCCGACCTGCGCCTCGGCCAGGCAATCGCGATCGGCGTCGCCCAGGCCGCGGCGCTCGCCCCCGGCGTCTCCCGGTCGGGGATCACGATCACGATGGCCCGCGCCCTGCGCTTCGACCGCGACGCCGCGGCGCGCTTCTCCTTCCTCCTCCTCGTCCCGGTCGTGCTCGGCGCCGTGCTCTACAAGGGGTGGACCGACGTGATCCAAGGGGAGCTGCCCGACGGCTGGAGCGGCCCCTTCCTCGTCGGCACGCTCGCCGCGGCGGGAAGCGGCCTCATCGCCATCGAGGCCCTCCTCGGCTACGTGCGCCGGCACAACTACTCGATCTTCGTCGTCTACCGGCTCATCGCGGCCGCGATCATCCTGCTCCTCATCGCGACCGGCGTCCGCGACGCGACGTTCTAGGGAACCTGGGGCCCGCGGCACGGGTAGCAGGAGAGATGCGCGCGACGGCCGCTCTTCTCGTCCTGCTCGCAGCCGGCTGCGGAGGGTCGGGCGGCGTCACGACCGAGCTTCTCCCCGACCTCGTCCAGTCACCGCCGCGCGCGCTCGAGGTCTACGAGTCCGGAGACACCTGGAGGCTCGCGTTCCTCTCGGCCGTCGAGAACGAGGGGCTCGGCCCGATGCTCCTCGTCGGCACGCGGCCCGACGAGACCACGCCCGCCATGGACGTCGAGCAGCTCGTCCGCTTCTCCGACGGCTCGACGTCGAGCCACCCGGTCGAGGGCGAGATTCGCTTCGTCGAGTCCGAGACACACCGCCACTGGCATTTCCTCGACTTCGAGCGCTACGACATCCTCACCGCGGACGGCGAGCCCGTCGGCCGCGACCAGAAGACCGGCTTTTGCCTGGGCGATCGGTACAACGCGTCGCGAAGCGTCCACGTCCCCGGCGAGCCCGACCAGCCGGTCTGGACCCAGGAATGCGGCCGCGGCCAGCCCGAGCGGCGGGTCATCCGTGAAGGCATCTCGCCGGGCTACGGGGACGACTACGTGCCGCGCCTCGAGGGCCAGTGGATCGACATCACCGACCTCCCCGCGGGTCGCTACGTCCTGCGTCACCGCGTGAACGTGGACCGGGTCTTGGAGGAGACCGACTACGGGAACAACAGCGCCGAGGTTCCGTTCGACCTCTCCTGGTCAGCGTCCGGAACCCCGACGGTGACCGCGGTGTATGACGGCTAAACGAAGGAGGCCGGATTGAGACGTTCACTCATCGCACTCGCGCTCGGACTCTGTGCCGCTGCCGTGCTCGCGTCGGGCGCGCTGGCCAAGGAGGGCGGCGTCGAGCTGAGCTCGACTCCGTTCGGGACGCCTCCCGGCGGAACCTGGTCGACGGGGCTCACGCTCATCGACCTGAACGGCAGGCTCCCCGCCGACGCCAAGCCCACGCTCGAGCTGACGAACCTCGACACGGGCGAGCGGAGAACCTTCGCGGCCAAGTCCACGGGCGAGATCGGGCAATACACGCTCGACGTGGTCTTCCCGACCGCGGGCCGCTACGCCTACACGGTCACGGATGGATTCACGGACCGGGAGTACAGCTACCCGCCGGTGCGGATCGTCGGCTCCGAGCCGGTGGTTCCGGTGCCCTCGTCCGGGGGCGAGGGCTCGTTCCCGGGGTGGGCACCGGTGGTGGGCGGGATCGCCCTCCTCCTCGCGGCCGGCGGCGCGGCTCTCTACGCGCGTCGACGCCGCTTCGGGCTGTTGCACTAGGCAAACGCTCACCTGGGTAGACGAAAGGCGGCTCGAGGGCCGCCTTTCGTTAATTTCGGATTAGTTCTGCGCCCGCAGCCTTGTGACGCGCGAATCACTGTCGATAGCGTCGTCGGGAACCACCTTTGTGACAGTGAACGACATGCTCGACAACCTCATCGGCCTGCTGAACGACAACACGCCGCTCTCGTCCCCGTGGGGGCGGATCGTCGTGATCGTCGCCGTCTTCGCGCTCGCGTGGCTCGTGGCGCGCTCGACCGCGTGGATTGCGGGCCGCATCCTCGTCTGGCACGACCGGAGGCAGAGCGATACAGACCTCCAGGCGACGGGCAAGATCACGAACCTGAAGCGGCGGGAGACGCTCGTGAGCGTCATCCGCACCGGGATCACCTATCTCACGTTCGCCGTCGCGGCGGTGATCATCGTCGGCCAGCTCACCGGCGGCGTGGACAGGCTGACCGCGATCGCCGGCGCCTCGTTCGCCTTGATCCTCGCCGGATTCGCGACGCAGCGGCTCCTCGTGGACATCATCGCGGGGCTGACGATGTTCGCCGAGCGCTGGTTCTCGGTCGGCGACACGGTCACGCTGCTCGTCGGCGGCGAACTGCAGGGCGTCGTCGAGGATGTCTCGCTTCGGCGTACACGGCTGCGGGCGCTCTCCGGCGAGGTCATCCAGGTGCACAACTCGCAGATTCAGGCGGTCTCCGTGCTCCCCCGCGGCGTCAAGGAGCTCGCGATCGAGGTCTTCGTCGCGAAGCGGGAGCCGGGGGAACGGCTCGTCGAGGACGTCGTCCGCATCCTCCCCGAGGGGCCGACGACCTTCGTCCGCCGGCCCTGGATCGAGCACGTCGAGGACCTCTCGCACAATCTCACGCGCATCCGCCTGCACGCCACGGTCGCGCCCGGCCGCGAGTGGCTCGCGGAGGAGTTCTTCACCGACCTCTTGAAGCAGCGCGCCGGCGACTCCCTGATCGTCCACGGCCCCGTTGCCTTCGCCGTCGACGAGCGCGCGACGCGGAGCTACGCGCGGGCGAGCGCGACGACCCGGACGGCGTTCGGCCGCTCGCAGCGAAACGCCGCGTAGCGCCTTCCCTCGTTCGAGGGAGGGGCTGGAAAAATCTGCCGATAACTGACCGCGCCGGGTACTCGCTCGGCGCTCCTTTGGAGCCGCAACGAAGGAGAAGAACATGGTCAGGACCACAATCGCCGCCCTCACGCTCGTCCTTGCTGTGAGCGCGGCCCCCGCCTTCGCGGGGAAGGGAGGCGGCACCGCCACCTCGAGCATCGCGATCGCGTCCGTGAGCGGAGGCGTGAGCGCCGCCGCCGCACAGTCGTCGCCGAGGCTCGGGGAGACTCTCACCTTCAAGACAACGGTGGAGCCTCTCGCCGGCTGGGAGTACCCGATGGTGGCTGTCTCCTGCTACCAGGACGTGAACGGCGACGGGACGGTGCAGACGGATCTGCTCGGCCCGGACGTCGTCTTCACCTGGCTGGACAAGCCCAGCGCCGGGTTCACGCTCGGCGGCTACTCGTCCATCTGGACGGTGCGGGGCGGTGGCGACGCGGTCTGTCGCGCCGACCTCGACGCCTACGGCTTTAAGCGAGGCAAGGAATCGACCCGCGTCCTCGCCACGACCGGCAACTGGAACGCCGCCGGCTAGCCGGAAACGCGTACCACGAACGCCGAGGGCCCCGGTCTGACCGGGGCCCTCGGTCGTTCAGCCCGCTCTAGGGCTTGATGATGTTCCAGAACGTCTTGTTCGCGATCGACTTCGCGGTCTTCGAGTCGGCCGAGGTGCCCGGGGTGAAGGTGCCGCTGTCACCCGCGGTGTTGAACGACGCGGCCTGGCTCGCCGCGTTCTTGATCGCGTTGACGTTCGTTCCGCACAGCGCGGTCTCCCACGCTGCGAAGGAACCGTTGCTCGGCGTGCTCCCGAAGGCCGCACCGTTGAGCTCCGCCGCGATCAGCTGCTGCAGGAGCTGCATCCGCGCCTGGTCGAGCGCGGTGCGCTTGGCTCCGGTCGTCTTCTTGGAGACCGAGCTCCAGAAGGCGCCCATCACCTTGCCCAGGGTGTCGAGCTCCCGACCGCAGATCATCCTGTCGCCGATTCCGGCCACCGCTGCCACGCCCGAGAAGGTGTGGCCGAAGGCGGTGCCGCCGAACCAGGCGATGT
>DASSBN010000012.1:0-4130 GCA_035698665.1 Gaiellaceae bacterium
GCTCCGCATACTCGGCGTGCGGCGCGCCGATGACGAGCAGATCGGCCTGCTCGAGCACCTCTTCGAGCGGACGGAGCGTTGGATCGACCGTCACGTACGGATCGGTGCAGAGAACGTCCCGCGCCTTGAGCTTGAGGATCCGCTTCAGCTTGTAGCTGAGGCTGTCGCGGATGTCGTCCGAGCCGCCCTTGAATGCCATCCCGAGCAACCCCACTGTCGCTTCATTGAAGTCGAATCGCTTCTCGACCTCGGAGATGACGTAGAGAGGCAGCCCTTCGTTGATCATCATGCTCACGTGCCCGAGCGTGAAGTTGTTGTTGTTGAAAGCCGCCAGCTGCATCGTGTCCTTCAGGAGGCAAGGGCCTGCCGCGAAGCCGGCCTTGGGCATATCGGCCGCGCGGGGATAGCGGTATGCAAGGGCGTCGCGGATTCGGCCGAAGTCGAGCCCGTATCCGTTTGCGATCATGAAGAACTGATTCGCCGCCGCGAACTTGATGTAGCGCCAGGCGTTCGTGAAGAGCTTCGCGAGCTCCGCCTCTTCGGGAGTCAACTCGACGATTTCGTCGGTGAGCAGGGAGAAAAGCTCCCTGGCCCGCCGCATCGCGTCCGGCGTCCGCGCGCCGACGATCTGCGGAAGGTCACGGAGCTCGAACATCGCCTGGCCCTCCGCGATGCGCTCGGGGCAGAACGCGACGTCGACCGACAGCTCTTCCACCAACCGCTCGACGAGCCTCGTCACTCCGGGATAGATGGTGCTTCGCAGGACGAGAAGCTGGCCGGCTCGCATGTGATCCCGCACACCCGCGATGACATTCAGGACCGTGTCCGGGGAGGGGTTGAGGTGATCGTCGACAGGCGTGCCGATCACGACGATCACCGTACGGGCACCGGCGATCGCCGAGGGATCCTCCGTCGCCCAGATCCTTCCCTCCGTCACGCAGCGCGAGAGCGGCCCGTCCGCGTCTGCCTCGCGAAACGGCATCCGGCCGGCCTGTACGTCGGCCACCGCCTCGGCGTTGGTATCCACCAACGCCACCCGCAGGCCACATTCGGCCAGGCTGATACCGAGCGGCAGGCCGACCCGGCCGCAGCCTCCGAGGATCGTCACATCGTGCTCGAAGTCGCCGGCTGTCATGGCGATGCACGCTCCGCGACGCTCGGCGTCACGAAGACCGGGAGGCCCTCGACGCGCATCGGGACGTACCTCGTCGCGAGCCATGTGCGCATCCGACCCTGCAGCGGAGACTTCCATCGGCCCCACCTGAGCGGCTCGGTCTGGCGGGCGAGCACGATCACCGCAGGATCGACCGCTTCGATCTGCTTCGTCCACTTTTCGAAGCTGCCGAAGCGGTGATCGATCGCCCACTGGTCTACCCCGGCCTGCAGGTAGATGAATGGGCTCGGGTTCGTTCGTTCGGTCAGGACGAGAGGCATTGGATTCCCGAGTGCGATCATCGTGTCGTCTGGTCCGAGGAGCCGGTCGAGCGCTGCGGCCGCCTTGCGCTGTTGCGTCAGTTCGGTCAGGTCGGATCCTGCCCGAGAGTAGACGACCAGCGACGCGACAACCATCGCGGTTATCGCAGCAACCGAAAGGGCGGCTGCCACGACTGCGAAGGGGCCGTTCGCGGTGGCCGACTCGAGAAGCCAAAAGCCCGCTCCGATCCCCAGCGCCGAGAACGGAAGCAGGGGATAGACATCTGGATAGCCCTGAAAGTCGGTGAGAGAAAAGACGAAGATGCCTATGAAGGCCGGGACGACGGCGATGCAATAGGGGTCGCGCAGAAGCGATCGGCGGTCTCCGCCGGGAGGTCGAATCACGCGGGCGACGGCGAGCGCCAGGAGAAGCGCCAGGCCGGCCCAGAAGACGATCTTCGTCGTCGAATAGTCGCGATCGACGACCTCTGCGATGTGTCGCAGCAGGTTTCCTTCCTGGCTGGACTCGACGCCGGTCAGGGGGTAGTTGATGGTCGCGTCGTAAAGATCGCCGAGAGCTCCTTCGGCCGCGAAGTAGATCGCAGTCGCAGCGACCGGGATCGCGACGCCCGCCAACGCGCTCCCGGCTGCATGCAGTCGCTTGCCCGCGTCCGAGCTCGTGAGGGCGAAGACGAGGACGACGACGGCATAGATCGCGAGCGGCTGCCAGGTGAGGAACGCAAGCGATGCCGCCAGACCCGCGAGGAAGTAGCGTCGCCTGACGAGGAGTGCGAGCGTCACGATCGAGAGGAGAACAGCCGGCGTCTTGGCATCGGGCCCAGTGAGGGCGTCGCGCGCGAATCCCTCGAAGGATGCGAGCGTCGCGGCCGCGGCGATTCCCGCGAGCGTCGAGGAGAAGAACCACTTCGCGAGCAGGTACATCGCCGAGACCGTCAGACAGGCGACGAGGAGATAGACGGCCCGGATCGAGTAGACGTCCGAAACGTCGAGAGCCCGCCCGACTCCGAGCGCGGCCGTCGCGAGCCATGAGGCGAGCGGGGTCTTCGGATCGAAGATGCTGACGTAAGGAGCTACCCCCGCCGCCTGTCGCTGTGCCGCATACACGTAGATCGACTCGTCGCGCGAGAGCATGTCTTCGATGTTGAACCGCGTGAAGAGCAACAAGGCGACCCCGAATGCGACGGAGGGCCACGCGAGGGCCCGGACCCCGCGCTTCAGGGTTTCGCTGCTCTTCGACTCGGTCGCGCGTACACGCTCGACGGGCCCAACGCTCTCCGCCATCGGATCGTCAAGATATGCACTTGGCTCTCGGGCCGCCAGAGCGCCGTCTCCGGGCGAACTCGAGCTCGTTCATGCGAGCGCGGCCACCCCGGTGAAGGCCTCGGTGTCGGGCTCCTTCTGCCACCGCTGATAGACCGCGAGCGCGACGGCGAGGTCTTGCACTGCCAGGCCGGTCGAGTCGAACACGGTGATCTCGTGCTCGTCGCGCCGGCCTTCCTCCTCGCCTGTGAGGACACGGCCGAGCTCGGCGACGTCCTCGCGCCGGAGGCCCTGGTCGAGCGCGTGCGCGATCTCGCCGTTGTGGCTCGCCTGCTCCCATTCATCGCACACGACGTGCGCCCGCAGGAGCTCGTCGACGGCGATCTCGGCCTTCCCAGGGCCGTCGGCGCCCATGAGACTCACGTGCTGGCCGGCGTGGAGGGAGCCGGGCTCGAAGAGGACCTCGAAGCCGGGCGTGACCGTGGCGACGATGTCCGCGGAGAGGGCCTCCGCCGCGTCGCGGGCGACCTCGGCGCCCTCGCCGAGCTCCTCGGCCGCCGCTTCCGCCGCCTCGCGCCGCGCGTCCCATAGGGAGACGCTGCGGCCGCGGGCCAGGAAGGTGCGCGCCACGGCTCGTCCGTTCACGCCGGTGCCGACGACGGTGGCCGGGGCGGGAGTGGGCCGGGCGAGAGTCTCGGCCGCGAGGACGGCCGCCGCGCCGGTGCGAAGCGCGGTCACCGCGGCTGCGTCGAGGAAGGCGAGGAGCTGCCCGTTGGTCGCATCGGAGAGGAGGACGACGCCCGAGACCGTGGGCAGTCCGCGCTCGGGGTTCTTGGGGAAAGAGGTCACCCACTTCAGCACCGTGTGTCCGGCGCCCATGGCCGGCATGGCGCGGAAATCCCCGTCCGGCGGAGCCGGCACGTAGACCTTTGACGGCATGAACCACTCGCCCCGCGCGTGCTCGACGAAGGCGGCGCGGACGGCCTCCACCGCCTCGTCGGGAGCGAGCGCAGCGCGGACGTGCTCTCCGGAGAAGAACGGTACGCTCACGGCGGCGAGACTATGGCAGCCCCCGTGACGATCTGCGACGTCGGCCCGCGCGACGGGCTCCAGAACGAGGCCGAGACGCTCGCCCCCGAGGTTCGTGCCGAGCTCGTGAACCGGGTTGCCGCCGCCGGCCTTCCGCGCCTCGAGGCGGTCAGCTTCGTCCGCGCCGAAAGCGTGCCGCAGATGGCGGGCGCAGAGGAGGTCGTCGGCGGCATCGACCGACGCGAAGGCGTCGAGTATTCGGGGCTCGTCCTCAACGCGAAGGGCTACGAGCGGCTCGCTGCGGCCGGCCTCGACGCGGTCCACTTCACGCTCGCCGCGACGGACGAGTTCAACCGCCGTAACGCCAACCGCACCGTCGAGGAGTCGGTGGCCGAGCTCGAGGGGAT
>DASSBN010000013.1:0-90082 GCA_035698665.1 Gaiellaceae bacterium
CGTACTACGCCTGGGAGGCCGCCGGCCGCCCCGTTCACGCGGTCAAGAAGCTCTAGGCGCTAGACGGGCTCGACGCGGCCGTTGCCGGAGGCGCGCTCGCGGATCTCGCGGTCGCGCTGCACGGCCTCGGCGGCCTGGTCGAGCATCGGCGCCAGACGGAGAACGCGCTCGCGCTCCGAGCGGAGCTCGAGGAGCCCCTGCTTGACCTCCGTCCCGAAGTCGACGCGCGAGGCGATCTGGTACGCGATCGAATCCGCGTCGAAGTCGAGCTCCTCGAGGTCGGCCTCGGCCGCGCTCACGACGCGCTGGTAGGCAGCCAGGCACTCCTCGATCTCGTCCTCCGTCGGCGCCTCGTCCTCGTCGTCGATGTCCTCGACCTCGGCTGTCATGAAGGAGCGCCCATCGGTGAGCTCGGCGATGCGGATGCGCTCGCGGCCTTCGACGACGACGTTCAGGCGCCCGTCCTCGAACTGCTCGAGCACCTCGATGACGCCCGCGCGGCACCCGATCTCCCGCATGCCATCGTCGTCGGAGAGCACGAGCCCGAACTCTCCGCCCTGCTCCAGGCACTCGCCGATGAGCTCGCGGTAGCGCGGCTCGAAGATGTGCAGCGGCGCCTGCTCGCCCGGGAGGAGCACGAGGTTGAGTGGGAAGAGCCCGATCTCCACGGCATGAAAAGATTAGGGCATGGCGGACGCTCCTCTGCTTCGACCTGCTCTCGAGAGCCTCGTCCCCTACGAGCCGGGCAAGCCCGTGGAGGAGGTGCAGCGCGAGCTCGGCCTCGAACGGGTGGTCAAGCTCGCCTCCAACGAGGGCCAGTACGGCCCGTTTCCGGAGGCGCTCGAGGCCATCGAGCGCGGCGCGCCGGGGCTGAACCGCTACCCCGACGGCGGTGCTTATCTGCTTCGCACCGCGCTCGCGGAGCGGCACGGAGTCGGCTTCGAGAACGTCACGATCGCAGCTGGCGCCGACGCCGTGATCATGTACCTCTCGCTCGCGCTGCTCGACCCCGAGGACGAGATCGTCTGCGGCTGGCCCTCCTTCCCGAGCTATGTCCTCGACGCGCTCAAGCTCGGCGCGGTCGCGAAGCGGGTGCCGCTCACGGAGCACCGCTACGACGTCGAGGCGATCCTGGCCGAGGTGGGGCCGCAGACGAAGATCGTCTACCTCTGCAACCCGAACAACCCGACGGGCACGATGATCGGCCGGAGCGAGATCGAGTCGTACTTCGAACGCGTGCCCGACCACGTGCTCACCGTTCTCGACGAGGCGTACTTCGAGTACGTCGAGTCCGACGACTACCCCGACGGCATCGCGGAGTCCGTCAAGACGGGCAGACGTGCGCTCGTCCTGCGGACGTTCTCGAAGATCTACGGGCTCGCGGGGCTGCGGGTCGGCTACGGCGTCGGTCCGGCCGAGGTCGTGGAGGCGATCGCCAAGGTTCGCAACGCCTTCGACATCAACCAGACCGCCCAGGACGCGGCGCGCGCAAGCATCGGGAACGAGGGGGAGCTCGCGCGCCGCAGGCGCGAGACCGCCGACGAGCGCGGCCGCCTGGAGAAGTCCTGCCGGGGCCTCGGCCTGACCGTGGCGTCCCCTCCCGTGGCGAACTTCGTCTACGTCGAGACCGGCGAAGATGCGCGCGCCGTCTTCGACCGCCTGCTCCGGGAGGGAGCCATCGTTCGCCCGCTCGGCCCGTTCGGCGCGGAGGACGCGATCCGTGTCACTGTGGGCACGCGAGAGGAGAACGAGTTCTTTGCGGCCGCGCTCGAGCGTGTGCTCCAGGGCGCGCATACCTCGATCTAGGACTTACCGCCCTCGGGCAGCGCTGTTACGGTTCGGACCGTGACAGGGGGCCGCAGCCGGGCCCGCTTCGGGCTCGTGCGGGAGGCAGGAGGATTCCGCCTTCTCTTCTTTGCGACGCTCGCGTCCAGCATCGGCACGTGGCTCGCGTTCGTCGCGCTCGTCGTCGACGTCTTCGACCGGACCGAGAACGCGTCCTGGATCAGCGCGCTTCTCGTCGTCGAGTTCCTGCCGAGCGTGATCGTCGGCTTCCTCGCGGGGAGGCTGCTCGACATCGCGCCGCGCCGCTGGATTCTCGTGGTCGCCGACCTTGCGCGGGCCGTTGTCTTCCTCGCTCTTCCCTTCGCGGCGAGCCCCTTGCAGATCGTCGTGCTCGCCTTCGTGGCCGGCGTGGCGACAAGCCTTTTCCGGCCGGCGGTCTACGCGGGGCTGCCCAACCTCGTCGCGGACGAAGACCTGCCGCAGGCCAACGGGCTCCTGCAGACGGCGGACAACTTCACCTGGGCGATCGGCGCACTCGTAGGCGGCGCACTCGTCGCAGCGACGAGCCCGGACGCCGCCTACGTGGTCAACGCGATCAGCTTCCTCGTCTCCGCGCTCCTGATCGTGCGCATCCGGCAGAGCCTCGAAGAGGCCGAACGCGCACCGAGCCGCGGCCACTGGGGCGACCTCGCCGACGGACTTTCCTTCGCGCTCCGTTCGAAGTCGCTCCTCACGATCATCGTCGCGTGGAGCATCGCCGTCTTCGCCACAGCGGGGGTGAACGTTGCGGAGATCGTGCTCGCCAAGAACGTCTTCGATGCCGGCGACTTCGGCTACGGGCTCCTGGTCGCGGCGGGCGCGGTCGGCCTCATGCTCGGGAGCCTCTTCGGCGGCAGCTGGATCGAGCAGCGGGGGATGGCCGTTCCCTACGGGGTCTCGATCGCCCTCATGGCGCTCGGCTTCGGCGCGGCGGCCGCGGCGCCCAACGTCTGGGTTGCCTCGATCGTCGTCGTTGCGGCCGGGGTCGGAAACGGTGTCGCGGTGATCACGAACGCCGTGCTCGTCCAGCGCGGCGTGCCAGACCGCCTGCGTGGGAGGGCCTTCGCCGTCGTCATGAGCCTGGGCTACGCGTTCCTCGGGCTCGGCATGATCCTGGCCGGGCCGCTCACGAACGAGGCGGGCGCGCGCACCGTCTGGGCGACAGCCGCGGTTCTCCTCGGCATCGCGGCGGTGATCGGCTACGTGCTCGCGCGTCGCGTGGACGCCGAGGCGGGCCGTGTCCCCATGCGCCACGCGCCGGAGCCGGCCCGGGATTGAGCCGCGGCTGGACTCTCGACGCGCTCGCCGAGGGCGTCGTGGCCGGCGACCGCCGTGCGCTCGCGCGTGCGATCACGCTGGTCGAGAGCTCCGACCCGCTCGCCTACGAGCTCATCCGCGACCTCTACCCGAGCACCGGCAAGGCCTACGGGATCGGGGTCACCGGCCCTCCCGGAGTGGGGAAGTCGAGCCTCATCAGCGCGCTCGTCCGCCATGTGCGCGCGGAGGACGCTTCGGTCGGCGTCATCTCGGTCGACCCCTCGAGCCCGTTCACCAAGGGCGCGCTCCTCGGCGACCGGATCCGCCTCGCCGACCACTTCCTCGATCCCGAGGTCTTCATCCGCTCGATGGGGACACGCGGCCACCTCGGCGGTCTCGCGGAGGCAACTCTGCAGGCCGCGCTCGTCCTCGACGCAGCGGGGAAGGATCTCGTCTTCCTCGAGACCGTCGGCGCCGGCCAGAGCGAGGTCGAGATCATCTCGATCGCGGACACCGTGCTTCTCGTTCTCATGCCGGGCTCCGGCGACTCGATCCAGGCGCTGAAGGCCGGGATCATGGAGATCCCCGACGTGATCGCGGTCAACAAGCGCGACCATCCCGCCGCGAAGACGATGGTGAACGAGGTCCGCTCGATCCTTGCCCTCGACACGGACCGGGACTGGCAGCCGCCGATCGTGCTGACCGAGGCGGTGCAGGCCGAGGGCATCGAGGAGCTCTGGAACGAGATCTCGGCGCATCGCGCGCACCTCGAGTCGGGAGGCCTGCTCTCGGAGCGCCGCGCCAAGAACCTCGCCGGCGAGGTCTTCGCCGTGGCCAGCGCGCGGGCGAAGGCGCACCTCGAGTCCGCGGTAGGAGATGATCCCGAGCTACAGCGCCTGCTCGAGGCGGTGCAGCGGCGGGAGCTCGATCCTCTGACGGCGGTTCGGGAGATCATGGAGAAGGTGTTCAAGGTTCATGAAGACGGCGGCGGGCCCGACACTCGCTGACATCAAGGCGGCGCGCGAGCGCGTCCACGGTCTCGCGCGGGAGACGCCTGTGTACTCCTCGGAGACGCTGGGCCGGCGCGGCGGCCGTCCCGTCTTCCTGAAGGCGGAGACCCTGCAGCGGACCGGCTCGTTCAAGATCCGCGGGGCGGTCAACAAGCTCGCGACGATGACGGACGAGGAGCGTGCGGCCGGAGTCGTGACCGCGAGCGCGGGAAATCACGGCCAGGCGGTCGCCCTCGCGGCTCGCGAGGCCGGTGTCGCCGCGACGGTCTTCATGCCTCTCGATGCTCCGATGGCCAAGGTCGACGCGACGCGGAGCTACGGCGCCGAGGTGCTCCTCTCCGGCGAAGGCTTCGACGAGGCGCAGGGCGCGGCGCACGAGCGGGCGGAAGCCGGGGCGACGTTCATCCACGCGTTCGAGGACGAGGCGGTCGTCGCCGGCCAGGGCACGCTCGGGCTCGAGCTCGCGGAGCAGCTCGGGGACGTCGCGACGCTCGTCGTCCCGATCGGCGGCGGCGGCCTGGCCTCCGGCATCGCGCTCGCGCTCGGCGAGCTACGGCCGGAGATCCACCTCGTCGGCGTCCAGGCCGCGAGCTGTGCGCCCTTCGCCGGGCTGGAGCCGACCGGCATCACGATCGCCGACGGCATCGCGGTCAAGCAGCCCGGCGAGCTGACCTCGCAGATTCTCTCCGAGCGGCTCGACTCCGTGGTCACGGTCACGGATGCCGAGATCGCGGACGCGATCGTGCTCCTGCTCGAGCGTGTGAAGCTGGTGGTCGAAGGCGCGGGCGCGTCGTCGGTCGCGGCGCTGCTCACCGGGAAGGTCGAGCGCGACGGCGCGGCGTGCGCGATCCTCTCGGGCGGCAACATCGACGCGGCGACCCTCGTCGAGGTCGCGCGCCACGGGCTGACCCGTGCCGGGCGCTTCCTCGTCTTCAGGACGCGGATCTCGGATCGCCCCGGCGCGCTCGCCGCGTTGCTGACCCGCATCGCGGAGCGGCGCGTGAACGTGGTCTCGGTCGACCATCACAGGGAGGGCATCGACCTGCCTGTGACGGGGACCGAGGTCTCGATCACGGTCGCGACCCGCGACGAGGAGCATTGCGCCGAGCTGCTCGGCTTCCTCGCCGAATGGGGCTACGAAGCCGAGCGGCTGCGCTAGGCGGTTACGGGCCGCGGCTCGACCTCGCGCTTGCGGGTGAGGTGCGTCCTCAGGCGGGAGATCACGCCGGGCCGCTCGTCGTCGAACGAGCGGGCGAGCCGGGCGCGCTCCGCCTGCTGAAGCATGTCCTCATGCCGTGCGCGGGCGATCGCGAGATGGCTGTGTGGGCTGTAGTACATGTCCACAGGACGGGCGAGCAGGCGACTTTCTTCCCTCGCTAGATTCGCGGTGTGCACAAGGACTATTCGTCGACTCCGCTGCCGAAGAAGCTCGGCATCAAGGAGGGCTCACGCGTCTCACTCCAGAAGGCGCCCGACGGCTTCGCGGAGCTGCTCGGCGTCAAGCCGAAGCTTCGCGGCGAGTTCGACGTCGCCGTCCTCTTCGCGACGCGTCAGGGCGAGCTGACACGGGCGTTCACGCCGCTCGCGAGGCGGCTGGCACCGGCCGGAGGGCTCTGGGTCGCCTGGCCGAAGAAGGCCTCCGGAGTCAAGACCGATCTGACCTTCGACTCCGTGCAGCGGACGGGACTGGGCGCGGGGCTCGTCGACAACAAGAGCTGCTCGATCGACGACACGTGGCAGGCGATCCGGTTCGTCATCCGGCTGAGGGATCGCTGACGAGCTCGAGCAGGCGTTCCGCGTAGCGCGGGGCGGTGGGCTCGTCCTCGTGCTGGAAGTAGGCGAAGACGTCCAATCCTCGCTCGAGGAGAGGGACGATCCGCGACGCTTCCGCGGCGAGGTCGGCTTCGGCGTACGGCGGGTTCCGGAGGCGCAGATAGCGGAAGTCGGCATCTCCCTCCTCGGCGTCCACACGGGCGACCCTGCGCTCGTCGAGGCGCGCCTGGATCTCGTCGTCGAGCCAGGAGTCGTGGCGGAAGTCGAGCGCCCAGCGCATCTCGGGGTCGACCGAGTCGAGCAGGAGGCGCAGGAATCCGTCGTCGCGCGCCTGCAGCACCTTGATGCGGACGGGCCCGAGGCGATCGCCGAGCTTTCCGATCGACTGCGCGGCGGCGTCGACCCCTTCGACCCGGCCGAAGGAGGTGACGCGGCGGGCGAGCGTCACCGCGAACTTGAAGCCGCGCTCGGTTTGCTCGGCCCAGCGCTCGAACTGATCCTCGGCGGGGAGCCGACGGAAGGTGGAGTTGAGCTCCACCGTGTTCACCCTTCCTGCGTAGAAGCGCAGGAAATCCGCCGGCTTGGAGTCCGCCGGGTAGAAGCCGTCCTTCCAGGACGGGTACGAGAAGCCGGACGAGCCGGCGTAGAGCGTGCCGGGCGCTACGAGCCCTCGATGACCTCGTAGATCTCGTCCGCCTCGAGGCCGTGGGCGTCGCGGTGGACGCGTGCGGCGGTCTCGGCATCGGGCGCCTCGACGAGGCAGAAGATCTTGCCCTCGGCCTCGCTCACCCAGTAGCTCTTGTAGTTCACTCCGTGGTCGCCCTGGATTGCGACGTCCTTCGCGTGCGCGTCGCGAACGGCGTCGCACGAAACGCCCCCGTCCATGTTGTGTACGTCCATGAAGAGCGGCATGCGCTACCTCCGTTGAAGGGACGCGCGGATGCTATCGAAGCCGCGGCGCCGCGAAAACGATCTCGTCTCGCCTTCGCCGGAGTTCCGGCGCACTTCGCGCCCCACGTTTGCGTCTTTGCGGGCTACGCTCGAAAGCGGGTGGTGGTTTGGGGTGGCCCCGACTAGAGGCCCAACCCGCGGGCGATCACCAGCCGCTGAATCTCGTTCGTCCCCTCGCCGATCTCGAGCACCTTCTGGTCGCGGTAGAGCCGCGAGATCGCGTACTCGTCCATGAACCCGTAGCCGCCGTGGATCTGGAGGGCGGAATTGACGACGCGGTTCGCAAGCTCCCCCGTGTAGAGCTTCGCGATCGCCGCGGCCTGCGCGAACGGCCGCCCCTGATCCTTCAGCCACGCGGCCTTGTAGACGAGATTGCGCCCGGCTTCGATCTCCGTCGCCATGTCGGCCAGCTGGAACTGGATCGCCTGGAACTTCCCGATCGGCTGCCCGAACTGGTGCCGCTCCCGCGCATAGGCGGATGCGAGGTCGAACGCGCCCTGCGCGAGGCCGAGACCCATCGCCGCGACCGAGATTCGCCCGCCGTCGAGAATCTCGAGAAACTGGCGCAACCCCGATCCCCGCTCCCCGAGCAGATGATCCTCGGGCACCGCGCAGTCCTGGAAGGAGAGCTCGCGCGTGTCCGAGGCGCGCCAGCCCATCTTCTGCATCGGCTCCGAGAGCTCGTAGCCCTCGCTCCCGTTCGGCACGACGATGTTGGAGATCTCGTCTTCTCCTGTCCGCGCCGTGATGGTCACGAACGCCGTGACGTCGGTGCCCGCGTTCGTGATGAAGATCTTCGACCCGTTGACGACCCAGCTTCCCTCGCGGAGCTCCGCGCTCGTCCGCGTCGCGCCGGCGTCCGAGCCGGCCTCCGGCTCCGTCAGCCCGAAGGCGGCGAGCCTGCGTCCGGAGGCGAGGTCGGGGAGCCAGCGTTCCTTCTGCTCGTCGGAGCCGAAGAGCAGGATCGGCATCGTCCCGAGCGAGGTGTGCGCAGCGACCGTGATGGCCACCGACGAGTCGATCCGCGTCAGCTCCTCGACCGCGAGCGCATAGGCGAGCGTGTCTCCGCCCCCGCCGCCGTGCTCCTCGGGAATCGGGATCCCCATGAGCCCGAGCTCCCCGAGCGCCTCGACGATCTCGTAGGGAAAGCGATGCTCGCGGTCGAGCTCGTCCGCGACGGGAGCGACCCGCTCCTCGGCGAACTCCCGAACCGTCTGCCGTAGCAGCCGGTGGTCGTCCGAGAGGTCGAAGTCCACTACGAAAAGCGGCGCGCGAGCTCGGCGAGGAGCCGCACGCCGTACCCGGTCGCCCCGGGGGCTCCGTAGTAGTCCTCACGGGTCCGCTCGAGGTAGGCCGTCCCCGCGATGTCGAGATGCGCCCACGTGCCTTCACCCACGAACTCCTGCAGGAAGCGGGCGGCGAGGGCAGGCGATCCCTGGCGGTATTCGGACGAGTTCTTCATGTCGGCGTAGGCGGACTCGATGTAGCGCCGGTACGTGTCGTGAAGCGGCATCGGCCACACGTGGTCGCCCGTCCTCTCGGCCGCGGCCTGGATCTCCGCCGTCCAGGCGTCGTCGTTCGAGTACAGGCCCGCGTAGTAGTCCCCCACGGCGATGACGATCGCGCCCGTGAGCGTGGCGAGGTCGAGCATGTGCGTCGCGCCGGAGCGCCGCGCGTGCGTGAGCGCATCGGCGAGGATGAGCCGGCCCTCGGCGTCGGTGTTCGTGACCTCGATCGTCTTGCCGTTGAGCGCCGTGATGATGTCGCCGGGGCGGTACGAGCGCCCGCCCGGCATGTTCTCGCAGGAGGGGACGACGGTCAGCACCCTGACCGGGAGCCCGAGCTCGGCGATCGCCCCCGTCGCGGCCAGGACGGCGCCCCCGCCGCCCATGTCCGTCTTCATCTCCTCCATGCGGTTGGCGGGTTTGAGCGAGAGGCCGCCGGAGTCGAAGGTGATCGCCTTGCCGACCAGCCCGAGGACGACGTCGCCGCGCGTGGGGGAGGGCGGCTCGTAGGAGAGCGTGATCAGGCGGGCGGGGTTCTCGCTCCCCTGGCTGACCGCGGTGAGAGCGCCCATACCGGCCTCGCGGATCTCGTCCGGGCCGAGGGCGGAGAAGCTCAGGTGCTCGAAGCGGCTCGCGGTCTCCTCCGCGAACTCCGCGAGTGTCGTCGGCGTGCAGACGTTCGGGGGTGCGTTGACCAGGTCGCGGCAGCGGTTCGTCCACGCGGCGATGACGTTGCCGCGCCGCGCCTCCTCGGCGGCCTCCTGGGCGCCCGGGCCGCACAGGACGAGGCGCTCGATCGAGGCGTGCTCGTCCTTCGTCTTCCAAATGCCGGCGTCGTACGGGCCGAGCGCGATGCCGTCGACGACTGCGCGCGCCTGCTCGTCTGCAGGAAGCCCGTTCTCGCTCAGGATCCAGGCGACCGACTTTCCGCCGACCTCGCTCGCCCGCCGCGCGACGGCGGCGGCTGCGGTGCGCAGGCCGTCGGCGTCTCCCTCGCCGCCGGTGCCTCCGGCAGCGACCCTGTGGGCCTTGAGCGTGTTTCGCGTGTGGAGGAGGGTGACTTTGCCGCGCTCGCCCTTGAGCTCCCCGTCCTCGATCAGGTGTCGAATCCCCCCGTCGACCAGGCGGTCGAGCTCTTGGCCGGCCGCCGGGAGCTCCACGGGCTCCGGAACGGCGAAAGCCAGGACGTCCGCGGCGACCTCCGCCGGCGATGCTTCGACGACGTCGATCTCCATGGGCGCGCGGGGATGCTATCCGAACAGGTTCCTACCTTGTTCCCCGAATGAGGGATATAGAAGAACTCCCTCAGGTCGATGAGAGGGATGCGCAATGAGCGCAGCTCTACCCTCTCCGCCCGCACCCTCCCCTCGCGGGCGAAACCCTCTCCCGGTAGAAGCCCTCCAGAATCACCTCGGAGGGCTTCTGCGTGAGCGGGAACAGCTGCGGGAGGCCGCTTCGCCGCTCGCCCTCGAGCGCAACCGCCGCGAGATCGTGCGCGCCCAGTGGCAGCTCTCGTACGCGCTGATCGAGCGCTACGCGACCGGATAACACGGGTATTCTCGCCCCCGTGCGCGGGGTGGACAGAAAGGCGATGGCCGCGCTCTCGTCCGGTCATCTCGCAACCGACCTCGCGCAGGGGTCGCTGCCCGCGCTCCTGCCCTTCCTGAAGACGGAGTTCGACCTCTCGTACACGGCCGCGTCGGCACTCGTTCTCGCGGCGACGATCAGCTCGTCCCTTATCCAGCCGCTCTTCGGGCTCTGGTCGGACGCGCGCGGCGCCTTGTGGCTTCTGCCGGCGGGCGTCGCGACCGCGGGAGTGGGGATGGCGTTCGCAGCGGCCGCGCCGTCCTACCCGCTCATCCTCCTCGCGGTGCTCGTCGCCGGCGTCGGCGTCGCCGCTTACCACCCGGAGGGATCGAAGTTCGCGAGCTACGCAAGCGGCTCGCGGCGGGCGAGCGGCATGTCGTTCTTCTCCGTCGGGGGCAACATCGGCTTTGCACTCGGCCCCGTTTACGCCTCCGCGCTCATTCTGGCGCTCGGCCTCAAGGGCGGGCTCCTCATTGCCCTGCCGGGTCTCGCAGTCGCGACGGGTCTCGTCCTCGTGCTCCGCTATCTCGGCAGCTTCGCGCCCGAGGGGTCGCCGCGTGACCAGCGCGCCGCGGCCGCAAAGGCGGAGACCCGCGGGCTCGTCCTCCTCCTCGCGGTCGTCGGCCTGCGCAGCGTCGCCCACATGGGGCTCTTCACCTTCATCCCGCTCTGGGAGATCCACAACGGGCACGGTGAGGCATACGGGACCTTCGTCCTGGCACTCTTCCTCTTTGCGGGGGCGATCGGGACGCTCGCGGGCGGGCCGCTGGCCGATCGCTTCGGACGGCGCCCGGTTCTGCGCTGGAGCTTCGTCGCCGCGACGCCGCTGATCCTCGTCTACGTGCTCGTCGGCGGGGCCATCGGCGTACTGGCGGTTACCCTCTCGGGCGCCTGCGTGATCGGAACCTTCGGAGTCAGCCTCGTGATGAGCCAGGAGTACATGCCCGGGCGCGTCGGCATGGCGTCCGGCCTCTCGATCGGGCTCGCCATCGGGCTCGGCGGTGTGGCCGCGCTCGTGCTCGGTGCCGTTGCGGACACGGTCGACCTCGAAGCCGCCGTCCTCGCCACCTCGATCGGGCCCGCGCTGGCGCTCGCGGTCACGTTCCTCCTGCCGCCGGCTCCGGGGCGGCGCGCCTACGGCCAGCCCGAGCCGGCACCCGCGACGCTATGACCTACGAGTCCGCGCGCCAGTTCTTCGACGATCTGCGGGCGAGGCCGGATTCGTCTCGTGCTGCCGGCCTTACGGCTTCCTACCGCTTCGACGTCGAGAACGCCGGCAGCTGGCGCGTCGACGTCGAGGATGGCCACGTGAGCGTGTCCGAGTCCCAGGAGCCCGCAGACTGCGTGATCGCCACCGACGAACAGACGTTGCTCGCAGTGGTCGGGAACGAGCAGAACCCCATGGGCGCCTTCATGACCGGGAAGATCCGAGTCGAAGGCGACATGGGGCTCGCGCTCAGGTTGCGCGACCTCCTGAGTTAGCGGACTGCTTCGGCTGCCTTCTCGGCCTGCTCGGCGTGCTCGCCCTCCGCGAACTCCTCGACGATCTTGGCGCAGAACGCAGGCAAGTCGTCTGGCTTGCGGCTCGAGACCAGGCCCGCGTCGACGACGACCTCTTCGTCGACCCAGTTGCCGCCGGCGTTTCGGATGTCGGTCTGCAGCGTCGGCCAGGACGTGAGCTTCCGGCCCTTGACGAGGCCGGCCTCGACGATCGTCCACGGCCCGTGGCAGATGACGCCGACGGGCTTCCCCTGCTCGAAGAAGTCGCGGACGAACGCGACCGCGTTCTCGTCCCCTCGCAGGAAGTCCGGGTTCGCGACGCCGCCCGGCAGGACGAGTCCGTCGTAGTCCGCCGCATCGGCCTGTGCGACCTCCTTGTCGACCGGGAAGGTGTCGCCCTGGTCGAGGTGGTTGAAGCCCTGGATCTCACCCGCCTCGATGGAGAGAAGCTCCGCCTCGCCGCCCGCCTCTTCGACGGCCTTCCACGGCTCGGTCAGCTCGACCTGCTCGACGCCGTCGGCTGCGAGAAACGCGATCTTCTTTCCCTGTAGCTCGTTCGCCATGAATCCCCCTCGGATGGTTTCCCTACGCGGCTACCCGCGTCGAAACCGGGAAAACATCAGGGGGAGAGGAGCGTCGCCTGCCAGCTGCCGTCGCCTCCGCGGCTGTAGCGGACGCGCTCGTGGAGGCGGTTCGGGCGGCTCTCCCAGAACTCGATCGTCTCGGGCGCCAGGACGTAGCCGCCCCACCAGTCGGGCAGCGGCACGTCGTCCCCGAAGCGAGCTTTGGCGTCCGCGAAGGCGCCTTCGAGGTCGCCTCGGCTTTCGAGCGGAGAGCTTTGCCGCGACGCCCAGGCACCGAGGCGGCTGCCGACGTCGCGCGTCGCGAAGTACGCCTCGGACTCGGCCCGCTGGACCTTCTCGACGGCCCCGGTCACGAGCACCTGCCGGCGGGGCTCCATGTGCCAGAGGAACGTGAGCGCCGCGTGCGGGTTCTCGGCGAGCTGCCGGCCCTTGCGGCTTTCGTAGTTCGTGAAGAAGACGAAGCCGCGCTCGTCCACGCCCTTGAGCAGCACCGTGCGGGCCGAGGGGCGGCCGGCCGCGTTCGCGGTCGCGAGCGTCATCGCCTCGGGGAGGATTACCCCGGCCGCCGCGGCCTCTTCCTGCCACCGCTGGAAGAGCGCGATCGGGTCGGCGCTCATTCCTCGAGCTCCACGAGCAGCGCGCCTCCCTCGACGCGCTCGCCCTGGGCCACGTGCACGCGGCGCACGACGGCCTCGTAGGGCGAGACGAGCGGCGTCTCCATCTTCATCGCCTCGAGGACGACGAGCGTCTGGCGCGGCGCCACCCGGTCGCCCTCCGCCGCGAGGACGCGGATGACCACGCCGGGCATCGGAGCCGTCAGCGAGCTCTGTGCGCCGAGGAGGTCTCCGTGCCCGCTTCCCTCGACTGTGGGCGGCGCCGTTCGCTCCGGCGCGGGGCCGTTGAGTCGCCAGGACCCGCTCCACGGGCGGCGGAGGAGGGGAGGGCGGGAGAGAGGCGGGTTCTCGTCCAGGAACGCCGTGGTCGCCCGGCCGGCGCGAAGCTCGGGGTGGGCGACGAGCCAACGGAGGAAGGGGAGGTTCGTCTCGACCCCGCGCACCTCGGTCTCGTGAAGCGCGGAGGCGAGCGCGTCGAGCGCCTCCTCGCGCGTCTCCTCGTGCGCGATCAGCTTGGCGATCAGCGGGTCGTAGGCGACCGGGATCTCGTCGCCCTCCTCGACGCCCTGGTCGACGCGGATCCCCTCTGGCAGGCGGAGCCGCGCGATTCGCCCGGTGCGGGGGAGGAACGTACGCGGGTCCTCCGCGTAGAGCCGGACCTCGACCGCGTGGCCGTCGGGCTCTCTCGGCTCGACCTGAATCGACCCGCCAGCGGCGATGCGAAGCTGCTGCTCGACGAGGTCGAGGCCCGTGACGAGCTCGGTGACCGGGTGCTCGACCTGGATCCGCGCGTTCAGCTCGAGGAAGAAGAACTCGCCCTCGGCGAGCATGAACTCGGCGGTGCCGGCGCTCTCGTAGCCGACCGCGCGGGCGAAGGCGACCGCGGCCTCGCCCATCTCGGCGCGCAGGTCCGGGCCGACAGCCGGCGACGGGCTCTCCTCGAGGACCTTCTGGTGGCGGCGCTGCACCGAGCAGTCGCGCTCGCCTAGGTGGACGATCGTCCCGTGAGAATCGGCGAGGAGCTGGATCTCGACGTGTCGCGGCCGGGCGACGTAGCGCTCGCAGAAGACGCGGTCGTCACCGAATCCGCTCGCAGCCTCGCGCCGCGCCGATTCGAGCGCCTCCTCCAGCTCCTCGGCCGAGCCCACGAGTCGCATTCCGCGTCCGCCTCCGCCCGCGGCTGCCTTGACCATGAGCGGGAAGCCGATCTCGCCGGGCTCACCACTCGGCACGACGGGAACGCCCGCTTCCGCCGCGAGACGCTTGGCCTCGAGCTTGTCCCCGGCTGCGCGGATCGACTCGGGCCGGGGCCCGACGAAGCGTAGGCCTGCGGCCAGCACCGTCTCGGCGAAATCGGCGTTCTCGGCGAGGAAGCCGTAGCCGGGGTGCACGGCGTCAGCCCCCGCGCGCCCGGCGGCGGCGACGACGCCCCCGACGTCGAGGTAGGCGGATACGTCCTCCACCTCGGCGGCGCGCCGGGTGTGAAAGGCGCCTGCCTCGTCGGGCGCAGCCACGGCGACGGTCGCGATTCCGAGACGGTCGCAGGTCGAGAAGATGCGCGCGGCGATCTCGCCGCGGTTCGCTACGAGGAGCTTTCGAATCTCCATGCAGGCGTGCGCTTCTCGAGGAAGGCGCGCAGACCGTCCTGGCCCTCAGGGCTCGTTCGGCGCGCCGCCGCGATCTCGGCCGCCGCTTGGCCGCCCGGCCGGTCGCGCACGAGCTCCTTCGCTGCCCGCACAGCCTCCGGGCCGCCGGCGAGGAGGTTTGCGACGACCGCCCCGACCCGCTCGTCGAGGTCGTGTGCCGCGACCTCGCTGACGAGACCGATCTGGAGGGCGACCTCGGCGCCGAAGCGCTCTCCCGTGAGGAAATAGCGGCGCGCGTGGGCGCCGATCCGGGCGAGGACGAAGGGCGAGATGACCGCCGGGATGATGCCCAGCCGCACCTCGGTGAAGCCGAACACGGTGTCCGTGTGAGCGAGCACGATGTCGGAGCAGGCGACGAGCCCGCTACCCCCGCCGAGCGCGTATCCGTGCACGCGAGCCACCACCGGAGCCGGGCAGCGGTCGATCGCCTCGCACATCTCGTAGAGGCGCAACGCGTCGGCGACGTTCTCCTCGTAGCTCAGGTCGATGGACGCTCGCTGCCACTCCACGTCCGCCCCGGCGCAGAACGCCTCGCCCTCGCCGGCGAGGACGACGGCGCGGGCATCGCCGACGTCCGAGAAGGCATCAGTGAGCTCGGCGATGAGGCCGGCATCGAACGCGTTCCGCCGCTCGGGCCGGGCAAGCGTCACGCGCAGGACCGGCCCGTCCCTCTCCACCCGAAGCGTGCTCATGTGCGCGCAGCTTAGGGTTCCCCCATGATCCACGGGGCTCTGGCAGCGGCGCTGACTCCTCTTCGGGACGGCGGCAGGCGCCTGGACGAGGACGCGTTCGGGCCCGTGGCCGACTTTCTCGCGGCGGGCGGCCTGGACGGGATCCTCGCGCTCGGGACGACGGGGGAGGGCATCCTCCTCAGCGCCGATGAGCGCCGGCGGGCCGCCGAGCTCTACCTGGAGGCCTGCCGCGGGCGGCTCGAGGTCGCCGTGCACTGCGGGGCCCAGACCACCGCTGAGACGGTCGCGCTGGCGGAGCATGCGGCCGGCGCCGGGGCCTCGGCCGTGGCGGTGATCCCGCCGCCGTACTTCCCGCTCTCCGAGGAGTCGCTCTTCGAGCACTTCCGCGCCGCTGCGGAGGCCTGTGCGCCGGTGCCCTTCTTCCTCTACGAGTTCGAGGCCCGGAGCGGCTATCCCATTCCCCAGGCGGTGATCGCGCGCCTCCGCGACGCCGCGCCCAACCTCGCGGGCCTCAAGGTCTCCGACACGCCGTTCGAGCGCGTGCAGCCATATCTGATCGAGGGTCTCGACATCTTCATCGGGTCGGAGCCGCTCCTCCCGCAGGGCCTCGCCGAAGGCGCCGCCGGCACCGTGTCGGGCCTCGCGGCGGCCTTCCCCGAGTACGTGGCGAGGCTCTACCGCGAACCGAATGCGGCCGGTGCCGTGGACGTCGTCGCCGCGCTCCGCGACGCGCTGCAGCAGTTCCAGTTCAACGCGTCGGTCAAGGCCGCACTCGCGTGGCGCGGAGTTCCGGTCTCGGGAGACGTGCGTGCGCCGCTCTTGCCTCTGAGCGACGCCGAGCGAGCCGCCCTCGAGACGAGGCTCGAGGAACTGACCGCCTAGCTAGGACCTCGGGTCGAGGTCCTCGGCCTCGTCGGCCGCCGCGCCGATCTTCTCGACGACGACATAGCGGTCACTGCGCTCGATCACGCGCTCGACGCTCTCGTCCTCGTGGCCGGGGATGACGAAGAACCTCGTCGGGGCGCGCCGGACACCCTCGTACTCGTCGATGGAGATCGAGAGGGGCTCCTTGCACTCTTCCCGGCTGCATTCGCAGAGGAATTCCGAACGACCCTCGACCTGGAAGGTCTGGTTGAGCTCCGCGATCCGCTCGTTGACCTCGCGGAAGAGGGACTCGTTTCTGCCTTGTCGTTCTGCGCGCGTCGTCATCGGGAGGGAACAAATCTCAGGCTAACACGCTTGAGAAGCGAGGTTTGGAGGCATAACGCATCCGTGGACCCCGATCGCTCCTTCGAGCGGATCTACCGCAGGCACAGGCGCGAGGTTTACGGCTCCGTGCTCCGCGACGTGCGCGATCCCGACGAGGCAGAGGACGTGACGCAGGCCGCGTTTTTGAACGCTTTCCGTGCCATGCGCCGGGGCGACCACCCGGAGACGCCGCGCGCCTGGCTCCTCACGATCGCCCGAAACGTCGTCCGCCGCCGGGCCCGTCTCAAGTCCGAGCGGCCGCAGGAGGTCGAGCTCGATGCCGATTCCGAGCTCCTCGTTGCGCTCGACGAGAACGAAGGCTCGGCCTCGGCCGACATCCACGCCGCCCTCAGGCGTCTCACGGATGCCCAGCGCGAGGCGATCCTGCTGCGCGAGATCCAGGGACGCTCGTATGCCGAGATCGCCTTCGAGCTCGGCCTGTCCTTGTCCGCGGTCGAGGCGCTCATCTTCCGGGCGCGCCGTGCCTTGGCGGAAGAGCTCGAGCTGATCGAACGCGTGCCCGTCGTGCGCCCGGCGAAGCGCCACGGCCTGCTCGCGATCCCAGGGCTTGCGAAGCTCGGGTCGTTCGGCTTCTCTCTCGGCCGGGTTGCGACGGCCTGCATGGTCGGCTGCGCCGTCGTTGCAACCGTGCCGGTCATGGACGGCTCGGCCTCGGACGAGCCCCTTTCGAAGCCCGAGACCGCGCACGCGATCCTTGCGGCAGATCCGCTCGTGCTCCATCAGCAGGCTCCGCCCGTTACGGCGAAGAAGGACAAGGAGCGCAAGGACTCCCAGTCCAAGGGCGGCAAAAACAATGCGCCGCACTCGACCTCGCCGACGGATACGCAGGAGAGCTCCGGCGGACTCGCCGTGGAGTCTCTGCTTCCCGTCGAGCTGCCCGTCGAGCTGCCGCCGGTGGAGCTGCCTCCTGTGGAGGTCCCGCCGCTTCCCCCGGTCGAGGTCCCGCCGCTGCCTCAACTTCCGGCGGTGCAGCTCCCGCCGCTTCCTCCGATCACATCCTGAAGACGCCGAACGTCGTCTCCGGGATCGGCGCGTTCAGGCTCGCCGCGATCCCGAGCGCGAGCACCCGCCGCGTGTCGACGGGATCGATGATGCCGTCGTCCCAGAGCCGCGCCGTCGAGTAGTACGGATTGCCCTCCGCCTCGTACTTCGCCCGGATCTCGTCGGGGTCGGCGCGCCCGACGGTGGCGAGGACGGATGCGGCCTGCTCACCGCCCATCACGCTGATGCGCGCGTTCGGCCACATCCAGAGCTGCCGCGGCTCATAGGCCCGGCCGCACATGCCGTAGTTCCCGGCGCCGAAAGAGCCGCCGATGATCACGGTGAACTTCGGCACCTGCGCGCACGCGACGGCGGTGACGAGCTTGGCCCCGTCCTTCGCGATCCCACCGGCCTCGTACTCCTTGCCGACCATGAAGCCCGTGATGTTCTGCAGGAAGACGAGCGGGACCCGCCGCTTGCAGGCCAGCTGGACGAAATGCGCGCCCTTGAGGGCGCTCTCGGAGAAGAGGACGCCGTTCGAGGCGAGGATCCCGACGGGGAAGCCCTCGATGTGGGCGAACCCGCAGACGAGCGTCTCGCCGTAGAGGGCCTTGAACTCGTGGAAGTCGCTCCCATCGACGATGCGGGCGATGACCTCCCGGACGTCGTAGCCCTTCGAGTAGTCGGCGGGCACGATCCCGTACAGGTCCTCGGGGTCGTGGAGCGGCTCGACCGGCTCGTCGCGCTGCCACGGCGGCGCCGGCGGCCGCAGGCTCAGGTTCGCGACGATCTCCCGGACGAGTGCCAGCGCGTGCTCGTCCGAGACTGCGTAGTGATCTGCCACTCCGGAGGTGCGCGCGTGCACATCGGCGCCTCCGAGCTCCTCGGCGGTCACCTCCTCGCCGGTCGCGGCCTTCACGAGCGGCGGTCCGCCGAGGAAGATGGTCCCCGTTCCCTTGACGATGACGGTCTCGTCACTCATGGCGGGCACGTACGCGCCGCCCGCAGTGCAGGAGCCCATCACGGCTGCGATCTGCGGGATTCCCGCCGCCGACATGACGGCCTGGTTGAAGAAGATGCGCCCGAAGTGCTCGCGGTCAGGGAAGACCTCGTCCTGCATGGGGAGGAAGGCGCCGCCGGAGTCGACGAGGTAGATGCATGGGAGCCCGTTCTGCCGGCCGACCTCCTGTGCGCGCAGGTGCTTCTTCACCGTCAGCGGGTAGTACGTGCCCCCCTTGACCGTCGCGTCGTTGGCGACGACGACGCACTCGCGGCCCTCGACGAGCCCGATGCCGGTGATCATGCCCGCGGCCGGCGCGTCGTCGTCGTAGAGGCCGTTGGCCGCGAGGGCGTTCAGCTCGAGGAACGCCGACTCCGGGTCGAGGAGCCGGTCGACCCGCTCGCGCGCGAGGAGCTTGCCTCGCGAGCGGTGCTTCTCGATCGCCTCCTCGCCTCCGCCGCGCGCCGCCTCGGCGGTGCGGTCACGCAGTTCCGCGACGAGCGCCTCCATGCGCTCCCGGTTCGCGCCGAACTCGGGCGCGGCCGGGTCGGCTCTCGTCTCGAGGATCGCCACTAAGCGTCTGCGGGCAACTTGGCGAGGAGCTCCTTGATCCTGCGCAGAACGTCGGCCTCCTCGTGCCCGAAGTCGTCGAGGTAGGAATGCAGCGCGGCGCGGACCAGCGTCAGCTCCTCTTCGTTCAGCTCGATGGTGTGCATGGGCCTAGCCTACGGCCGCGCGCGGATTGACGAGACCTTTTACGAATTCCGCACACTTCTCCGACGCCGCGCGTGATTTGCTCGCCTCACCCCATCGCCATCCTGGGCCCGAACGTCGCCCGACAGCTCAGGAAGCGGAGCCCGCCCCGGCGGGCTTCGCCGTATCAGGAGGAAGAGGCGAGCTCCTGCAGGCGCTCGAGCGGAAGCTCGAACGCCGTCCCGTTCGCGCCGGTGAGGGTCTCCGCGGCGCAGAGCGCGTTCAGGATCGCCTCTTCGGTGGCCTCGACGACGGCGTCGAAGAGCGCCGTGATGTAGTTGTTCGCGAGCATCTGCACCGGGATCGTCAGCGGCGCGTCGGCGTCGACGTCGGCCGACGGAAGCCCGCGGTTGCCGGAGGCGAAGGCGAGGAAGAGATCGCCGCTCGAGTGCTCGCCCACACCGCCGACGCGCGCGACGCCGAGCCCCGCGCGCTGCGCGAGGCGCTCGCACTGGACGGGGAGGAGGGCGGCGTTCGTCGCGACGATGGCGATGATGGATCCCGCTCCCGGTGGAACCCGCCCGTAAGGATCGGGGACATCCGATACCGGGATCGCCTCGCCGACCGCAATTCCGTTCACGCGCAGGCGCTCGCGCCTGCCGTGGTTCGCCTGCACGAGAACGCCGACGATCGTCCCGCCGGCTCCCTCGACGATCCGCGACGCGGTCCCGATGCCGCCCTTGAACCCGTGGCAGATCATCCCCGTGCCGCCGCCGACGTTGCCCTCCGCGACGGGCCCGTCCGAAGCCGACGCGAGTGCAGACGCCACGTGCTCCGGCCGCACGTGCATGCCGTTGATGTCGTTCAGGAGGCCGTCCCAGGTCTCGCCGACGACGGGGAGGCTCCAGAACTCCCGCTCGTCCGTCCGCGAGGCGATCTCGGCGGAGATGAGCGCGTCGCGGACGACTCCCACGGAGTGCGTGTTCGTGAGGGCGATCGGCGAGCAGAGCATCCCGGACTCGCGGATCCACTCGAGGCCGGTGAGCTCGCCGTTCCCGTTCAGGCGGTGCGCGCCGGCGAAGACCGGCTCGTACCAGGGGCTCGCCTCGTGCGGCTGGATGACCGTCACGCCGGTGCGGACGTCGTCGCCCTCGATCAGCGTCGTGTGCCCGACCCGGACGCCGGGGACATCGGTGATCGCGTTCTCGGCCCCGGTGGGAAGCGTCCCGATCGCGATGCCGAGGTCGCGCGTCCTGGCTCGACCCGTGCTTGGGTGGTGACGAGGGTCGATGGGGCCATCATATTTCCCGCGCCGTGGGCGTAATAGTGCTACGTTCGGGGAACTTCCATGGGGGCGATGGATTCCGTCCGTATCCCGTTTCCGGACCATGTCGGGCTCGAGTGGACCGAGCCGGTTTCACTGGACGCTGCGCTTCAGGACGCGCTCCGGGCCGCGCAGGAATGCGCCGCCGCCTGTCTCGAGGTCGTGCCGGTGGTTCCGCAGGGAGCCCGTGGCCCGATCGCGACCGTCTTCGCAGTGTCGTGCCTCGCCGCCGAGCGCCTCGAAGAGGACGGACACGACACGGCCGCGATGCTCACGCTCTGCGTACGCCTCATCGAGTCGAACCTCGGTGGACTTGACGACGGCCGGCTGACGTACGGTGCGGCCGCAGCCGCGCGCGGCTGCGCCGACCGCTGCCGGAGGGCGCTTGCCGCGCTCTACCTCTGCGAGGAGGATCCTGTATGAACGACGTCAGGGCGGTTGTCAGGAACGAGCTCCTCTTCCGCGAGGTCAACGAGCGGATCTTCCAGGTCGCCTCGAGCGAGACAGAAGGGCTCGAGGTCCCGTGCGAGTGTGGTGACGAGTCCTGCATCTCGTCGCTCACCATCAGCGTCGGCGACTACAGGCGGATCCGCGCCGAAGCCTCACGCTTCATCGTCTGCAACGAACATGAGCAGGCCGAAATCGAGCGCGTCGTCGAGCGCACTCCCGAATATCTCGTCGTCGAGAAGACCGGGAGAGCACGCGAGGTGCTCGACGACTGGAAGATCGACCGGACGGCGACCTAGCCGCTTTGGCTGACCGCCAGGTCGTCCACGGCGGCGCGCAGCTCCCGCACGTAGCGCTCGAGCCCTTCGGGCCCCTCGGCCTCAGCCACCTCGACCGCGCGGCTGCCGACGACGATTCCGTCCGCGAGCTCGGCCGCGCCTGACGCCTGGGCGGGCGTGGAGATTCCGAAGCCGGCGAGGAGCGGCACATCGGTGACCGCCCGCGCCCGCGCGACGAGACCGGCGAGCTGGCCGGAGGCCGACTCCCGGGCGCCCGTCGTGCCCGTCAGCGATACGAGGTAGAGCCAGCCGTCGGTCCGCTCCGCGGCCAAGCGGATCCGTTCGTCGGGAGTCGTCGGCGCCACGAGCTGCACCCGCGGGAGGTCAGGTGCGGCCTCGAGCGGAAGGTCGGCGACGATGAAGCTCGTTGCCCCGGCCGCGACCGCGTCGTCTCGAAAGCGCTCGTACCCGTAGGCCTCGAGGATCGAGGCGTATGTCATCGGGATGAGCGGCACGTCGACCCTCGCCCTCGTCTCCGCCAGGCACTCGAGGCACGCCTGCGTCCGCATCCCCTCCGCGAGGGCGCGCTCGCCCGCGAGGCGAATCACGGGCCCGTCGGCCAACGGGTCGGAGAAGGGGAAGCCGATCTCGAGGAGGTCGGCGCCGCCGGCCACCGCTCGAGCGGCGAGCTCGGGTGTCCTCTTCCCGGCCATCAGGTAGATCGAGAGACGCTTCATCGCGAGAGCACGGTGGCGAGATCCTTGTCGCCGCGACCCGAGAGGCCGACGAGGACGAGCTCGGCGTCGAGCTCGAGCGCGCGGGCGAGTGCGTGTGCAGGCTCGAGTGCCGGGATGATCCCCTCCCGCTCGGCGAGCAGGTGGAACGCGGCGAGAGCCTCGTCGTCCGTCGCGGGGACGTACTCGGCGCGGCCCGAGTCTCGCAAGAACGCATGCTCCGGTCCGACACCCGGGTAGTCGAGGCCGGCGGAGATGGAGTGTGCGTCCGCGATCTGCCCGTCCTCGTCGGAGAGCAGCGAGGAGCGGGCACCGTGGAGGACGCCGGCGCGGCCGGCGCCGAGGCTCGCCGCGCCGGCCGCCTCGACCCCGATCAGGCGCACGGCGGCGTCGTCGACGAAGCCGGCGAAGAGCCCGATGGCGTTCGAGCCGCCGCCGACGCAGGCGACCACGGCTTCGGGGAGCCGGTTCTCGGCGGCGAGGATCTGCTCCCGCGCCTCGCGGCCGATGACGGCCTGCAGCTCTCCGACCAGCTCGGGGTAGGGATGCGGGCCCACGCAGGAGCCGATCATGTAGTGCGTCGTCTCGACGTTCGTGATCCAGTCGCGGATGGCCTCGCTGGTGGCCTCCTTCAGCGTGCGCGTCCCGAACTCGACCGGGCTGACCTCCGCGCCGAGCAGGCGCATCCGCTCGACGTTGGGGGCCTGCCGCGCCATGTCCTCGGAGCCCATGTAGACGACGCAGTCGAGGCCGAAGCGCGCGCAGACGGTTGCTGCTGCGACGCCGTGCTGGCCCGCCCCGGTCTCCGCGACGATGCGCTGCTTGCCGAGCCGGCGGGCGACGAGCGCCTGGCCGAGGGCGTTGTTGATCTTGTGGGCGCCCGTGTGGCAGAGGTCCTCGCGCTTCAGGTAGACGGTCTTCCCCTCCGCGAGCCGCTCCGTTCGGTAGAGCGGCGTGGGTCGGCCGACGTAGTCGCGCTGCAGCCCTCCGAGCTCGGCGAGAAAGCCGGGGTCGTCCTTGATCTCCCGCCAGCCGCGCTCGAGCTCGTCCAGGGCGGGGACGAGGGTCTCGGGCACGTAGCGCCCGCCGTAGGGGCCGAAGTAGCCCGTGTCGACGGAGGTCATCGAGCCGCCTCCACGAAGGCGCGGACGCGGTCGTGGTCCTTGATCCCGGGCGCGGCCTCCAGGCTGCGGCTCGCGTCCACGCACCAGGGCTGCACCGCGTCGATCGCCGCACGGACGTTCTCGGGCCCGAGGCCGCCGGCGAGCAGGACGCGGCCTTCGGCGCGCGCTGCCTGCTCCCAGTGGCCGTCGTCCTCCTCGAGCCACGGAAGGTCCTTGACCTGCGCGACGACGTCGTCTCCGCGCAGGAGCACGCCGTCTCGCGCCCGGTGCCCGTTCTCCTGCGCGTAGAGCTGGGCGAGGTCGGTGCCGGCGTCCTCTGTCGCGCCGACGAAGACGCCGACGGAGAGCATCGTGTCCGGGACGGGGAGGGGGGCTTCGGCCCGGCGAGGGCTCTCGGCGAGGACGAAGCCGGCGAAGTCCGCTCCCGCTTCGGCGGCGACGGCCACGTCTTCCTCGCGGGTCAGGCCGCAGACCTTCACGTACGGACGGCGCAGGAGATCGGCGAGCTTCGCCGCGGGGTCGTCCGCGCGCATGAGCGCCGAGCCAACGAGGACCGCGTCTGCTCCTGCGAGCTCGGCGGAGGCTCCGTGCGCACGGTTCAGGATCCCGCTCTCCGCGACGACCACGCGGTCGCGGGGAGCTGAGGCCACGAGGTCGAGCTGTGCGCTCCGGTTGATGTCGAAGGTGGCGAGGTCGCGTGCGTTCAGCCCGATCACGGGGGCGTCGAGTGCGGTCGCACGCGTGAGCTCCTCCGCGTCGTGCGCCTCGACGAGCGTGTCGAGGCCGAGGTCGGATGCGGCCTGCATCAGCTCGCGCATCTTCGCGTCGTCCAAATCTCGAAGGAGCAGGAGAACCGCGTCTGCGCCGCTTGTCTTCGCCGTCTCCAGATGCTCGCGAGTCGAGAAGAACCCTTTGGCGAGGAGCGGGAGCTCCGCGGCCGCCCGCGCCGCGCGAAGGTCGTCCCACGTGCCGGCGAACCGCTCGTCGACGAGGACGGAGACGGCCGACGCGCCGGCGCGCTCGAACGCGGCCGCGAGCGCGGCCGGGTCGGCGTGCGGCCGCAGGTCGCCCGCCGACGGCGACCGCCGCTTCACCTCGGCGATGGCGCCGAGGCCGGGTCGGGCGAGCGCCTTGCGGAAGCGGCCCCTCAGCGCTTTCCCAGTCCATCTGGGACATGCCCTGGTGCCAGGCACAAGGCCGTGTCCGAAAGGAACGAATGTCGAGGATCCATGCGGGCCGAGTCCGCGGGCAAGAAGGACGTGGCCGTCCCTCCGGGCCATGCCCTGGTGCCAGGCACCGGGACGTGTCTCATCAGGCCACCGCCTCCTTGTCCTTCGAGAACGCGACGAGCTGGTCCAGCCGCTCCGCCGCGGCGCCTGCGTCGAGCGCCCGCTGGGCGATCTCGTACCCCTCGGCGAGGTCCTCCGCATGTCCGCCGGCCGCGATCGCGCCACCCGCGTTCAGGAGGACGGCTTCGCGCTTCGCGCCCTTCGCGCCGGCGAAGATCTCGCGGATCGCGGCGGCGTTCTCCTCCGGAGAGCCGCCCGCCAGCTCGCCGGGTTTGCAGCGCGGGACGCCGAAGTCGAGCGGGTCGATCTCGCGGCGGCTGACCTTCCCGTCCGCGACCTCGCAGACGAGGTTCGGGCCGATCGGCGAGAGCTCGTCGACGCCGCCTGCGCCGTGGACGACGAAGGCTCTGCGCGCGCCGAGCTGCGCGAGCACCTCGGCGATCGTGGGGACGAGCTCCGGCGCGTACACGCCGACGACCTGCGCGCGCGCCCCCGCAGGGTTCGTGAGCGGGCCGAGGACGTTGAAGACCGTTCTGGCCGCGAGCTCGCGGCGCACGGGAGCGGCATGCCGCATCGCGGGGTGGTGGGAGGGAGCGAAGAGGAAGCCGAAGCCGAGCTCGTCGATCGAGCGCTCGATTCGCTCGGCGGGCTGCTCGAGGTCGAAGCCGAGCGCCTCGAGCACGTCGGCCGAGCCCGAGGACGAGGAAACCGCGCGGTTTCCGTGCTTTGCGACGCCGGCTCCCGCGGCAGCCGCGACGAGCGCGGCGGCGGTCGAGATGTTGAACGTGCCGGCTCCGTCACCACCGGTCCCGGCCGTGTCGACGAGGTCGTCCCGCCGAGGGCTGACGGAGAGGACGTGCGCCCGCATGGCCTCGGCGCACCCCGCGATCTCGTCTGCGGTCTCGCCCTTGAGGCGCAGCGCGATCAGGAAGCCGCCGATCTGCGCGGGCGTCGCGTCCCCGCTCATGATCTCGCCCATGACCTCGCGCGCCTCGTCGCGGCTCAGGTCATGGCCGTCGAGGAGCCGCGCCAGCCCTTCCTGGATCGTCATCGCCGCCCCTCCAGGAAGTTCTTCGCGAGCGCGGGCCCGTCGGGCGTGAGCACGGATTCCGGGTGGAACTGGATGCCGACGACCGGAAGCTCGCGGTGGCGCACCGCCATGACCTCGCCGTCCTCCGTCGTCGCGCAGACCTCGAGGGAGTCGGGGACGCGGGTCGCGGCGAGCGAGTGGTAGCGCCCGCTCTCGAGCGGGTCGGGCAGGCCCGCGAAGAGCCCGCGCCCGTCGTGGGCGACCGGGCTTGCCTTCCCGTGCATGAGCCGCTTCGCGTGACCGACCTCACCGCCGTAGGCCTCGACGATGGCCTGGTGACCGAGGCAGACGCCGAGCGTCGGCACGCGCTCACCGAGGCGGCGGACGATCTCGAGGCTCGCGCCCGCGTCCACCGGCCGGCCCGGGCCGGGCGAGATGACGAGGTGGCTCGGCTCGAGCCTCTCGGCCTCGTCGGCGTCGATCTTGTCGTTGCGGACGACGGTCACCTCGGCGCCGAGCTCCTGAAACAGGTGCGCGAGGTTGTAGGTGAACGAGTCGTAGTTGTCGACGAGGAGGATCACGCCGCCTCGGCCTCCTCGAGCGCGGCCTCGAGCGCCGCAAGCTTCCGCAGGCACTCCTCGTGCTCGGCGGCCGGATCCGAATCGGCGACGATGCCCGCCCCGGCCTGCAGGCGCGCGAGCCCGCCTTCGAGGACGATGGTGCGGATCGCGATGCACGTGTCGAAGGAGCCGCCGGGGAGCGCGTAGCCGACCGCGCCCGCGTACGGGCCGCGGCGGTAGGCCTCGAGCTCGGAGATGATCTGCATGGCACGCACTTTCGGCGCTCCCGACACGGTGCCCGCCGGAAAGCAGGCGCGCAAGAGGTCGAACGGGCCGGTTCCGGGCAGGAGCTCGCCCGCGACCTCGGAGACGAGGTGCGTGACGTGCGAGTAGCGCTCGGGCTCCAGGAACTTGCCCACACGCACCGTGCCCGGCCTGCATACGCGCGAGAGATCGTTGCGGCCGAGGTCGACGAGCATGATGTGCTCGGCGCGGTCCTTCTCCGAGGCGAGGAGCTCCTCGGCGTCGCCCTCGCCCGGCCCGGTCGTGCCGGCGATGGGGTTGAGGCTCGCGCGCGTCCCCTCGAGCTTCACGAGGGTCTCGGGCGAGGACCCGACCAACGAGATCCCGTCCAGGTCGAGGAGAAAGTGGTACGGCGAGGGGTTGATGCGGCGGAGCGACCGGTAGAGCGCGAGGGCAGAAACGTCCGTCGGTCGCTCCGCCCTTTGGGAAACCACTATCTGGAACGCATCGCCGTCACGGATGTATTCCTTCGCCTGCCCGACGCTCTCCTCGTAGTGCTCTCTGGACGGGTGGCGCGTGGTCTCGCCGTGGATCGCCGGGCTGCGCTTCGGCTCGCTGCGCTCGCCCGCGAGGAGCGCGGCGACCGCGTCCCTGTCTCCGGTGAGGACCTCGGCGACGCTGGCCGCGTGGTCGAAGCGGACGAGCGTCGAGGCGACGACGAAGCGGCTCTCGGGAAGCCCGGCACCCTCGTCGGGGAGGGGCACGGTCGGCTCGAGCTCCGCGATGTGGTCGTAGGCGAGGTAGCCGACGACGGGGCTCCCGGAGGCAAGCGCACGCTCGGCCTCGGCGAAGTCGACGATGCGCGTCCCGCGCCCGACGAGGCTGTAGCGCCCGAGGCGCCCCTTTTCCACGGACTCGAGGAGGAACGCCGCGCCGCCCTCGGCGGCCAGGCGGAGGTAGGCCCCGAGCGGGGTGATCAGGTCTGCGTGGATGTCGCTAACGATCGTCATGGCAAACAAAAAGACCTTCCGCGAGAAGGCCTTCGAGCGGAACGGGGATGTCGACCCTTCTTCAGCAGGCGTCGCTCCCGCTCCGCTCGCGGCGCCAGGCCCACCAGGTGCGGATTGCGGGAGTCACTGTCTCAGAGCGTAGGACACGGGTCCGGGGCCCGTCAACTGCTCTGGCATTAATGCGGGCGGATGGTCTTCGAGCCGCCGCCCATCGACTCGGCGCCGATCGACGAGGAGCCGCTGGACCCCGACCGGCATCCGATCCGCGTCGTCGTCACCGACGACCTGCATCGCTGGCGGCTGACGGTGGGGTTCCGCTGGATCCTGGTCATCCCGCTTCTCATCTGGCTCTTCATCTGGTCGATCGGCGCGTTCTTCGCCGGGATCGTCAACTGGTTCCTGACCCTCATCAAGGGCCGCTCGCCCATCGCACTCCACGACTTCTTCGCGTCGTACGTCCGCTTCACGACGCACCTGCACGCCTACCTGTTCCTCGCGGCCGACCCGTATCCGAACTTCACCGGCAAGCCCGGCTACCCGGTGGACGTGGAGATCGACCCGCCGGGGCCGCAGAGCCGCTGGAAGACCTTCTTCCGTATCTTCCTCGCCGTCCCGGCCATCGCGATCGCATCGACCCTCGTCGGGGCGCCGGGTGGGGGAGGCGGCAACTCGAGCTACCAGGATCAGGGCTCCGGGGCGGACTACACGTACGGCGTCACCTTCGCCTCGGGCTTTTTCCTGCTCTCGGTGGTCGCCTGGTTCGCGTGTCTCGCACGCGGGCGCATGCCGAACGGGATGCGTGACCTCTTCGCCTACGGCCTGCGCTACGCGGCGCAGACGTGGGGGTACGTCTTCATGCTCACCGACCGCTATCCGAACACGGACCCCACGGAGCCGGCCGCCGACCTACCGGTCGACCCGAGGCCCGTCACGCTCCACGTGAGCGACGACCTGCGCCGCTCGCGCCTGACCGTCTTCTTCCGCTTCCTCCTCTTCCTCGTGCACCTCTTCTGGCTCGTCCTCTGGAGCATCGCCATCTTCTTTGCCTCGATCGTGAACTGGTTCGCGACGCTCATCATGGGCAGGTCGCCGAACGCGCTGCACCGCTTCATCGCCGCCTATGTGCAGTACACGGTTCACATCTCTGCGTACGTGTTTCTGATCGCGAACCCGTTCCCCGGCTTCGTGGGCAAGCCGGGCACGTATCCGGTGGAGGTCTCGATCGACGGCCCCGAGCGCCAGCACCGGCTGAAGACGCTCGTCCGCATCTTCCTCGCGATTCCGGCGTTTCTCATCAACGGGACGCTGAGCGGGGTGCTCTTCTTCGTCGCCTTCTTCGGCTGGTTCGTCGGCCTCTTCCTCGGACGCATGCCGCTCGGCTTCCGGAATGTCGGCGCCTGGGCGCTGCGCTACAGCGCCGAGACGAACGCGTACGCCCTCCTCCTCACCGACGTGTACCCCTACAGCGGCCCGTGGGAGTTCGCTCCGCCTCGACCGGCGCCGGCTGAGCCCGAGCCCGAGCCGGAGCCGGCGTTCGCATAGCCAGGCGGGCGGTGATCGGGGTCGCCCTCGCGGCCGCCGTCGCCGGCTGGCTCGTTGCTGCGTACTTCCTCTGGCAGAGCGTCATCCCCGACGGTCTTCGGCTCCCGGACGTCGACGAGACAGCGCTCTTCCCCTCTTCGACGCTCTCCGAGGCCGAGGCGTACGAGCGCTTCGTGCGCTGGGACTTCGTGGCGGCGGAGCTCGTCGTTCTCGCCGTGGTCGCCGTGTACGCGCGCATCGGCCCGAGGTTCACGCGCGAATCGGCCGCAGGCCCGATCGGGACCGGGATGCTGCTCGCGATGCTCGGTCTGGGACTCGTCTGGCTCCTGCAGCTTCCCTTCGGGCTGGCCGAGCTCTGGTGGCAGCGTCGCCATGACGTCACCAGGGCCTCGTACGGCGAATGGATCCTGAGCGGCTGGCTGGGGCTCGGCGGCCAGTTTCTCTTCATCTGCCTGGCCATGCTGATCGTGGTCGGGCTCGCCCAGGTCGTCGGCGACTGGTGGTGGATCCCGGGCAGCGCCGCCTTCGTGGGGCTGGCGCTCCTGTTCACCTTCATCACCCCGTACCTGCTTCCCGGCCAGAAGTCGCTCCACCGGCCCGCGCTTGCGGCGTCCGCGAGAACCTACGAGGAGGAGCTCCGCCTCGACGACATCCCGATCAAGGTGCAGGACGTGAGCGGCGAGACGACGCTCCCGAACGCGGAGGCGGTCGGCCTCGGGCCCACACGGCGGGTGATCCTCTGGAGCACGATTCTCCGCAGGCCGTTCACGCTCGACGAGCAGCGCGTCGTCCTTGCACACGAGCTCGGGCACCACGATCGCAACCACCTCTGGAAGAGCGTCGGCTGGTACGCGCTCTTCGCCCTTCCCGGAGCCTTCGTCATCGCGCTCGTGACGAGGAGGCGAGGGGGAATGCGCAATCCGGAAGCCGTCCCGCTCGGGCTCCTCACGTTCATCGTGCTCTCGCTCCTCGCCATGCCGCTCCTGAACGTCGTCACCCGGCACATGGAGGCCGAGGCCGACTGGGTCGCGCTCACCCTGACTCGCGACCCGCAGGACGCCGAGGGCCTCTTCAAGCAGTTCACGTACGCCGCGCACGCCGACCCGAGCCCGCCGACGTGGACGTACGTGCTGATGGAGACGCACCCGACCGGCCTCCAGCGGATCGAGATGGCCCGCGCGTGGCTGGCGCGCCAGCAAGCCGCATCCTGAAGGTACGCTCCTTCCATGGCACGCGCGGTCATCGTCTCGGCGGTCCGAACGCCGTTCGGGAAGCTCGGCGGGGCGCTAAGGGACTACGAAGCTCCCCAGCTCGGAGCGGTCGCGATCCGCGCCGCGCTCGACCGCGCGGGTGTCCCGGACGACGAAGTCGAGTACGTGACGATGGGCCAGGTGCTCCAGGGCGGAGCCGGGCAGGCGCCCGCGAGACAGGCCGCCGTCGGCGCCGGCCTTCCCGTCGAGATCCCTTCGGACACGATCAACAAGGTCTGCGCGTCGAGCATCCGCGCTGTCCAGATCGCCGACCAGATGATCCGTTCAGGCGACCACAGCGTCATCGTCGCGGGCGGGATGGAGTCCATGACGAATGCTCCGTACGTGCTGAAGAAGGCGCGCTTCGGCTACCGCCTGGGCGACGGCTCGCTGATCGACCTCATGACACACGACGGCCTCACGTCGACCTTCGACCAGAAGCACATGGTCGAGCAGGCGTCCTTCGTCGCCCGAGAGCTCGGCATCTCCCGTGAGGATCAGGACCGCTGGGCGCTTCGCTCGCACGAGCGCGCGGTGCATGCGATGGAGTCAGGGCTCTTCGACGACGAGCTCGTCCCCGTCGGCGAGCACACCGTGGACGAAGGCCCCCGGCGCGACACCTCGTACGAGAAGCTCTCCGCCCTGAAGCCCGTCTTCGATCCCGAGGGGACGACGACGGCGGGCAACGCGCCCGGGGTGAACGACGGCGCCGGTGCGCTCGTGATCACGAGCGACGAGTACGCCAAGGCGCGCGGCCTCGAGGTGCTCGCGACGATCGTCGCACAGGCCTACGTCGCCGACGAGTTCGCCTACCTCGCGCGCACGCCCGCGAAGGCGGGCACGAAGGCGCTCGAGAAGGTGGGGAAGACGATCGACGACGTCGAGCGCGTCGAGCTCAACGAGGCCTTCTCCTCCGTGGTCGTGCATTCCGCCGAGCTCCTCGGTGCCGACCCGGACCGCGTCAACGTGAACGGCGGCGCCGTCGCGCTCGGGCATCCGATCGGCGCGTCGGGCGCGCGCATTCTCACCACGATGGTTCACGAGCTGCGCCGGAACGGCGGCGGGCTCGGGCTCGCCGCGATCTGCTCGGGCGGCGGCGGCGGCGACGCCGTTCTCATCGAGGTCTAGGGAACCGCGGTGCTCGGCCGCGTGTCTCTCCACCTCGGGCGGGGTAGAGAGAGTCCGTGGTGACGCGAGCCCTTCCGATTCGCACGAGCAGCGTGCGCGACGCGGTGCAAGACATCGCCGCGTGCTTCTCCGAGCACAGCCTCCTGACGTACGCCTCGGCGATCGCGTACCGGGCGCTCATCGCGCTCGTCCCGCTGACGCTGCTCGGCCTCGCGCTCCTCGGTGTCTTCGGCCTCGAGGACGTCTGGACGGACACGATCGCGCCGGCGCTCGAGGCCCACTTGACGCAGCCCGTCTTCAACGGAATCGACTTCACCGTTCGGCAGGTCTTCGAGAGCGACACGGCCTCGCTCATCGCGCTCGCCACCGTGCTGGTCGTGTGGGACATGACCTGGGCCGTGAACGCCGTCACGCAGGCGCTGAACCGAATCCATGAGGTGCAGGAGCGCCGTTCGAGAATCCGGCGGATCCTGGTCGCGTCCGGCCTCGGCGTCGCGGTCGTCGCGTGTCTCGTGGCCGCGACTCTCGTCCAGGCTGTCGCTCCCGCCCTGACCGACGGCGCGCTCGACACGGTTCTCAGCATCGTTCGCTGGCCGGTCGCGATCCTCTTTCTCTGGGCCGCTGTGACGCTGCTTTTCCGCTACGCGCCCGCGGAGAAGCCGGAGATGCGTTGGGCGAGCGTGGGCTCGTTCCTCGTCATCGCCACGTGGCTCATCGCTTCAGCGCTCTTCCGCGGATGGGTGACGGAGGTCGCGAACTTCAGGAGCGCGACGGGAAGCCTGACGGTCTTCCTCCTGCTCACTGCCTACATCCTCGTCACCGCGACGATCTTCCTCATCGGGGCCGAGGTCGACGAGCGGGCGCGCAAGCAGAGTCGCCGCTCGTAAGCTAGGGCGGTGAATTTCGGCCACGTCCTCGTCGTCGGCGCCGGCCAGATGGGCGGGGGCATTGCACAGGTCCTCGCAGCTTCCGGCCGGCGCGTCTCGCTGTACGACGCGGCCCCGGGCGCCGTGGAACACGGGCTCGCGGCGATGGGCAAGAGCCTCGAGCGCCTCGCCGCGAAGGGCGCCGACGTCGTCCCCGACGACGTGCTCGGCCGCGTTTCCCCCGTGGACGGGATCGTGCCGGCCGACCTGATGATCGAGGCCGTCGTCGAGGACCAGGCGGTGAAGGAGGCGATCTTCCGGGAGGCCGACTCGGTTCTCCCCGCGGAGGCCGTCCTCGCGTCGAACACGTCGTCGATCCCGATCGCCTCGCTCGCCGCGGTGACGGAGCGGCCGGAGAGGGTGATCGGCATGCACTTCTTCAACCCTGTGCCGGTCATGGCCCTCGTCGAGGTCGTCAGCACGAAGGAGACCTCGGCCGAGACGCGGGCTCGAGTGGTCGAGCTCGCGCAGGAGCTCGGGAAGACGCCGGCGGAGGCCAACGACTTCCCCGGCTTCGTCTCCAACCGAATCCTCCTGCCGTTCATCAACGAGGCCGTCTGGGCGCTCCACGACGGTGTGGCCGAGCCGGAGGCGATCGACACGATCGCCAAGCTCGGCTTCAACCATCCGATGGGCCCGCTGGCGCTCGCCGACCTGATCGGCCTCGACACGTGCGTCGCGATTCTCGAGGTCCTCCGCGACGGGCTGGGGGACGAGCGCTACGACCCGTGCCCGCTCCTTCGCGAGCACGTGGCCGCAGGGCGCCTGGGCCGGAAATCCGGCGCAGGCTTCTATTCGTACGAATCACCCTAAAGAGTTAGGCCATCTGGCCCGATACAGAGGGCTACTGGCAAAACGGGGGTATGGGCGGGATGCGAATCCTGCTTGTCGACGACGATGATGGCCTGAGGGCGCTGCTCCGGACGACGTTCGAAGCCGTGGACGTGGAGCTGGAGGAGGCCGCGGACGCGCCCGGTGCGATCGAAGCGATGCGCCGCCGGCGCCCGGATGTCGTCGTGCTCGATGTGCGCATGCCGGGCGGAGACGGGCTCGACCTCTGCCGAGACCTCAAGGCCGACCCCGCAACCGACGGCATCTCCGTCGTTCTCCTCACCGGCTCGGACGGCGGCACCGCGGAGGCGGCGGCAGAGGCCGGAGCGGACGCCTTCCTGCGCAAGCCGTTCAGCCCGCTCGAGCTCCTCGCGATCGTCGAGCGCCTCGCGGGCGGCCTGCATCCTGTTCCCTTCCGCGCCGCGCGGGCGGAGACCGTCACGGAGCAGCTCCAGCTCTACGCGCGGGATCTTCGCCACCTCCTCGAGATCGAGCGCGGGCAGCGTCTGCTTCTCGCCGAGGGGTACCGGGAGACGGTCACCGCGCTCGCAACAGCGCTCGAGTCCAAGGACAGCGGCACGGGCACGCATTCGCAGCGAGTCCAGCGCTACGCCATCGAGCTGGCCCGCACCCTCGGCAGCGACCTCGCGGACGACCCGAGCGCCGAGTACGGCTTTCTCCTCCACGACGTCGGCAAGATCGGAATCCCGGACAGCATCCTCCAGAAGCCGGGCCCGCTCACCCAGGAGGAGCGGGTGCAGATGCAAACGCACACGATCCTCGGCGAGCAGATGCTCGGCGGCGTCGCGTTCCTCCGGGGCGCGGGGCTCGAGATCGTTCGCTCGCACCACGAGCGCTGGGACGGCGGCGGCTATCCCGACGGGCTCGCCGGCGAGGACATCCCCGTGGGCGCAAGGATCTTCGCCGTCGCAGACACGCTCGACGCGATGACGAGCAACCGCCCGTACCGGCGCGCGCTTCCGTGGGCCTCGGCCGGCATCGAGATCCGGCGGCAGCTCGGAGGCCAGTTCGACCCGGCGATCGTCCGTGCGTTCGACGATGCAGAGCCGCGGCTCGAGGCCGTGTACGCCGAGTTGCGCGCGGCCTGACTCGCCCCTTCACCGCGGCCTATACTCGCCGCCGGATGAGCCGACGCCGCGACGAGCCGGTCCGCCTGACGAAGATCTACACCCGCGGGGGCGACAAGGGCGAGACGAGCCGTGGAGACGGAAAGCGCGTGCCGAAGACCGACCCGCGCATCGCGGCGTACGGCACCGTGGACGAGCTCAACTCCCACCTCGGCCTCGTGCTCGCCACCGAGGACCTTGCCGCCGAGTTCCGGCCCTGGCTCGAGCAGGTGCAGAACGACCTCTTCGACGTCGGCGCCGACCTCTCCGTCCCCATCACCGACGAGCGCGAGCGGTTGCGCGTGCGCCAGCAGCAGGTCGACCGGCTCGAGGAGCTCTGCGACCGGGTCAACGAACGGCTCGAGCCTCTGAAGAGCTTTGTCCTTCCCGGCGGCGGGGAGGCGGCCGCCCGTCTGCACGTCGCCCGCGCCGTCTGCCGGCGGGCAGAACGGGAGGCTCACGCCCTCACCGAGACGGAGGACGCAAGTCCCGTCGCGCTCGCATACCTGAACCGGCTCTCCGACCTGCTCTTCATCCTCGCCCGGGCCGCAGTGAGAGGCGAGGAACCGCTCTGGAAGCCTGGCAGCTCGCGCTAGCCGCCGCTGCCTCGTTCGGGGCAGGTGTGCTGGGCGGCGCCGTCGGCCTCGTTCTGGGCAGCCTGCGGCTCCCCGCGGTCATCTTCGCCTCCGGCAGCGCCGCAACCGCCGCCGGCACGAACATCGCGGTCAGCGCGGCCTCCGCGCTCACGGCCGGGGTGACGCACGCACGCGCCGGCCGCGTCGACTGGCGCATCGCCGCCTGGATGACCCCGCCCTCGGTGGCGGCCGCCTTTCTCGGCGGGTACTTCGGCGGGCGCGTGCCGGAGACGATCTTGCTCTCCGGCATCGCTGCGGCTCTTCTCTGGAACGGGATGCAGCTGCTCTTCGAGCTCGGCGCCCCGCCGCGCGCCCGGGACCCGCGGCTCGCCGCGGTGGTCGCCGGCGGGATCATCGGACTCATCGGCGGAGCGGTCGGACTCATCCTCGGGACGCTGCGCATGCCGGCCCTCCTCGGACGGGTGGGGATGCCCGCCGCGCGCGCGGTGGGCACGAACCTCGTCGTGGGCTTCTTCCTCGGCATGGCCGGCTTTGCGGGGCACGTCGTTCAGAGCGAGGTTGACTGGCCCGTTTTGGCGGTCAGCGTCGCGGCGGCCGTACCCGGCGCCTGGCTCGGGGCCCGGCTGACAGGGCGCATGTCCGAGCGCGTCCTCAAGCGGGCGATCGGCGCGGTTCTCGTCGCGGTCGGAATCGCGATCGCGGTCGAGGCGGCGCTCTAGCGTCCGAGGGCTGCGAAGGCCCTGCGCAGGGCGGAGGCGGTGCTGCGAACGAGCCGCTCGTCCCAGAAGAGAATCGGGCCGTCGAGCGCCTCCGCGCGCGCGACGGGCGGGATCAGCCGGCGCCGTGCGCGAAGCACCATCGCCCCGGCTCCGAGGAACAGGCCGGCCAAAAGGACGAGGCCCGCCGTGCGGCGGGCGCTCGAGACCTCGGACTGGTTGAAGCTCTCCGGCTCGGCCGCGCCGGCGCCTGCGGCGCCGCCCGCCGTGGGGTCGATCGGGTCGCCGCCGGTCGGCGGCGAGTCGGTCGGAGGTGCGCTGCTCGGAGGCGTCGTCACGGGCGGCGGCGAGGTGGGCGGCTGATACGTGGGGGGCTGGTAGGCCGGCGGCGGAGTGGTCGTGCCGCTGCCGGTGTCGCTCGTCCGGGCCGCTCGACCCTTCGAGACCTTCAGCGGCACCGCGGAGCCGCGTGCGGTGAGTCCGCTCTTCCCGGCCGCGACGACGGATCCCTTCGGGACGCTCGAGAAGACGTAGGTGAGCTTGCCGGCCTTCAAGCCACGCTTGGTCAGAGCCTTCTTCGCCTTGGCGAGCGGCATGTTCGCAACCTTCGGAACGACGACCAGGGCCGGGGTCTTCGCGCTCACGTTGCCGGCCGCATCCCGCGCGGCGACCTGGAACGAGCGCGCGTCCTTCTGTGAGAAGGCGCCCATGTCGACGGAGAGCGTCGAGGAGCCGAGCGTCTGCGCGAGCGTGCCGTTCACGTAGACGAGGTAGGCGTCTACGAGGCCGCTCGAGTCGGTCGAGGCCTTCCAGCTGAGCACGAGCCGGCCGCTCACGCTCTTGCCCTTGAAGCTCTTCGGCTTCGTCGGCGCGACGAGGTCACGGAGGAGCATGAAGCTGTCGGCCGAGCGCGTCAGGAGGTGGACGGTGTCGCCGTCCTTGTAGAAGCCCTGCTGCATCGACTCGGGGAGCGTCGTGCCGGAGAGGCGTGCGATCGGCTGCCAGGCGGAGCCGTTGAGGAAGGCGGGGACGACGTTGCCCGCGCCGTTCGTGAGCGTGAGCTCGATCGGCTCGTCGAAGGACGTCACCGCGCCGCCGGAGAGGGCCCAGTAGGCGGAGACGTCATAGACGTCGCCCTCCGCCGAGAAGCCGGAAGCCACGGCGCCGGCCGACTGGGGGTCGACCTTCGCGACGAGCCAGTCGCCGGCGGGCGCGCCGCTCCAGGCGCCTGCGGGGATGTGCAGCTGGCCGACGCCGTTGGTCGCGGCGACGGTCATCGCGGACGAGGCGAAGGAGTTCTTCTCGGTGTACGGGTAATCGCCACCCGTCGTGTTCCAGACCGTGAAGTGGACTCGGATCGGCGTGCGGTTGCCCGCGAGGTCCTCGAGCTCGCCGCTCAGCGTGTGCGGGCCTGGCGCGAACGCCTGCGTGAAGGTGACCGTCGCGCCGGTGGCGACGCCCGCAACGGACGAGCCGTCGATGTCGGAGGCGAAGACGTCCGCGAGATCCTCGTTTGCGGTGACGGCGAGCGAGCCGGCTGCGGTGACGTTCGACCCGTCCGAGGGCGCGGAGGAGGCCAGCGCCGGTGCCGTGTTGTCCACCCGCCGGTCGACGACCGCGGCCGACGTCGTCGCGTTGCCGGCGTTGTCCGTCACGCGGACGCGCAGGTCGTAGAGGCCGTCGGCGACGCCCGTCGTGTTCCAGGTCGCGGAGACGGTCGTCCACGTGTTCGCACCGGCGGGCGAGCGCTGATACGTGACGCTTGCGACGCCCGAGCCCGAATCCCCGGTGGTGGAGGTGAGGTTGACCGTGCCGCTCAGGTAGGCGCCCGGATCGTCCATGGAAGCAATCGGGTCGGTGTTGTCGACGAGGCGGTCCTCGAGCACTGCGGAGGCGGCGGTGTTGCTCGCGTTGTCTGTGACGACGATGCGCAGGTCGTAGAGGCCGTCGGCCACTCCGGTCGTGTCCCAGTCCGCGGTGTACGGCGACGTCGTGTCGATCGCGATGTCGCTCCAGGTGCCGGCGTCCGCTGGAGAGGACTGGAAGACGACCTGCTGGACACCGACACCGCTGTCGCTTGGCGAGGCCGAGAGGCCGACCGTACGGCGCAGGGGGCTGCCCGGGTCGGTGAGGCCGCCGCCCGGTGCCGTCGCGTCGAGCGTCCAGGTGTAGACGGCAGCGCTTCCGTCGGTGTTGCCGGCGATGTCCGTCGCGCGCACCCGGAAGGTGTGGCTGCCGTCGGCGAGGCCCGTGTAGGAGGCCGGGTCGGCGCAGGCTGCGAAGACGCCGCCGTCGAGGCGGCACTCGAAGCTGGAGCCGCCTTCGGTCGAGGTGAAGCTGAAGTCGGCGCTCGGCGAGGCGCTCGGGTCGGACGGAGTCGCCGTGATCGACGTGTCCGGAGCGGTCGTGTCCACCGTCCAGGTGTGGGTCTGGGGCGTCGCCTCTGCGTTGCCGGCAGCATCCGTCGCCTGCACGTCGAAGGTGTGCGTGCCCTCAGCGAGCGAGCTGTAGCTCTTCGGGCTGGCGCAGGGGCCGAACGATCCTCCGTCGAGGCGGCACTCGAAGCCGACGCCACCTTCGCTCCCGCTGAAGTCGAAGCTCGCGCCGGTCGCGCTCGTCGGATCGGACGGGGCCGAGTCGATGGACGTCACGGGACGCGTGCGATCGACGGTGACGTTGAGGACGTCCTCACCGGTGTTCGTGCCGACATCCGTGGCGACCGCGCGGAGAGCGGCGTTTCCGTCGGCCGGGAGCGGCCAGGATGCGGTGTACGGCGCCGCCGCGTCGCTTCCGAGGGAGACCCAGCTGCCCGAGGAGCAGTCGTTGCTCGCGTCCGAGCAGGAGAAGAACTCGACGCCCGCGACGTCGCCGTCGGGGCTCGTCGCGCTGACCGTGAACGGGTCGGCATCGGCGAGGTTGACGAAGCCGCTCGGAGCCGTGATCGAGACCGTCGGCGCGCCCGCGTTGACCGACCACGTGTAGGAGGCCGGCGTCGCGTCGGTGTTCCCGGCCTGGTCAGTGCTTCGCACCTGGAAGGTGTGGCTGCCGTCGGCGAGGCCGGAATAGCTCTTCGGGCTCGTGCAGCTCGTGAAGCCACCGCCGTCGAGCTCGCACTCGAAGGTGGAGCTTCCCTCGCTCGAGGAGAACTCGAAGGACGGGTTCGGGCTCGAATCAGGATCGGCCGGCGAGACGTCGATGGTGGTGTTCGGCGCGGACGTATCCACCGCCCACGTGAACTGCGCGGGCGAGGCGTCCGTGTTCCCGGCGATGTCAGTGCTTCGCACGTTGAAGGAGTGGCTGCCGTCGGCGAGGCCGGAATAGCTCTTCGGGCTCGTGCAGCTCGTGAAGCCGCCGCCGTCGAGCTCGCACTCGAAGGTCGAGCCGCCCTCGCTCGAGTCGAACGTGAAGTCCGCGTCCGCCGCGCTCGTCGGATCGCTCGGCGTCGAGCCGATGGACGTGTTCGGCTCGGAGGTGTCCACCGTCCAGGTGAACTGTGCGGGCGAGGAGTCCGTGTTCCCGGCGATGTCTGTCGCGCGCACCTTGAAGGTGTGGCTGCCCTCGGCGAGGCCGGCGTAGCTCTTCGGGCTCGTGCAGCTCGTGAAGCCGCCGCCGTCGAGCTCGCACTCGAATGTCGAGCCGGTCTCGGTCGCCGAGAAGGTGAAGGACGCGCCGGTTGCATTGGTCGGGTCGCCGGGCGTCGAGCCGATGGAGGTGTTCGGCGCGGTCTGGTCGACCTTGACGATGTTTCCGGAGGTGTAGATCGCCTCGTTCGAGACGTTGTCGAAGACGCGGTAGCGGTACTCCGCACACGTGTCGGTGGCCACCGTGTCGGGACCCGTGACGGTCGTCCAGCCTCCGGCGAACGCGGCGCATGTCCCGTCCGTCAGGGCAGAGGTGCGCCGCTCCAGCACGCCACTCGAGGCGTCGACGCCGGAAAGGGCATCCGTGCCGTTCGAGGTGGAGATCGTCACCTGGCCGTCGGCGTCGTAGCCGTCGGCGTACGTGACCGAGCCTCCCAAGGGCGCGTCATCGTCCGCGGTCGCGTCGAAGGTGCTCGACGAGGTGTTGCCGGCGTCGTCGTGGGCCGTGACGGTCTGCGTGCCGGCAAGGTCGCCCAGCGCGTAGATCGTCTGGTACGGCGAGGCCGAGTCGTCGACGCCTCCGGGGAAGGCGATCTTGGCGATCCCGGAGAGCGGGTCGTTCGAGGTCGCGGCGACGGTGTACGTGCCGCTTTGCCCGGTCTGCACGTAGATCGTCGTCCCGACGACGTGGGCGTACGGGCTCGACTCGCCGAGCGTGAGCGCCGGCGCCGAGGGGTCCGTCTGGTCGATGCGGATCTGCGTGGATGCGGTCTGGACGGGCTCCGCGTTACCCACCCGGTCGACCGAGAAGTACTTGACCGTGTAGACGCCGTTCGACGTCAGGTCGACGCTCGTGCCCTGCGCCGAGCTCGTCGTCGGAACGGAGCCGTCGGTCGTGTAGTACGTGGCTGCGAGGCCCGCCCCGCCGTCGCTCGGGCTCAGAGTCACCGTCACCGGCGCGTTCCGCCAGGCCGAGCCGATCGTGCCCGTGTCGTCGGTCGTGGACGGGTCGGTCGTGTCGGGCGTGACCGTGAAGGTGTCGGAGGCGGTCAGCCCTGCGTTCGAGTAGGCCGTGACCGTCTGCGAGCCCGAGAGCGCGCCGAAGCCGTAGCTCGCCTCGTACGGGCTCGTGAAGTCGTCCGTCGTCCCCGGGAAGCGGATCTTCTCGATTCCCGACTGCGCGTCCGAGCTCGTCGCCGAGACGTCGTAGCTTCCGCTCTGGCCCGTGTCGACGAAGATGGTCTGCCCGGAGACGAAGGCGTGCGGGCTCGACTCGGAGAGCGAGATGACCGGGGTGGCCGGGCCGCTCGTGTCGACCTTGACGACGTTTCCGGAGGAGTAGACGGCCTCGTTCCCGACGTTGTCGGAAACGCGGTAGCGGTACTGGGCGCAGGTGCCGGTGGCCACGGTGTCGGGGCTCGTGACGGTCGTCCAGCCGCCCGCGAAGCCGGCGCAGGAGCCGTCGGAGAGGGCCGAGGTGCGGCTTTCGAGGATGCCGCTCGAGGCGTCGACGCCGGAGAGCGCATCGTTGCCGTCGGAGGTCGAGATCGTCACCTGGCCGTCGGCGTCGTAGCCGTCGGCGTACGTGACCGAGCCGCCGGTCGGCGCCGCGGTGTCGGAGGTGACCGTGAAGCTCGAGGACGCCGTCAGGCCCGCGCCGTTCTCGGCCGTCACGGTCTGGGAGCCGGAGAGGTCGCCGAAGGCGTACGTAGCCTGGTACGGGCTCGTCGCATCGTCCTGGCCGGCCGGGAACGAGACCTGGTCGATGCCGGACTGCGCGTCGTCGGTGGTCGCGTCGACGTCGTAGGAGCCTGCCTGCGCGGTGTTCAGGTAGACCGTCGTGCCGGAGACGAAGGCCCAGGCGCTCGACTCCGAGAGCGTGAGCGCAGGCCCGCTCGGTGCGCTCAGGTCGACCTGGACGACACTTCCGGACGTGTAGATCGCCTCGTTGCCGACGCGGTCGAAGACGCGGTAGCGGTACTGGGCGCACTCGCCGGACGTAACCGAGTCGGGGCTCGTCACCGGCGTCCAGCCGCCCGAGAAGGAGCCGCACGAGCCGTCGGTCAGGGCCGACGTGCGGCGCTCGAGGACTCCGGAGGAGCCGTCGACGCCGGCGCCCGTGTCGTTTCCGTCCGCCGTGCTCACGACCACGTCGCCGTCCGCGTCGTAGCCGTCGGTGTAGGTGACGGAGCCGCCGGTGGGCGCGGTGACGTCGCGAACGAGGTCGAACGAGTCGTTGGTCGCGTTGCCGAGGGCGTCGGTGACCACGACCGCCTGCGTGGCGGGCGCGGAGGCGCTCCCGGTCGTGAACGTGTAGGTGTTCGAGTCGTACGGGAAGGACGTGTCGCTCTTCGCCGAGCCCGAGAAGCCGGTGTCCGCGATCGCGGCGAAGTCGACGGAGGCGACGCCTGCCGGGTCGCTCGCGACGTCGTGGAGCGTGAAGTCTCCGGTCGCTGCGGGGTTGTAGTAGTACGTGTCCGTCGCCGAGTCGAAGTACTGCAGATCGGAGCGCGTGCCCTCGTTCACCGAGAGAACGCTGCTCGGGCCCGTGTTGTCGACGGAGACCGTGCGCTCGGCCGAGTCGGTCGCGTTGCCGACGTTGTCGGTCGCCCGCGCGACGATGGTGTACGTGCCGTCTGCGGGCTGGCCGCTCCAGGCGACCGAGTAGGGCGCCGCCGAGTCGGGCGCGCCGATCGCCGTTCCCGACGAGAACGAGCAGCTCGAGCCGGCGCAGTAGCGGAACTCGACCGTGTCGATCCCGGAGCCGGCATCGCCGGGGCTGGCCGAGACCGTCTGCCCGTCGGCGATCGAGTCGCCGGCGCCCGGAGCTGTGAGCGAGAAGGCGCTCGGGCCGGTCGTGTCGGGCGTGACCGTGAAGGTGTCGGAGGCGGTCAGGCCGGAGCCGTTATAGGACGTGACCGTCTGCGAGCCAGACAGGGCGCCGAAGCCGTAGCTCGCCTCGTACGGGCTCGTGAAGTCGTCGCTTCCACCGGGGAAGCGGATCTTCTCGATCCCCGACTGCGCGTCCGAGCTCGTCGCCGAGACGTCGTAGCTTCCGCTCTGGCCCGTGTCGACGAAGATGGTCTGCCCGGAGACGAAGGCGTGCGGGCTCGACTCGGAGAGCGAGATGACGGGGGCCGAGGGCGCCGTCGAGTCGACCGTGACGGTGAGGGCTGCGGAGGTGTGGGTGTTGCCCGCCGCATCGGTCGTGACCACGTGGAGGTCGAAGTCGCCGTTCAGCGCCGAGGTGTCCCAGCTGACCGAGTACGGGGAGGACGTGTCGGTGTCGATCGCCGTCCACGTGCCGCCGCCCGCCGGCCGCCGCTCGAACAGGGCCGAGACGGCCCCCGAGCCCGCATCGTCCGAGTCGCTCGAGACCGAGACGGTGCCGGAGAGGAACGCGCCCCCGGTCGGCGAGGTGACCGAGCCCGTCGGATCCGTGCGGTCGACGAGCGTCGACACGACGTCGGAGCCCGTGTTCGAGGCGTTGTCCGTGATGATTGCGCGGAGCGCCTGGTTGCCGTCGCCGAGGACGTCCCAGGAGGCGGTGTACGGAGCGGTCGTGTCGGGCGCGCCGAGCGAGTCCCACGAGCCGGTCGAGCAGTTGGCGGACTGGTTGTCGCAGACGAAGAACTCGACGCTCGCGATGTCGGTGTCGGGGCTCGTCGCCGTGACGGTGAAGGGATCGGCCGCGGCCCCGTTCACGTACGCGCCGGGGGCCGTGATGGAGACCGTCGGCGCGTGGTTGTCCACGCTCACCGTGCGCGTCGCGGAGGAGAACGAGTTGCCAGCGGCGTCCGTGGTGAGGACGCGGAGATCGTAGTCGCCGTCACCGAGCGGCGTCGTGTCCCAGCTCACGGAGTAGGGATCCGTGGTGTCCGTGGCGATCGTCGTCCAGGAGCCGCCGCCCGCCGGGCGCCGCTGGAAGGCCGCACTCGCGACGCCTGAGCCGGAGTCGTCCGAGTCGGACGAGACCGCGACCGTCCCCGACACCTGGGCGGTGTCGGCGGGAGCGGTCAGGGACCCAGTCGGATCGGTGTTGTCCACCGTGACCGTCTGCTTCGTCGAGTCGAGCGTGTTCCCGGCCCGGTCGGCGACGCGCACGAGCACCTGGTAGTCGCCGTCGGCCGGCTGGGAGCTCCACGTGACGGAGTAGCTCGGGCCGGTGCTGCTCGAGCCGATGAGCGTCGAGGGCGAGCAGGGCGGGCCCGGGCAGAAGTAGTAGGAGAGCGAGGCGACGCCCGAGCCGGAATCGGCGCCGGAGCCGGTGAGCGCCTGCCCGTTCGAGATCGCGCCCGGAAGCGCGTCGAGGGTCGCGCTCGAGGGGTTCGTGTTGTCGACCGTGACCGTGCGCGTCGCGGAGCTGAAGGAGTTGCCGGACTCGTCGTCCGTGGTCACGCGGAGGTCGTAGTCGCCGTCGGCGAGCGCCGTGGTGTCCCAGTCGACCGAGTACGGAGCCGAGCCGTCCGTTGCGATGGTCGTCCAGGAGCCGCCGCCCGACGGGCGCCGTTCGAAGGTGGCGAGGGCGACGCCGGAGCCCGCATCGGCCGAATCGGATGAGACCGTGACGGCGTTCCCCGAGACGGCGGCGCCGTTCGCCGGGGCGGTGAGCGAGCCGGTCGGGTCGGTCGCATCAAAGGTGAAGGTTCGGGTGGAGGGTGACTCCGCGTTATCCGCGTTATCCGTCGCCTTCACGCGGACGGTGTAGTCGTCGTCGACCGGGAAGCTCGCCGCGCCGAAGGCGTACGACCAGTCGCCGGCCGAGAGCGCCGTCGTGAAGAAGAGCTCGGAGCCGGACGAGAAGGCGCTCCCGTTCCAGTAGAGGCCGGTGCCGAGGCGCTTGATCGAGAGCTCGACCTTCTGGACGCCGGACGTCGCGTCCGAGTAGGTGCCGCAGAAGCCGGCCGGGGTGCAGCCCGCGTTCCACGTCGAGGTGTGGTAGAACGCACCCGCGCCGGGGAAGCTCACGGACGAGCTCGGCGCGGCGGTGTCGACCGACCACGTGAGCTCCGCAGGAGTCGCGTCGGTGTTCCCGGCGGCGTCAGTGCTTCGCACCTTGAACGTATGGCTGCCGTCGGAGAGGCTCGTGTAGGTCTTCGGGCTCGTGCAGGCGGAGAAGCCGCCGCCGTCGAGCTCGCACTCGAAGGTGGAGCCGCCCTCGTCCGCCGAGAACTCGAACGTTGCGTCGGCGGAGGCGGACGGGTCGGACGGGCCGGAATCGATGGCCGCATTCGGCGCGACGTTGTCGATCGTGAAGCTCCGGCTCGGCCCGGTCTCCGAGTTGCCCGCGTTGTCCGTCGCGCGGATGTGGACGGTGTAGCTCCCGTCGGCGGGGAAGCTCGAGGCCGGCAAAGCGTACGTCCAGTTGCCGCCCGCAAGGCTCGCGGCCTGGAAGTCCTCCGAGCCCGAGGAGAAGGCGCTGCCGTTCCAGTAGAGGCCGGTGCCGACGCGCCGGATCGAGACGTCCACGGCCTGCACGCCCGACGTGGCGTCGGAGTACGTCCCGCAGAAGCCGCTCGTGGCACAGCCGGCATTCCAGCCGGAGTCCGCATACGCGCCGCCCGAGGCCGGGAAGGAGAAGGCCGCGCTCGGGTTCGCGTTGTCGATCCGGAAGGTGCGGCTCGGCCCCGGTTCGGTATTCGAGGCGTTGTCCGTCGCGCGGACGTGGACGGTGTAGGAGCCGTCCGCCGGGAAGCCTGCCGCCGCAAAGTCGTACGACCAGTTGCCGCCCGAGAGCGAGGCCGTCTGGAAGACCTCCGAGGCGCTGCCGAACGACGTGCCGTTCCAGTAGTTCCCGCTGCCGCGGCGGATCGAGATCTCGACGGCCTGGACTCCGGCGGTCGTGTCGGAGTAGGTGCCGCAGAAGCCTGCCGTGGCGCAGCCCGCGTCCCAAGCAGCGTTCGCGTAGTCACCGCCGGAGGCGGGGAATGAGAAGAGCGCGCTCGGATCCGCGGTGTCGTAGGTGAAGGAGCGGCTGGCCGGAGTCTCCCCGTTGCCGGCGTTGTCCGTCGCCTTGACCCGGATCGTGTAGCTGCCGTCGGCGGGGAAGTCGGTGGTGGAGAGCGCGTACGACCAGTCCCCGCCCGAGAGGCCGGCGAGGTTCCAGACCTCACCCGCGCTCGCGAAGGCTGAACCGTTCCAGTAGTTCCCCGAACCGCGCCTGATCGAAATCTCGACCTTCTGCACCCCAGACGTTGCGTCCGAGTAGGTGCCGCAGAAGCCCACGGTGGCGCAGCCCGCGTCCCAGCCGGAGGCGTTGTACTTGCCGCCCGAGGCGGGGAAGCTCGTGGTCGAGGACGGAGCCACGGTGTCGACGGTCCACGTGAACTGGGCCGGGGTGGGATCGGTGTTTCCGGCTCCGTCAGTGCTTCGCACCTTGAAGGTGTGGCTGCCTTCGGCGAGGGACGAGTAGTTCTTCGGGCTCGTGCAGGCGGAGAAGCCGCCGCCGTCGAGCTCGCACGCGAAGGTCGAGCCGCCCTCGTCGGCGGAGAATGTGAAGGTTGCGTCCGCGCTGGTGGACGGGTCGCTCGGGTTCGAGTCGATCGTCGTCTCAGGGGGCGTCGTGTCGTACGTGAACGTGCGGCTCGGGCCGGTCTCGGTGTTCCCTGCGTTGTCCGTTGCGCGGACGTGCACCGTGTAGCTCCCGCCGGCGGGGAAGCTCGAGGCCGGGAACGCGTAGGACCAGTCGCCACCGCCGGTCGTGGCCGTCTGGAAGACCTCGGTCGCGCTGCCGAACGTGGTGCCGTTCCAGTAGTTGCCGGTGCCCTGCCTGATCGAGATCTCGACGCCCTGGACGCCGGAGGTCGCGTCCGAGTACGTGCCGCAGAAGCCGGCGGTCGCGCAGCCGGCGCCCCAGCCGGTGCCGTCGTAGTTCGCGCCGGAGGCCGGGAAGGTGAAGACGGCGCTCGGGTTGACGGTGTCGACCGTCCACGTGAACTGCGCCGGGGTGGCATCCACGTTCCCCGCCTGGTCGGTGGCGCGCACCTTGAAGGTGTGGCTGCCCTCGGCGAGGCCGGAGTAGTTCTTCGGGCTCGAGCACGACGAGAAGCCGCCGCCGTCGAGCTCGCACTCGAAGGTCGAGGAGCCCTCGGTCGAGCTGAACGTGAAGGTCGCGGCCGCGGAGTTCGAGGTCAGGCTGGGGCTCGAGTCGATGGTCGTCGCCGGTGCGACCGTGTCGACCGTCCACGTGAACTGCGCCGGAGTGGCATCGGTGTTCCCGGCCTGGTCGGTGGCGCGCACCTTGAAGGTGTGGCTTCCTTCGGCGAGGGACGAGTAGCTCTTCGGGCTCGAGCACGACGAGAAGCCGCCGCCGTCGAGCTCGCACTCGAAGGTCGAGGAGCCCTCGGTGGAGGAGAACGTGAAGGACGCGTTCGCCGAGCTCGAGGGGTCGGCCGGGTTCGAATCGATGATCGTGTTCGGGGCCGTGGCGTCGTAGCTGAAGGAACGGCTCGAAGGGGACTCGACGTTCGTCGCGTTGTCGGTCGCGCGCACGCGGATCGTGTAGCTGCCGTCGGCGGGGAAGCTGGCCGCGGAGAAGGCGTAGGACCAATTCCCGCCGGAGAGGCTCGCCGTGTTCCAGACCTCGCCCGCGCTCGAGAAGGAGCCGGCGCTCCAGTAGTTGCCGGAGCCCTGGCGGATCGAGATCTCGACCTTCTGCACCCCGGAGGTCGCGTCCGAGTAGGTGCCGCAGAAACCGATCGTCGCGCAGCCTGCGTTCCAGCCGGAGGTGGTGTAGTTCGCGGCGGAGGCCGGGAATGTCGTCGCCGAGCTGGGCGCGACGGAGTCGACCGTCCACGTGTAGGTCGCGGGCGTTCCGTCCGTGTTCCCCGCTCCGTCGGTGGCGCGGACGGTGAAGGTGTGGCTGCCCTGGCCCAGGGGCCCCGCATAGCTCTTGGGGCTGGTGCACGCCGAGTAGCCGCCGCCGTCGAGCTGGCACGCGAAGGTCGAGCCGCCCTCCGTCGAGGAGAAGCTGAAGCTCGCGCTCGTCGAGCTCGTCGGGTCGGACGGATTCGAGTCGATTGTCGTGTTCGGCGCCGTCCGGTCGATCGTGAACGAGCGGCTCGAGGGGCTCTCGGCGAGCGAGACGTTGTCCGTCGCGCGCACGCGGATCGTGTAGCTGCCATCCGCGGGGAAGCTCGAGGCCGGAAAGGTGTACGACCAGTTGCCGGCCGAGAGGGAGGTCGTGTTCCAGACCTCGCTCGCGCTCGAGAAGGAGCCGGCGCTCCAGTAGTTGCCCGCGCCCTGGCGAATGGAGATCTCGACCTTCTGGACGCCTGAGCCGCCCACGCCGTCCGAGTACGTTCCGCAGAAGCCGTTCGTCGCACACCCGCCGTTCCAGCCGCTCGTCGAGTACGTGGCGCCCGACCCGGGGAAGGTCGTCGTCGAAGACGGCTCGGCCGTGTCGACCGTCCACGTGTAGCTGGCCGCCGAGCCGTCGGTGTTCCCGGCTCCGTCAGTGCTTCGCACCTGAAAGGAGTGACTGCCGTCGGAGAGCGGGCCCGCGTAGCTCTTCGGGCTCGTGCACGCGGTGTAGCCGCCGCCGTCGAGCTGGCACTCGAAGGTCGAGCCGCCCTCCGTCGAGGAGAAGCTGAAGCTCGCGCTCGTGGAGGTCGTGGGGTCGGCGGGGTTCGCCGTGATCGATGTGTTCGGTGCCGCGGTGTCGATCGTGAAGGAGCGGCTCGCCGGCGCCTCGACGAGCGAGACGTTGTCCGTCGCGCGCACTCGGATCGTGTAGCTGCCATCCGCGGGGAAGCTCGAAGCCGGAAAGGTGTACGACCAGTTGCCGGCCGAGAGGGAGGTCGTGTTCCAGACCTCGCTCGCGCTCGAGAAGGAGCCGGCGCTCCAGTAGTTGCCTGCGCCCTGGCGAATGGAGATCTCGACCTTCTGGACTCCCGAGCCGTTGGCGCCGTCGCCGTAGGTGCCGCAGAAGCCGTTGGTGGCGCAGCCGGCGTTCCAGCCCGCGGCGTTGTACGTGCCGCTCGCGGAGGGGAACGTGGTCGTCGACGTCGGCGCGTTGTTGTCGATCCGCCGGTTCGAGATGGTCGCCGAGTTTGCGGTGTTGCCGGCGCCGTCTGTGGCGACCGCGCGCAGGTCGTAGAGGCCGTCGCCGACTGCGGTCGTGTCGAAGGAGACCGAGTACGGGGAGGTCGTGTCTGCGGCGCCGACGTTCGTCCAGGTGCCCGCGCCCGCAGGCGAGCGCTGGAACTGCACCGACGCGACGTATGAGTCGGCATCGCTCGCAGCCGAGGTCTGCAGCGTGATCGTGCCGGTGACAGGCGAGCCCGGATCGCTCAACGTCACGCTCGGGGCGACGTCGTCGACGTGGAAGGCCGCCTGATGCGCATACACGCGCGCCGAAACGGTCGAGGTCGCGCTCGCGTTGCCGGTAGCTCCCGCGGTCACCTGGATCTTGTCCGCAGTCGAGGCGCTGATCCCCGTCGTATTGACGTCGCCGCGCTCGTTCCACCCGGTCGGGGGCGTGTAGGTCGAGTTGCTCGCGCTGCCGAAGAAGGCGAGCACGATGTCGTCGTTCGCCGTCGTCGTGATGCTATTCGCCGTCACCGTCGTCGTGTTGTTCGTGCTCACGACCGTGCCGGGCAGGTCGAGGGGCGCGCTCGACTTGACGCCGTAGTACGCAGTCACCGTGGCGGCGGCCGCCTGGGCGCCCGTCCAGGTGAACGAGTAGGAGGCGGGCTCCGACCCGCCCGCGATCTTGTAGAAGCTCGCCTGCGTGGCCTGGTTCGCTGACGTGCCCGAGGCGACCGCCGTCCAGCCCGATCCGGCCACGGTGGACGTGACGTTCCCGGTCACCATCACGTGGGCGACGAGGAGGTCATTCGCCTGGACGCCGGCGGGTTTGTTCACCGTCACCGACGTGCCGCTCGCCTGCGTCCCGGTCAGCGTGGCGCGGTGCGTGACGGCCGGGTCGATGACGTAGGGGAGCGGGAGCCCGGAGTCGTCGAGGCGAAGCGTCAGCCACCAGCTGCCGTTCCGCTGTTCGACGCCCCAGCGCAGGCCGTTGGGGGTGATGTCGTCGCCCTGGGCGTCGAGGATCGCGACGGGCGCGATCGAGACGTCGGTGAGCTTGTGCAGCTTCGTGTCGAGGAACGCGACGGCGCCGTCGTCTCCGACGCGCGGAATCTGGGCCGTGTCGATCTTCCAGTGCCACGTGCGCAGGCCCTGCCGTTCCCGGATGGTGAGGAACTGCTCGAGCGTGGGGCCGTCGACGAGGATCGTCTCGGCGCCGACTGCGGTCGGGCGCGAAACGCCGTTTTCGAAGTGATGCCAGTCGCCCGCCTCGGCGCCCTGCGTCGAGAGCGTGACCGTGGCGTTCCGGCTGCGGATGCGGAAGCTCGAGTCGTCGATCGCGAGCTCGACACCCGGCTGCGGGTGCCGCACGAGCGGAGCCTCGGACTCGGCTGCGCCGAGCGCATCTTCCAAAAACGCCGGCGGTGCCCCGGAGCGCGTCGCCCCGCCGAGTTGCAGGACGGCCATGAAGACCGCAGCCGCAAGGGCCGCGAGCGCCGCCAGCCGCACCGGCGATGCGCTGCGCAAAACGGCGACACGCTCGGCCTCCGCCGAGCGCTCACCGGGCCGCAGTTCCGGAAAGTTCGTCATGTGGTCTCAGTCCTCGGGCGCCCTACACCGCGCGCGATTCCTGGACGGGACATCGTCCGGCCAGGGGGTGGAGCGGCCTCGATTCGGTATGAGAAAGGACTGAACTGCCCGAACTTCCCTCGTTCGAGGGAGCTTTGGCGCCGGAACTTGAAGAAGACGCGGCCGGCGGCCAGAATCAGGGAAACCCCGCGAAGGAGAAGACCATGCGGCACACCACGAGAACAGCGGTTCTCTTTTTTTCGCTTCTGCTCTTGACTACAGGCAGCACGGCCCTGGCAACAGATGGCGACTGGGCGTCTGCAGTGGACGCGGCCCAGGTAGTGGACCCGGCGATCGCTCCTCCGACGAGCGTGGCGGGCGACATCCGCGCGGTGGGTGGCGGAGACATCCTCGGGGCCGGCACCACCGGCAACTTCGCCTTCAGCGGCTCCCGCAAGGACGGTGTGGCGAGCGGGAAGCTCACGCTGATCGGCTCACAGGGCCAGGTGTTCCACGCCGACCTCGTCTGCATCGAGGCGACGGTGCTTCCGGACGGGACGAAGCTCGCCCGCCTCGTCGGCCGGCTCACCGAGCCGGTGTTCGCCTCTCAGTCGCTCCTCTTCAACGTGAGCGACACCGGCCTTCCCGGAGGCGAAGGAGACACCTTTTCCGGTGGCCTTCCGGCCGCCGCTCCGGAGGACGTCCCCTGCGAGCCGACGCCGGGCATCGACCCGATCGCGCACGGCAACATCTCGATCCGCCTCGACTGAAAGCGGCAGAGGGCGCGCCGACGGCGCGTAGAATCACTCCGCATGGCGACAGCGGAGGAACGGAGGCGCGCCCTCGCCACCGACGAGTGGCGGCGTGCGCTCTACGAGCGAAGCCCGGAGCGCGACGGGCTCTTCACGACGATCTCGGGGCTCGAGAACGAGCCGCTCTACACGCCTGACCAGGTCGCGATCGACTACGACCGCGATCTCGGCTACCCCGGCGCGTTTCCGTACACGCGAGGCGTCTATCCATCGATGTACCGCGGCCGCCTCTGGACGATGCGGCAGTTCGCCGGCTTCGGCACCGCCGAGGAGACGAACGCGCGCTTCCGCTATCTGCTCGACCACGGTCAGACGGGGCTCTCGACGGCCTTCGACATGCCCACGCTGATGGGGTACGACTCCGACCACGCGAGATCGCTCGGCGAGGTCGGGCGGGAGGGGGTCGCGATCGACTCCCTCGAGGACATGGAGCACCTCTTCGCCGGGATCCCGCTCGGCGAGGTCTCGACGTCCATGACGATCAACGCGCCCGCGGCGATGCTCCTCGCCTTCTACATCTGCGTCGCCGAGGAGCAGGGCGTCCCGCAGGACCGTCTGCGCGGCACGATCCAGACCGACATCCTCAAGGAGTACATCGCGCAGAAGGAGTGGATCTTTCCGCCGGAGCCCTCGATGCGGCTCTGCGTGGACATGATCGAGTACTGCGCGCGCAACGTCCCGCTCTGGCATCCGGTCTCCATCTCCGGCTACCACATCCGCGAGGCGGGCTCGACCGCGGCCCAGGAGCTCGCCTTCACGCTCGCCGACGGGTTCGCGTACGTCGAGGCCGGGATCGAGCGAGGCCTCGACGTCGACGACTTCGCACCGCGGCTCTCCTTCTTCTTCAACGCGCACATCGACTTCTTCGAAGAGGTCGCGAAGTACCGCGCCGCCCGGAGGATCTGGGCGAAGGAGCTGCGCGAGCGCTACGGGGCCAAGAACCCGCGCTCGTGGCTCATGCGCTTCCATGCGCAGACCGCCGGCGTGTCGCTCACGGCGCAGCAGCCCGAGGTGAACATCGTGCGCACCGCGCTCGAGGCGCTCGCAGCCGTTCTCGGCGGCTGCCAGTCGCTGCACACGAACTCCTTCGACGAGGCGCTCGCACTTCCGACCGAGCACGCCGTCAAGCTCGCCCTGCGCACGCAGCAGGTGATCGCCCACGAGACCGGCGTGGCGAGCACCATCGACCCGCTCGGCGGCTCCTACTACCTCGAGGACCTGACCAACAGGCTCGAACAGGAGGCCTACGACTACTTCGGGCGCATCCGCGATCTCGGCGGGGTGGTCGAGGCGATCAAGGAGAACTTCTTCCAGCGCGAGATCGCCGAGGCGTCCTTCCGGTTCCAGAGCGAGGTCGAGTCCGGTGACCGCGTGATCGTCGGAGTCAACCGCTACGGGGATCCCGACGAGCGCGAGATCGAGATCTTGAAGATCGACGAGGCGCTCGAGCTGAAGCAGGTCGAGCGCGTCCGAGCTCTCCGCGCCCGGCGCGACTCCGCCGCGGTCGAATCGGCGCTCGCCCGGCTCAAGCGCGACGCGGCCGAGGCCGACACCAACCTCATGCCGGCGATCATCGACGCCTCCCGCGCCTACGTGACGATGGGCGAGATGTGCGACGCCCTCCGAGGTGTGTGGGGGGTGTGGCGTGAGACTCCCGTTTTTTGAGAGCAGGGGGGTGGATGAGGGGGGCTTGCCCCCCTCATGGGGGGTCTGGCGGGAGACACCCGTCTTCTAGGCCCTCTTTAATTCGAGGCGCATGGGCAGCAACGGAAACCTGCTCTCGATCGAGGGCCTCAGCCGGCGCTTCGGCGCGAAGGAGGTCGTGCGCTCGCTCGACCTCTCGGTCGCACCGGGCCAGCGAGTGGCTCTCTGGGGGCCGAACGGTTCCGGGAAGAGCACCGTTCTCCGTTGCGTCGCCGGGACGCTCACCCCGTCGGCCGGCTCGGTTCACGTCGGCGGGCACCTGGCCGGCGAGCTCGCCGCACGCCGACTCGTGGGCGCGTCGCTCGCCCAGGAGCGCTCGTTCTACCTTCGGCTCAGCGGCAGGACGAACCTCCTCTTCTTCGCCCGTATCCGCTACGACGACAGACGTGAGGGGTCGCGCGCAGTCGACGGGCTCATCGAGGAGCTCGAGATCGCGGACATCGCCGCCACACGGGTCGACCGCTGCTCGACCGGGATGGTGCAGCAGCTGGGCATCGCTCGCGCGCTTCTCGGAGACCCGTCCGTGCTCCTGCTGGATGAGCCGACCCGGTCGCTCGACGCCGATGCGAGAGGCCGCCTGTGGGGGGCTCTCGGGCGTCGTCCTCATGCCGCCGCCCTGATCGCAACACACCTCGACGAGGACCTGAACCTTTGTGACGAGCGCGTTTCCTTTCCCGTTTAGCGTCCCGCGCCTGGGCGTGATCGTGGCACTTGTTCGCCGCGACTACCTCGTGCAGCGCTCCTACCGGCTGGTCTTCGCGCTCGACCTCTTCTACGGGGTGGTCAACCTGCTCGTCTTCTACTTCATCTCGAAGACGTTCGATGAGACGACGGCCGACCTGAACGGGGCGCCGAGCTACTTCGCATTTGCTTCGATCGGCATCGCGATCACGATCGTCCTGCAAGCGGCCAGCGGTGGGCTCGCCCACCGGATTCGGGAGGAGCAGCTCACCGGCACCCTGGAGGCGCTGACCGCGCAACCCATCACGGTCTCCGAGCTCGCCTTCGGCCTCGCGTCGTTCCAGTTCGGCTTCGGAATGCTGCGCGCGGCGTTCTATCTGCTTCTGAGCGGGCTGTTCTTCGGCGTCGGCTACGAGAACGCCGACTGGGTCGGCTTCGTCACTGTCCTCCTCGCTTCCGGCGCAGCGCTCGCAAGCATCGGGGTCATCCTCGGTGCGCTCGTCCTGGTGCTCAAGCGAGGAGAGATCCTGACCGGCGCGGTGACGTTTGCCATGGGCCTCGTCAGCGGTGCGTTCTTCCCGGTCGCCGTCCTGCCGTCCTGGCTCCAGGCGATCGGCTCGATCATGCCCACCCGCTTTGCCTACGACGGCCTGCGCTCGGCGATCTTCGAAGGCGGGGGATGGGGCGGCGACGCGCTGGCGCTGATCGTCTTCGCCGTCATCGGGCTCCCGATCGGGGTGTTGTGTTTCAACCGCGGGCTGCTGCAATCCCGCCGAGCGGGCACGATCTCCCAGTACTGAACGATGAGCGCTCCCGGCGACAATCGCCTCGCGCTCGCTGCCGCCCGCCGGTTGACGCTCGATGCAACGGCGGCGCGGGTCGTGCGGGCGATGAAGGAAGCCGACGTCCGCGTGATCTTGTTGAAGGGCCCGACGCTCTCGGAGCTCTACGACGGCGCCCGCCAGTACAGCGACGTCGATCTGCTCGTCGCGCCGGAGAGCATGCGGACGGCCGAAGAGGCCCTCGCCGGCCTCGGTTTCGTTCTGCGCGACGACGATCCGCACAGCCGCATCTGGTGGCGCGAAGGGGTGGACGTCGATCTGCACTCGGCGCTCGTCGGCGTGCAGGTGAGCCCTCCGCGCCTTTGGGAGGTCCTGGGTGCGGAAACCGAGGTTCACGTCGTCGGCGACGAGCAAGTCGAGGTCCTGAAAGGGCCTGCGCGCGCACTGCACGTCGTGCTGCACGCCGCACAGCACGGGCTGCAGGAGGCGAAGCCACGCGAGGACCTCCGCAGGGCGCTCGAGCGGATTCCGGAGGACACGTGGGCCGACGCGACTCGGCTCGCGGCGGCACTGGACGCTCAGGCGGCTTTTTGGACAGGGCTCAGCATGGAGCCGGCCGGCCGGGAGCTGTCGTCCAAGCTGGAGCTCGAAAAAGGCCCCTCTCGGACCGAGACGGAGCTGCGTGCCTCGACCGCGCCCCCGACGGCGGTCGGCCTCCTTCGGCTTGCCGAGACACCAGGTCTCGGAGCGAAGCTACGACTGATCTGGCGGGAGGCTTTTCCGTCCTCTGCGTACCTGCGCACGTGGTCGCGGCTCGCGAGACGCGGCCGGACCGGGCTGGCGCTCGCTCACGTCTGGAGGCCGATCTGGATCCTCATCCGCCTCGGTCCCGCGCTCGCCGCGATCATGCGGGCGCGGCGGGCGGCCCGGAGGTAACTGGGTCGGGAAGGGGGCATCGTTGCCCGTCGAGGTCGAAGGCGATGATCGGAACGAGGTTCTCGAGTGTCGCCTCCGTGTCGTGCGCGGCCTCGCCGCGGAGCGTCAGCCACGCATGGCCAGGCGGCCCGTCGTCTCCCTTGCGCACGCCGAGGACGAGACGTGAATCTTCGTTTCCGGCGGGGAGGTAGCGGTAGGTGATCAGGCTACGCTCGAGGCAGTTGTCCCGGAGAGCGCCCGTCTTGTAGGCCCACCGCGCCAGCGTGACGACGACCGCCGATCTCCGTTGGTCCGGAGCGTGCCTGTGCCTCGGAGCCATCAAGCCGACGAGCTGGGGGAGGGGCATGATCCGCTTGAGCAGGGGCAGGGCGGCCGCCCAGAGGAACATGCGAAGGGCGAGCCAGAGCTCACCCGGCCCCGACACGACTGTACGGATCCGCGAAGTGCGGGAGGGCTCGCTCATGCCGCCTCGGGGATGAGAACCCGTTCGATCTCGCCCAGCAGCCGCGGAAGCTCCTCGAGCGTGGCCGTGAAGCGAACCTCGTAGACGGGAACGCGCCCCGCGAGCTCGAGGTACGCCGCGACCGTGCTGCGCCTGAGCTCATCCTCGAGGAGCGTGAAGCAGTACGCATGGGGAAGGAGCATCCGAATCACGTCGTCGGCGGCGAGGCGCCGTAGCTCGACACCCCTCCCTTCCTCTTGCCGGCTGAGAATGCAGAGGGCTGCCAGCGGCATGCCCTTCCCTCCGACCGTGATTCGCCCGTCCTCGTCGAGGACCGGCGCCGGTGGCACCGGGACGTCGAAATACGCTGCGGATGCCGGCCGGAGGCGCACCGAGAACGGCAGCTCGTGCACCCGGATGCCGGAGCTCGAAGTCTCGAACGCGAGCGCGTCGTCGGCGCAGACGCGGTAACCCCTCCCCGCAAGCCCGAAGGCGATCGTCGACTTGCCGGTCTGCGAGTCCGCGCAAAACCCGATGACGCCGCCGGGGGACTCGATCGCACTCGCGTGCAGCACCTGGCGTCCGAGCAGTTGCAGCGTCATCGGCGCGATCGTGCGGCGGTACGTGTCGATCACCAGGTCGTCCGAGGCGCCTTCGTTCGGTACCGCGAGGATCTCCCCATCTGTTCCGGAGCGAAAGGCACCGACGACGGGAAGGTACGCCCAGTATTCGTTTCCGGCGCGGTAGAAGTACGCGGAGGGGATGCCCGCGTAGTCCACCCAGACCAGGGTCGAAGGGTCGCTTTCGTCCGGCAAAGGCGCATCGATCGTGCCGCGCTCCGCGATCGCAAGCGTGAGTGTGGTGGTCATTCCGTCACAGGGTACGCAGCCGCCCGGCCCGTCTCCCGTCGAGGAGACGAAACCGGGCGGTGACTAAGCGATTGACGTGCTATTCCTGGCCGTGAGGCTTCAGGTTCGGCTCGCCCGGATCTGCTGGGCTCGGAACGGACTTGCCGTTTGCCGGACCCCCGGCGCTGCCCCCCTGCATCACGCTGGCAACGTCTCCGAGGGAGCGAAGCTCCATCGGCTCCCACGTCGACAGACTTCTCTCGAACGTCATCGCTTTGTCACCTCCTCCGATCTAGCTCCACTGACGAGCCCATGCTTCGAGATTGAGCACGCTCCACAACTTGTGAGCGAGCATTGAAAACTCGAGAACGCTGGAACCGTCACCTCTTTCTCTCCCTTGCAACCGGTTAAGTGAAGACCGGAACGCTGATTGTAGGGCGTGTCCGTCAACAATTCCACTCGACGAAAGTGTGGGCGCCCCCTGGTACTCCTCCCAGGCGCGCGGAATCTGGGCGGTGAGCGTCGAGGTCGAGAAATCGGTGATGAGAACCTTCTTCTGGTCCTCGAATCCCGCCTCGGGGAAGCGCCTCGCGAGCGTGCCGCGGAGAATTCCCTTCGCACGGTGTCCTTCGTGCAGCAGCCGCGGCGGAGTGCGGAGGAGAAAATCGACGACGCCCGGGTCCCAAAACGGCATGAAAGGCTCGAAACCGAGCCGTCTCCCTCGTTCGAAGGCCTCTTCGCGCTCCATTGCCACGACGACGTTCTCGAAATACGGCACGACGCCGCTGAGGTAGGAGCCCTGGCTGTGGCGCCCCTGTGTCCAGCGGATGGCGCGCTCCTCCACCTGACGCGCAAGCTCTTGGTCGGGAGCGAGCCACTCGTCCATGCGCTCGTGCAGCCGCTGCCGGCGATGGTCATCGAGCCTCCCCGGCGCGAGGCGGCCGACGACGCCTCGCCCCGCGTCCTTGAGCACGACCTTCGTCCCGTATCTCCAGAGGAGGTTCCGGAGCATCGGCCACTTCCGCACGGTGTACGAGTTGCGGTACGTGAGCCAGAAGTGGTGGAGCTCACGGAGGTGGAAGCCGCGCATGCAGTCGGCGGCCCACATGGGGGCCACCGAGAGCCATTCGTCCCCGCCCGCGCCGGTGAGCACCGTCTTCGCTCCCTGGGCGCGCCCTTTCCGAGCGAGGTGGGTGTAGAGCGGGTGCCAGATGTTCACGAGGGGCATCGGCCAGGTGCCCGTCGTCCGGAGAGCCTCGAGCACGAGCCCGTTCGAACCCTCGGCCTCGGCGAACGAGACGACCGTCTGGGGCATTCCGAGCTGACTCGCCACGCGCCTCTGAATGGGCTCTTCGTTGAAGTTCGGGTCGGGGAAGACGAGGGAGAGCGCGATCGGTGCTTCCAATCCCTTCGCCTCGGCGCCGTCGGCCGCGTACATGGCCACGGCCACGGAGTCGATTCCGCCGCTCAGGAAGATCGACGGCCTGCCGACCACAAGGGCCCGGTCGAGCGCCTGTTCCAAGAGCGTCGAAAGGTGCGGCAGATCGGCCTCCGTGGTCCACTGCACTTCTTCCTCGCTCGGCGCGGGATCCCAGTACCGAGACGTCGTGATCCCGGTGTCGTTCGCTGTGAGCGCCGTTCCGGCCGGGATCCGGCGAATCGTTTCGAAATACGTCTCCGACGGGTCGAGGTGATAGTTGACGAGCGACTCGGCCAGCGCGGGGCGGTTGAGCGTTCCCGGTACCTGGTCTGCACGAGCGAGAGCGACGATGGAGTCCGAGAAGTACCAGGCGCCGTCGAGCCCCTTCGCGTAGAAAAGCGGGTGCTGGCCGAGAGCATCCCGAGCGGCGAGCACGGTGTCGGAGCGGGCATCCCAGAGGGCCAGTGCGAAGACGCCGTCGATCCGCTTCAAGACCTCCGGGCCGATCTCGAGGTAGGCACGGAGGACGAGCTCCGCTGGCCCGCTTCCGGGGTCGACGCCTGCAACGCGCGCGAGCTCGTCCGGGTTGAAGAGGTGGCCGTCGAAGACCGCGAGGCCCAAGTCGCTTCGCGCGATGGCGGCGCCCGCCGGCCCCGGCGTGACCCTGGGCTCTCCCTCCCTTGGCCGGTAGCGCAGGGAAAACGACGAGGTGTCGGGCGCCGACTCGGGCGCCTCGAGCGCGACTGCCACCCTCAGCTGCCTGCCAGGAGGAGCTTCTTCTCGACGAGTTCCGCGATCAGGGTGTCGATCTCCTCGCGAAGCTGGTCGGGCGGCACGTCGAATTCTTGGAGGAGGGCAGCCTGAACCTCGTCGCGGTTCGAGCCGGAGGCGAGCATGTCCCACGCGCGCGTCGCAGTCGGATTCAGCGCGTAGATTTCGTTCGTCTGAAGATGGACGAGGACGGTCTCGCCCTCGACGAGCTGAGTCACCACGTCTGGATCAGGGCGCCAATTGCCCTTGGGATCGGACACCTCGAAGCCGCCTTGATCGTCGGTCACGTTTCGGAGAAGGAAATGCTGATCGGTCTCACCCGTTCGAACCACTCACACTGATTCTTCGTGTCTCAGTCGTGGTTCGCCCGCAGGCGAAGAACTCCTAGGATCATGCGACCGAGGGGGTGGGTTGTCAATCGCCGGGCTCGCCGGAGATGTCGACCACGAGCCCGTCCTTCGCGATCTGCACGCCGTCCGGCACCGGCAGCTCGACGGGCCTGTGCGTGAGGAGGATCGGTCCGTCCGCCGCGGCGAGGGCCTCGTCGGCCGAGAGGTGGCCGCGCGGCTGGCCGTCCTTGTCCGGTTGCGCCAATGTCGCCTCGCAGACGAAGAGGTCCGCCCCGCGTGCGAGTTCGGAGAGCTGCTCGGTCGGCGCGGAGTCGCCCGAGTAGGCGAGCACACTGTTGCCCTCGCGCACGCGGAAGCCGTAGGCCTCCATTGTGTAATGCGGGAGCCTGTGCGCCTCGACCTCGAAGCCGGCTGCCTCGAAGGGAGTCTCCGGCTCGAACTCGTGGAGGTCGAACGCCGAGTCGAACATCCCCGGGTTTCCGAAGTTCGCCGCGAAGGCATCCAGCTGGCCGCGCCCGCCGGGCGGAAGCCAGACGGTGCAGGGGATGTGCTCGTTGGGCGGGCCGTACGCGTTCAGCCAGGCCCACGGAACCAGGTCGCCCCAGTGGTCGAGGTGAAAGTGCGTGATCGCCGCGGCGCCGACGCTCGCCCCGCCGTTCGCGCGCAGGCGCGCGAGCACCCCCGGGCCGCAGTCGAGGAGAAGGCTCCTGCGCGGCTCGGCACTCGTCTCGACGAGGTAGCCGGACTGGGCGCTGCCGGGGTTCGGCCAGGCCGGGGATGACCCGATGACGGTGAGGCGCACGTTCATATACTGACCGACCGGTATGAATCGCGAGCGCAAGATCAGGGTCGTCATTGCAAAACCCGGGTTGGATGGCCACGACCGCGGCGCGAAGATCATCGCGCGCGCGCTCCGCGACGCGGGCATGGAGGTCATCTACACGGGTCTTCACCAGACCCCGGAGCAGATCGTCGAGACCGCCATCCAGGAGGACGCGGACGCCGTCGGCATCTCGATCCTGTCGGGGGCCCACATGACGCTCGTCCCGAAGATCCTCGAAGGGTTGAAGGAGAACGGTGTCGACGACGTCGTGGTGGTCGTCGGCGGCACGATCCCGAAGCCGGACGTCGAGGAGCTGAAGCGGCAAGGCGTTGCGGAGGTCTTCACCCCCGGAGCGCCCATGTCCGAGATCGTCGACTTCCTCCGCGAGCGAGTTCCGGTCACGCGGTGAGCGTCGACGTCGCACGTGACGGCGGCGTCGCAGTCGTGACCGTCAACCGGCCCGACGCGATGAACGCGCTCGACGTCGAGCATGCCGAAGCGCTGCGCGACCATCTCGAGGATCTCGCCGCCGATCCCGAGGCGCGCGTCGTCCTGCTGACCGGCGCGGGCGAGAAGGCCTTCGTCGCCGGGGCGGACATCAAGTACATGCAATCGCTCGGCGTTCTCGAGGCGCGGCGCTGGGGCGAGCTCGGCCAGGCGTGCGCGAACCTCCTCGAGACGATTCCGAAGCCCACCATCGCGGCGATCAACGGCTTCGCGCTCGGCGGTGGCTGCGAGCTCGCGCTCGCGTGCGACATCCGCCTCGCGTCGAACCAGGCGAAGCTCGGCCAGCCCGAGGTGAACCTCGGGATCATCCCCGGCTGGGGCGGAAGCCAGCGCCTGCCGCGCATCGTCGGGCTCGGCTTCGCGAAGGAGATCGTCTTCTCCGGGCGGGCGGTCAGCGCGCAGGAGGCGCACGACTGGGGCCTCGTCAATCAGATCTACGAGCCCGCCGAGCTCATGCCCGCCGCGATGAAGCTCGCTCACGAGCTCGCGAGGAAGAGCCCGCTGGCCCTCGCGTACGCCAAGGAGGCGACGAACCTCTACCTCACGGGTGAGGCCAGCGCGCACATGGAGACGGAGCTTCGCCTCTTCGCCATGCTGTTCTCCTCGGAGGACCAGAAGGAGGGCATGGCCGCCTTCGCCGAGAAGCGCGAGCCCGAGTTCCAGGGCCGCTGACGTCCGAAAAGCCGCTGCTAGCCTGGGACGAGCCCATGCAAGACGCACTCACGATCGCCGGCCGCGAGTTCGGCTCGCGCCTTCTCCTCGGCACCGGGAAGTACGACACCTTCGAGACGATGCGCGACGCCGTCGTGGCGTCGGGCTCCGAGATCGTCACCGTGGCGGTCCGGCGAATCGACTTCGACGCGCCCGGCGAGGACATCACGTCCTTCCTGCCGGGGGAGGTTCTGCTGCTCCCGAACACGTCGGGCTGCGAGACCGCGGATGAGGCGGTGCGCTCGGCCAAGCTCGCCCGTGCCGGCGGCCTGCCCGACTGGGTGAAGCTCGAGGTGATCCCCGATCCGCGCTACCTGTTGCCCGATCCGGTCGAGACCCTGCGCGCGGCCGCCGTGCTCGTCGAGGACGGCTTCACCGTGCTGCCGTACGTGCTCCCTGACCCGGTGCTCGCCAAGAAGCTCGAAGAGATTGGCTGCGCGACGGTCATGCCGCTCGCCGCGCCGATCGGAAGCGGACGCGGCCTGAAGCTCCGGGACTCGATCCGGATCATCATCGAGCAGGCCGAGGTGCCGGTGGTCGTGGACGCCGGCCTCGGAGCGCCGTCGCACGCGGCCGAGTCGATGGAGATGGGTGCCGATGCCGTGCTCGTCAACACGGCGATCGCGCGGGCGGACGACCCGGTCGCGATGGCGGACGCCTTCCGCCTCGCCGTCGAGGCTGGCCGCAAGGCGCACCTCGCGGGTGTCATGGGGGAGCAGGAACCGACGCCGTCGAGCCCGGTCGGAGGGACGGTTTGACCGTCGAGGTCAACGGCAGGCCGCAGGAGCTCGCTCCGGGCGAGACCGTCGCCACGCTCCTCGCCAGCCTCGGGCTCGAGGCCAGTTATGCGCTCGTGGAGCGCAACGGCGAGCCGGTCGAGCGCTCCCGCTACGCGGAGGTCGAGCTCGAGGATGCGGACACGCTGGTCGTCGCCCGCCCCGTTGCTGGCGGATAAGAACCTCTATCTCGTCACTCCGCTTCGCGCGGACTTCGCCGACTACCTGCGGGCGGCGATCGAGGGCGGCGTCGACGTCGTGCAGGTTCGCGACCGCTCGGCTCCGGACGCCCGGCTGCTCGAGATGCTTCAGGTCGCTCGGGCAATCACGGGCGCCTACCGCGTTCCGCTCGGCGTGAACGACCGGCCGGACCTCGCCGTTCTCGCGGACGCGGACTTCGTGCACGTCGGCCAGGAAGACATCCCGGTGAACGCCGCGAGAAGCTTCGGCCTCCCCGTCGGGCTCTCGACGCACGCGCCGGGCGAGATCGACGACGCGGCCTCGGACTACATCGCCGTCGGCCCCGTGTACGCGACGCCGACGAAGGAGGGCCGCCCGGCAGTCGGCCTCGAGCTCGTCCGCTACGCCGCGGCGAACGCGAAGCTGCCGTGGTTCGCCATCGGCGGGATCGACTCGTCGAACGTCGGCGCGGTGGTCGAAGCCGGCGCGAGCCGTGTTGCGGTCGTGCGCGCCATCTTCGAGGCGGACGACCCCGAGCGGGCTGCCCGCGAGCTCCGCGACGCGCTGCCTACGTGACGGGGTGAAAGTCGCCGAAGCGGTGTGCCACGGCGACGGCCTGCGCTCTGCTGTGCACCTCGAGCTTGGACATGATGCGCTGAAGGTGCGTCCCGACGGTCTTGGGGCTGATGACGAGCGCCGCCGCGATCTCGTTCTGTGCGAGGCCGTCAGCCAGCATCTGCAGGACCTGTTGCTCGCGGGGGGTGAGCTTGTCCTGCACCGGGTTTGGGCCGGTTGCGGTGAGCAACGCGCCGGATCGGAGCGCGACGCGACGGATGTGCGCGAGCAGTTCGTCGGCCTCGATCGGCTTGGCGAGGTAGTCGTCGGCGCCTACGAGGAGCCCGGCGACGCGGTCGAGGTCGTCCGTCTTCACCCCTGAGATGACCACGATGGGAAGAGCTTCTCCGTAGAGGTCGCGGAAGCGGCGGCAGACCTCGTGGCCGCTGATGTCGGGAAGCTTCAGATCCAGGATGACGAGGCTGGGTCGCGCCCGCCGTGCCACGAGGGTCGCTTCGCGTCCTGACCCGGCCTCGCTGGTGGCGTAGCCTGCCCCACTCAGGGTCTCGACGAGGAACGCCCGAAAGGCAGGATCGTCATCGACGACGAGGACGCCTCCGCCGTTTGGCCCGCTCATACTCTTCCTCTCCGCAGTTTCGGCCTCGATCTTCTTCCTTTTCGAGCCCGATGTCTACTACCAGACGTACGGCGTTCCGTGGTTCTTCCTATCGCGATTCCCGTAGGGCGCGAATGCGGCGAACGCCGTCTTTTCGCCCTGTCCTCGCCGTCATAGCCTGATCCCGGAGAGATGTCCCCGCGTTTCGACGCGGGCTGCGGACGAGGGAGGAGCGGGTTGCGTTACCGGGTCACCCAAGGACGGCTTCTTGCCTACGCGCCGACGAGGCGCGGCCTTCGTTCGTTTCGTCCGAGAGGAGGTGACGGCGCGGACAAGACGGAAGGCGCATTTCTGCGGCAATTCAACTAGGAGGCAAGATGCCCCTCTTCGAATTCAAGCGCCGCTCGACACGGCGGCGCTGGTACGTCATCACATCGACAGTCGCGCTTGCTTCGCTGTTTCTCTTCGTGATCGGCGCGTCCGCTCTCGGTGACAGCAAGTTCGAGATCGACACCAACGCAAACCTGGTCGTGAACACTGCTGGGAACCTCGACTGGGCTACCGTCAGCGAGTCGAGGCAAGCCGATCTTGCCTCGGGCACCGGCGACAACTCCTTCGGCCAAGGTACGAAGGAAGACAGCCCGGTCCCGAGCGTTGTCAGCGGCAGCATCCCGCCGAACAAGAGCGACCTGACCACATTCGGCGTGTACCTCGAGACAACCACGAGCGGCGCGAGGTTCCTGAACCTCTTCTGGCACCGCGTTCAGGACCCGACCGGCACGACGAACATGGACTTCGAGTTCAACCAGTCCAGCGTGAAGTCGGCCAACAACATCACGCCTGTCCGCACCGCCGGCGACCTGCTGATCCAGTACGACCTCGCAAATGGCGGCACGGTGCCAGAGCTGTTCCTGTCCCGCTGGGTCGCTTCTGGGGCGGGGTCGCAGTGCGAGGCGTCCAACGCCACACCCTGCTGGGGAACGAGGGAGAGCCTCACAGCCGCCGGTGATGCGACCGGGTCGATCAACACGACAGCGATCACGGCCGGCAACGCAGACGGCCTGGGCAGCATCTCGGCCCGGACCTTCGGCGAGGCACAGATCGACTTCGACGCTCTCACGGGCGGAAGCGGGACGTGCACGTCGTTCGGCAGCGCGTACCTGAAGAGCCGCTCGTCCGACTCCTTCTCGGCGGCGCTGAAGGACTTCATCGCTCCCGTTCCCACGAATCTCAGCAACTGTGGATCGGTGACGATCCGGAAGGAGACGAGCCCGGACGAAGATCCGAACACGACCGACTTCGGGTTCACGAAGGCGTTCAGCACGTCGCCTTCGTCGGCAAACACCTTCACGCTGAAAGACGACGGCGTGAAGTCCTACACCAACGTCCTCTTCGGCACGAACTACACGGTCGACGAGGACGTCATTCCGTCCGGTTGGGATCTCCAGAGCATCAACTGCAACGTGGCCGGACATCCGAGCTCGGGCGTCACGCCCACGATCGATCTGGCCGCGGGCACAGTGACCTTCAACATCGACAGCGCCTCCGACGTGCTCGATTGCACGTATACGAACCGGGCACGCGGAACGATCGTCATCGAGAAGGTGACCGATGACGGAAGCGGCTCGTTCGACTTCACGTCGGGCACGCTGTCTCCGTCCCCGTTCACGCTCACGACCACCGCAGCAGGCTCGGGTGGGAAGGACGCCCGGACGTTCAGCAACCTGTCGCCTGGGACGTACGACGTGGCCGAGACCGTCCCGGCTGGCTGGAACCTTGTCGCAGGTACCACCTGTAGCGACGGGAGCAGCCCGGCTTCGATCGGTCTGAGTGCCGGCGAGACCGTCACTTGCACCTTCCACGACACCCGTGAGACCGGAGCGATCCTGATCACGAAGACGCGGAAGCATGCAGCCTCCGGATCTGGTGATCATCCACAGTCCGGCGTCACGTTCACCGTCACGGGCGGCGAGCTGGACGCAGACGGGATCGACGTGGTGACGGACTCGAATGGTGAGGCGTGTGTCGACGGTCTCGTCCTTTCGAGCTTCGCCGGGGTCGGCGACTACACGGTGACCGAGACCGTCCCGTCGGGCTACAGCGCCGACGACGGGCCTGCCACCGTGACCGTCAACAACGAAGCGACCTGTGACGACGACCCGTACGTTGGAGAGACGGCGGACTTCCACAACACGCCGCTGACCAACATCACGGTCTCGGTCGATTCGCAGGTGAACGGCGGAACCGCGTCGACGATCATCTGCAAGGACGCAGCGGACAACACCGAGGCGTCCGGATCGACCGGAACGAACGGTGACGGCTCGGCGACGGCGAGCAACCTGCCGCCCGACACGTACACCTGCACGATCGTCGTAGACCCCTAGAGGAGGCTTCCTTCTCCTCATGCAGAGAGGCCCGGGTGATCCGGGCCTCTCTCTTTTCTTTCTCTGTTCAGCCGCCTACGCCGAGCACTGCGCGTAGACGTAGTACTTGCTGCCGTTGTTGCCCCAGGTGACGCTGGTGAACTTGTACGTCGTCGGTCCACTGCGATCCGGGACGTCCACGCTCCACGTCCCCTCGCTGTAGCCGAGTACTCGGTTCCAGCCACCGTTGGCGTCGTCGACGATCAGGTTCAGGAGCACCCCAGTGGGGAGTCCGGTTGCGGAAACGACGTTTCCGTCAACGGAGCACCCGCCGGCGACGCTCGCAGATCCAGCGCCGTGAGGACGCGTCCCAGCGGACGCGAGAGGCAATACGACGGCAAGGCTGAATGCAACTGCGGCAAGCAGTGCGATCGTCTTGCGGCCCATTTAAGTCCCTCCGTGCGGCTCGAAGTGACCCCGGGCGCGCTATCGGCACCGCGGCGAGCACGATTGACCTCCCCATGACCCGTTCGAGGTACCCCGCTCAGCAGAAGACGGCGAGGTAAAACGGCATGTCTGCGTCCATCGCGGGCGAGAAGAGGAACGTCTGGACGAAGACCGCGTTGGCGTTACCGTCTCTTGGCGCGACGCTGACCTCGCCTTCGTTGGCCGAATCGCCGTAGTCGATGGTCGCCACATACGCGCATTCGCTCACGTTGCGTCCGAAGTTCACCGAATACTGGCCGTCGACACCGAGCGAGCTCGACGTCACGCCGCCGCTCGACCGGGCGAGAGTCCCGTCCGCGTTCACGTGCGCCCAGGCGGCTTTGGCCTTCGGGGCAAGATCAGCGGACTGAATCGACTTGTCCTTCACGACACGACTGTCGACCGCGCCCGACGCCATGTCGCGGTTCTGGATCGTCTTGTCCTTGATTCCCGCGGAGGTGACGAGCGTTGTCGCGACCGCGGAGCCGAGCCCGGCAACGAGCAGCGCACCGATCACGGCGAGCATGACGAAGACCCGCTTCATCCCTCGACGATGCGCCTTTGGGCCCACGACCTCCAGCAGCGGAAGGCGGGGTCGTCCCAGACTTAGAGCTAGATCGCGCTAGTCGCCGAACAGAAGGATCTTGGCGGCGACGATGGACTCCGCCAGCGCGCGCTGTGATTCCCACCCCGGCGTGAAGGTCGTCGTCGTGATCCGTGCGGTGTCGCCGGCGTGCGCGCTCGAGAGATCGGTGGCGGTGAACGAGCCCGCGTTCTTTCGCTGAACGGTGGCTTCGGCCGGGACGGCGAGCGTGACGGTGCGGCTGTTCGTGTACTTGAGGCTGAGCGGCGCGACCGAGACGCGCTTCGTCTTGACCGTGATCGTCGAGTCCGTCCTCGAGATGACCTTCGAGCCCCTGAGCGTGAGCGTCACGTCGCCGAGGTCGGGCCGAGGCTTCGGAAAGAGGAGGTGCTTGGCCTTGTTCAGGTACTGGAAGGGATCGATCGGGCGGCCGCTCGGCCTGTGCACCTCGAAGTGGAGGTGGGGCTGGATCCCGTTTGCGTCGCCCGAGTCGCCGACGAAGCCGACGAGCTCGCCTCGGCGGACTTGGTCGTGGTACCGGAGCCCCGGCGCGTAGGCCTTGCTGCAGCCGGCGTCGTTGTCGTTGTTCGGCCCCTCGTCGTTGTTCAGGTGGATGTACCAGTAGACCATCCCGCTCCTGCCGTGCAGGACGAGCATGCAGCTCGGCACCGCTCCGCTCGGGTGTGACCATTTCTCGATCCAGCCCGTCTCGAAGGCGACTGCAGGCTGGTGGCGGACGGACATGATGTCGTTGCCCTCGTGCCAGCCGCCGGGCCTCGCATCGTGCCAGTCGTCGATGTAGGAGACGTTCCCGACCACCGGGAAGGCGGTCTTGTCCGGCACCCGTGCGGCGTGCGCGGTCTGCGTGAAGACCCCAACTGCGAGTAGGAGAAGAAGTCCTCGGGCTGTCGTCCGGTGGCTGGCCATAGGCTCCGGTTCGCGTCCGAAGTCGCGGACGGTAACAGACCCTTCGGCAGGCGGTCGTCCGATCTTGAGCGGATAGGATCGCCGCCGTGAAAGTTGCGGTTTGTGTCAAGGAGGTGCCAGACCCCTCCGCTCCCAAGCGCCTCGATTCCCAGACCTTCCGGCTCGACCGCAGCGTCGCCGGCGCGCTGAACGAGTTCGACACGCACGCGATCGAGGAGGGCCTGCAGCTCAAGGACAAGGGGGGAGAGGGCGAGGTCGTCGCCGTCCTCATGGGGCCCGAGCGCGCGGCCGATTCGCTCCGCAAGGCGCTCGCGATCGGCGCAGACCGCGCCGTGCACGTGTCCGACGAGGGGCTCGCCGGCTCGGATCTCGTCGCCACGAGCAAGGCGCTCGCCAAGGCGCTCGAGCGCGAAGGAGCAGACATCGTCCTCTTCGGCCAGCAGGCGGGAGATTCGGACGGCGCCGTGCTCTGGGCGGCCGTCGCCGACAGGCTCGAGCTGCCGGTGATCTCCCAGGCGGCGAGCCTGGAGGCCGGTGATGGGACGGTGAAGGTGAAGCGCCAGACCGAGTACGGCTACGACGTCATCGAAGCGCCTATCCCGTGCGTCGTCGCCGTCTCCGATGCGATCAACGAGCCGCGCTACCCGTCCCTCAAGGGCATCATGGGCGCGAAGAAGAAGCCGCAGGAGACGGTCTCACTCGCCGACCTCGGCCTCGGCGCCGACGACGCGGGTGAGTCCGGCTCGCGCACCGAGGTCTACGGCCTGTCCGACCCGCCCTCGCGCGGCGACAGCGAGCGGATCGAGGACGACGGCCCCGCCGCCGCCGAGAAGATCGTCGAGTACCTCTCGTCCCACAAATTGATCTGATGGCCACTCTCGTCTACGTCGAGCACCACGAGGGCGAGCCGGTGAAGGGCTCGCTGGGCGTGCTCGGCAAGGCTGCGGAACTCGGAGACGACGTGGCGGCGGTCCTTCTCGGCTCCGGCGTCGAGAGCATGGCCGAGACGGTCGGCCGGCACGGCGCATCCCGGGTTCTCGTCGCCGACGATGCGGCCCTCGAGGCGCCGCTCCCGCAGCCGCGGGTCGACGTCCTCGCGAAGCTCGTCGAGTCGGAGGGTTTCGACAACGTCATCTTCGGCGCATCGGTGCTTGCGGCCGACGTCGCCGCGGGCCTTGCGGCCCGCCTGGATGCCGGGCTCAACTGGGATCTCGTCGACCTCGAGCTCAAGGACGGCAAGCTCGTCGGCAAGCGGCCGGCGCTCGGCGACTCCGTGATCGCGGAGGTCGGCTGGAAGAGCGAGCCGCGCCTCGCACTCATCCGTTCGGGAACCTTCGAGCCGTCGGAGTCCGGCGGCAGCGCGGAGGTGACGAAGATCCCGGTCGAGATCCAGGAGTTCTCCAAGCAGGCGGTCATGGTCGAGCAGGCGCACGAGGAGAGCCAGGGCCCGTCGATCGAGGACGCCGACGTGATCGTGGCCGGCGGCCGCGGGCTCGGCCAGGCGGAGAACTTCTCCCTCGTCGAGGACCTCGCCAAGGCGCTCGGCGGTGCCGTCGCTGCGACCCGCGCCGTCGTCGACGCGGGCTGGTACCCCTACGCGACCCAGGTCGGCCAGACTGGGAAGACCGTCTCCCCGAAGCTCTACATCGCCTGCGGGATCTCGGGCGCGATCCAGCACAAGGTCGGGATGCAGGGGTCCGGCACGATCGTGGCCATCAACAAGGACCCGAACGCGCCCATCTTCGAGTACTCGGATCTCGCGGTCGTCGGCGACGTCCATGAGATCGTCCCGAAGCTGACCCAGCTCGTGAAGGAGAGGAGAGGCTCGTGAGCGTCCGCCCCGCCGACTTCCCGCCTCCGTTCGATCCGGCCGAGTTCGTCGCCGAGCCCTCCGACCCGCCGGACGAGCGGATCGAGGTCGGCGTCCTCATCGTCGGCGGCGGGCCTGCGGGCCTGTCGGCTGCGATTCGGCTGAACCAGCTCCTCGAGGAGAACCCGGACATGCGCGAGCGCCTCGGCGAGATCCCCGTCGCCGTCGTCGAAAAGAGCAGGACGCCCGGCGCGCACCTCCTCTCGGGCGCGGTCGTGAACCCGAGGGCGTTCCGCCAGCTCTTCCCCGGGATGCACAGCGAGGACATGCCGTTTCGCTCGCGCGTGGAGCGCGAGGGGCTCTACTACCTGACCTCGAAGCGCGCGGTGCGCCTTCCCGCCCCTCCGACGATGTGGAATCACGGCAACTTCGTGGCGTCCATCTCGGAGATCGGCGCCTGGCTCGGCGAACGCGCGGAGGAAGGAGGGGCGACGCTCGTTCCCGAGACCGCGGCCCGCAAGCTCCTCGTCTCCGGTGGGCGCGTCGTCGGCATCCGCACCGGCGACCGCGGACGCGGGAAGAGCGGGGAGGAGCTGCCCAACTTCGAGCCCGGGTCCGACATCACGGCGCGCGTCACGATCCTCGCCGAGGGCACACAGGGACACCTCACCGGCGTCGCGCTCGACCGTTTCGGCCTTCAGTCGCGGCCGCAGGTGTGGGCGCTCGGCGTCAAGGAGGTCTGGGAGGTTCCCCGTCCGCTCGACCGCGTCATCCACACAATGGGCTGGCCGCTCCGGGGTGCGAAGAAGTTCCGGGAATTCGGCGGCAGCTTCATCTACCCGCTGGGCGAGGAGCACGTGGCGCTCGGGATGGTCGTCGGCCTCGACTACACGGACGCGACGCTCTCGGTCCACGACCTTCTCCAGGAGCTCAAGCTCCACCGGTTCGTGCGCGCGATCCTCGACGGGGGCAAACGCGTCGCGTGGGGTGCGAAGACGATCCCGGAGGGCGGCTTCCTCGCGCTTCCCGACCGCTTCAACTTCCCGGGCGGGATGATCGCGGGCGACGGCGCCGGCCTGGTCAACGTGCCCGCGCTCAAGGGCATCCACTACGCCATGCGCTCGGGGATGCTCGCCGCGGAGAGCGCTCTCGAGGCGCTCGCGCCCGGCCGGACCGCCTGGGAGCCCGGCGCCCTCGAGTCCTACGATCAGGCGCTCAAGGAAAGCTACGTCTGGAAGGACCTCGAGCGCGTGCGCAACATGCGCCCGGCGTTCCATCACGGCTTCACGCGCGGCGCGATGCTGGCCGGCGTGGCGCTGAACACACTCGGAAAGCTCCCGCGCAAGGACCTGAAGCTCGAGGCCGATGCGCAGGTCCCGGTCTTCGTCGGCGACCACCCTGCGCCGGCACCGGACGGCCAGGTCACCTTCGACAAGCTCTCCAGTGTCTATCTCTCCGGGAACAAAACGCGCGACGATGCGCCGAGCCACCTCAGGGTCGACCGCAAGGTCCGGCGCGAAGTGGCCGAGACGTGGGTACACATGTGCCCCGCGCAGGTCTACGAGCTCGGCGGCGCCGCGTCGCCGGCCGGCAACGTCGTGGACGTCGAGGTGACGGCCTCGAACTGCGTCCAGTGCGGCGCGATCACCGCCAAGGGCGGCCGGCTCACTCCGCCGGAGGGCGGGGATGGGCCCGAGTACCGGTTGATGTGACGACCCTCCTGCGAACGCCGCTCCTCCGGTCGACGACCCTGGGAGACGCGTTTGGCGGCACCGCCCTGCTCAAGGCAGAGCTCTTCCAGAAGACCGGCTCGTTCAAGCCGCGTGGGATCCTCGCCAAGCTCGCGACGCTCTCCCCGGACGAGCGGCAGCGCGGTGTCATCACGGTCTCGGCCGGCAACGCGGCGGGCGCCGTGGCCTATGGCTCGGCGCTCGAGCAGATCGACTGCCTCGTCGTGATGTGGCAAGGGACGAGCGACCTGAAGGCCGCGGCCGCGCGCGCCTACGGCGCGACGGTGGACCGCGAGGCGGCGGACCCCACCGACGCGTTCGCCCGCCTCGAGGAGCTGCGGGCCGCGAGCGGGCGCGCGTTCGTCCATCCCTACGACGACCCGGTCGTGATCGAGGGGCACTCGAGCCTCGGCCGCGAGATCGTCGAGGACGCTCCCGAGACCGACGTGATCGTCACCGGTGTGGGTGGCGGCGGGCTGGTGTCCGGCCTTGCCCTCGGCGCGCCGAACGCTCGGGTCGTCGGCGTCGAGCCGGAGGGATCCGCCGCGCTGCACGAAGGGCTCGCAGCGGGCAAGCCGGTTTCCGTTCGTCCGGATTCGATCGCCGACGCCTTGAACGCGCCTGTCGTGGGAGAGCACTGCCTCGCCGTGTGCCTCGAGCGCGGCGTCGAGTCGGTGCTCGTCTCCGAGGACGACATCCGCGCCGGCTTTCGGTTTCTCTACGAGCGCGCGAAGCTCGCGGCGGAGCCCGGCGCCGCGGCCGGAGTCGGAGCTCTGCTCGCGGGCAAAGTGCCCGAGGTCGAGGGCAAGACCGTGGCCGTTGTCGTCTCAGGGGGCAACGTGGCGCCCAAAACCGCTGCTGCTATCCTGAGTTCAAATGAAGCCTGACATCCATCCCGAATACGTTCTCGCCACCGTGCATTGCTCGTGCGGGAACGAGTTTCAGACCCGTTCGACCAAGCCGGAGCTGCACGTGGAGATCTGCTCCGAGTGCCATCCGTTCTACACCGGCAAGCAGAAGCTCATGGACACCGGCGGTCGCGTCGAGCGCTTCCAGCGGCGCCTCGAGAAGGCCGGCAGGGCCTAGCAGCGAAAAGAACCGCATGAGCGCCCCCATCGGAGGCCAGGCCGTCCTCGAGGGCGTGATGATGCGCGGGCCGTCGGCGTGGTCCGTCGCGGTGCGAAAGCCCGACGGCGACATCGCGGAGGTCAACCGGCCGATCACCTCGATCCTCCTGCGCTACCGCTGGATGCGCCTGCCCATCATCCGCGGGATCATCGCGCTCGGCGAGTCGCTCGCGATCGGCTTTCGCGCGCTCGCCATCTCGGCGAACTACGCGGCGCAGGAAGAGGGCGAGGACGGCGAGGTCGAGACCGAGCTCACGCGCGGCCAGATCCTCTTCGCCTTCGGCATCGCGATCGGCTTCGCGCTCCTGCTCTTCAAGGTCTCGCCGGCGCTGATCACGAACTGGCTGCCGATCGAGTCCACCGGCGCCTTCGTCGTCGTCGAGGGCCTCGTGCGTGTGACGATCTTCATCGCCTACCTGCTCATCATCTCGATGCTTCCCGACCTGAAGCGGGTCTTCCAGTACCACGCGGCCGAGCACAAGGCGATCAACGCCTACGAGGCGGGCGAGGAGCTGACCCCGGAGAACGTGCAGCGCTACAGCCTCCTGCACGTGCGCTGCGGGACGGCGTTCCTGCTCTACGTCATGGTCGTTGCGATCTTCGTGTTCGCGTTCTTCGGGCGCCCCGACTGGTACTGGCTGATCGCGTCACGCATCCTTCTGCTCCCGGTGATCGCGGGGATCGCGTACGAGATCATCCGCTTCGCCGGCAAGCACGCGCAGAACCCCGCCCTGCGCGCCCTCCTGGCGCCCGGCCTCTGGCTCCAGCGCCTGACGACGCGCGAGCCCTCGCTCGATCAGATCGAGGTCTCGATCCGCGCGCTCCGGGAGGTGCTGCGGCTGGAAGGCCGCATCACTCCGGAGGAGCGCAAGGTCGAGGTAATGGCCTAGCCCGGGGGTTCGTCGGGGTAGCGCGGAAGCTCGTCGTCGGGAAGGGTTTCCCACGGCGCTCTCGAGTCGACATAGGTGTGGAACTGCGGGCGGATGCCCGGGTCTCCGTCGAGCGCTCCCAGCCGCACCGAGATCTCCGGTCCGTCAGGCCAGGTCCTCCCGAAGAGGCTCGACCCGCACTCCGTGCAGAACGCCTTCACGCCGGCATCCTCCGCCGGCCGGTAGACGCGGATGAGCTCCTCGCCCGAGATGAGCCGGAACCCGTCGCGCGGGACCCGGCCCTGGGTCTCGCCGAAGGTCCCCGAGTGCTTGCGGCACCGCGAGCAATGGCAGTGGTTGGCGCTCGTGAACGGCTTTGTGATCTCGAACCGAACGCCCCCGCAGAGGCAGCTTCCCTGCAGCGGTTCCAAGGTGAGCTGAGTCTATGCTCTTCGACGTGAGCCAGATGGACAGCCTGATCGACGAACTGGAGCGCTCCTACGCCGACGCGCAGGAGCGCATGAGCGACCCCGCGATCTTCTCCGACCACCACGCAGCGGCGGATGCCGGCCGCAGGCTGAAGGAGCTCGAGGGCCCGCACAAGCTCGCGCAAGAGTGGCGCTCCACGCGCGACGACCTCGAGGCGGCGCGCGAGGATTCCGAGCTCCGCGGCCTCGTCCCCGAGCTGGAACGGCGCCTCGAGGAGCTCGAGGACGAGCTCAAGGTGGCCCTCGTCGAGCGGGACCCCAACGACGAGAAGGACGTCATCGTCGAGATCCGCAAGGGGGCGGGCGGGGACGAGGGCGCGATCTGGGCGGGCGATCTCTTCCGGATGCTCACGCGCTACTCCGAATCCCGGGGCTTCAAATGGGAGGTGCTCGGCTCCAACCCGAGCGAGAGCGGCGGCTACAACGACATCACGTTCGCGGTCAAGGGCGAGGGCGCGTACTCGATCTTCAAGTGGGAGGGGGGCACCCACCGCGTGCAGCGCGTGCCGGTGACCGAGTCCCAGGGCCGCATCCACACCTCCACGGCGACGGTGGCAGTCATGCCGGAGGCGGAGGAGGTCGAGATCGAGATCGACCCGAACGACCTCAAGATCGACGTCTACCGCTCCACAGGGCCCGGCGGCCAGAGCGTGAACACGACCGATTCCGCAGTTCGCATCACGCACCTCCCGACGGGCCTCGTCGTCGCCATGCAGGACGAGAAGTCCCAGCTCCAAAACAAGACGAAAGCGCTGCGCGTCCTTCGCGCCCGGCTACTCGAGCTCGAGCGCGAGCGCCAGGAGGAGGAGCTCTCGGCCGCGCGCCGCTCGCAGATCGGCCGCGGCGACCGGGCCGAGAAGATCCGCACCTACAACTATCCCGACAACCGGGTCACCGATCATCGGGTCAACCTGACGATCAAGCGGCTCGACCGGATCGTCGAGGGCGATCTGGACGAGTTCACCGAGGCGCTCGCCGCAGAGGAGCGGCGGCAGGCGCTTGAAGCCGCCGCGGCGTAAGAAACGCATGACTGTCTGCAGCGAACGAATCGAGATGCCCCTGGACGCCGTCCACGAGGTCGAGCTCGAGCTCCGCGCAGCCGGTGTGCCGTCGCCGCGCGTCGACGCCGAGATCCTGGTCGCCGACGTGCTCGGAATCGCCCGCTCCGAGCTCTACTCGTCGCACAGCCCGGTGACGTCCTACGAGCGTGGGCGATTGGAAGAACTCGTTTGGCGCCGGATCCGGCGCGAGCCGCTCGCCTACATCCTCGGTGAGTGGGGCTTCCGCCGCCTTCTCCTCAAGGTCGACGACCGGGCGCTCATTCCCCGCCCCGAGACCGAGGTCGTGGTCGAGCGCTGTCTCGCCTTTCTCGGCGACTTCGTCGAACCGCGCGTCCTCGACGTCGGGGTCGGCTCCGGAGCGATCGCGCTCGCGATCGCCGACGAACACCTGGGGGCACGGGTGACCGCCGTCGACAGCTCGGAGCAGGCGCTCTCGCTGGCGCAGGAGAACAAGGCCCGCGCCGGGGTGAACGGGCGCGTACGCCTCGTGCAGGGCGACCTCCTCGCCGGGATCGAGGGGCCTTTCGACCTCGTCGTGTCGAACCCGCCCTACGTCACGCCCGAGGAGTACGAGACCCTGCAGCCGGAGATTCGCCTCTACGAGCCGTACGAGGCCGTCGTCGGCGTCGACGTCGGCGCGAGCGTCGCCGCCGAGGCGCGGAACCTCCTGCGGCCGGGCGGACGCCTCGTGCTCGAGTGCGGCGACGGCCAGGCAGCCCGTCTCGCCGCCGCGCTCTCGTCACTCGGCTACACGGATGTCGTCGAGACGCCCGACCTCGCCGGCCGCGACCGCGTCGTCGAGGGAACCTGGAGCGGGTCGTGATCGCCTCGCGGACCGCCGACGCGCTCACCGCCCTCCGGGCGGGCGAGAGCGTGATCCTCCCGACCGACACGGTCTACGGCCTCTGCGTGGACGCCTACCACGAGCCGCCTGTGCGCAGGCTGCTTCGCCAGAAGAAGCGCCCGCCGGAGATGCCGGTGGCGCTCGTCGCCTCCGACCTCGAGGTCCTCCTCGACGCGGTCCCGGAGCTCCGTGGCCGAGCCGCAGTTGCAGCCCGCGCGCTGCTTCCCGGTCCGTACACGCTCGTCCTGCCGAACCCCGCCCGCCGCTACCGGTGGCTGACCGGCACGCGGCCGGAGACCATCGGCGTCCGCGTTCCCGACCTTCCCGCAGAGGCCAAGGCCGTGCTCGACGGCTTCGGCGCCGTCGCAGCGACGAGCGCGAACCATCACGGCAGCCCGGACCCCGCGCGAATCGAGGACATCCCCGACGCGCTGCTCCAGGCCGCGGCGGTGGTCGTCGACGCGGGCACGCTTCCCGGGACTCCCTCGACCGTGGTCGATCTCACAGGACGGGAGCCGCAGATCCTTCGCGAAGGGGCGGTTTCCGCGACCGACGCACTGGCCCGGGTCGCGAGCGCGACAGGCGTCTGAGAGCCTCGGCCGCCGCGGCCGGGCAACGCGGTATGGTGGGCCCGTGGCGATCGCGCAGGAGACCCTGCAGGAGCTCCAGCGGGCCGGGTTGGCCGAGATCGATCCCGACACCGCTGCCCTGCTCGAGCGGGAGCTCGAGCGCCAGCGCGGTCAGATCGAGCTGATCGCCTCGGAGAACTTCACCTGGCCGAGCGTCCTCGAGGCGATGGGGAGCGTGCCGACGAACAAGTACGCCGAGGGCTATCCCGGGCGGCGCTACTACGGCGGCTGCGAGGTCGTCGACGAGATCGAGCAGCTCGCGATCGACCGGGCGAAGGAGCTCTTCGGCGCCGAGCACGCGAACGTGCAGCCCCACGCGGGCGCACAGACGAACATGGCCGTCTATTTCAGCTGCCTGGACCCGGGCGACACCGTCCTCGCCATGCGCCTCGACCACGGCGGCCACCTCACGCACGGGCTCAAGGTCAACTTCTCGGGGAAGCTCTACGACTTCGTCGGCTACGGGGTCGACCGCGAGACCTCGCTGATCGACTTCGACGAGGTGCTCGAGACGGCGAAGGAGTGCCGGCCCAAGCTGATCGTGTGCGGCGGCTCCGCCTATCCGCGCACGATCGAGGCCGACCGCTTCCGGGCAATCGCCGACGAGGTCGGAGCGCTGCTCCTCTGCGACATGGCGCACTTCGCGGGGCTCGTGGCGGCGGGCGTCCACCCGAACCCGACGCCGCACTGCGACTTCGTCACCTCGACGACGCACAAGACGCTCGCGGGGCCGCGCGCGGGCTTCGTCCTTTGCAGGGAGGAGCACGCGCAGGCGCTCGACAAGGCGGTCTTCCCGGGGATGCAGGGCGGCCCGCTCCTGCACGTGATCGCCGGCAAGGCGGCATGCTTCAAGATCGCGGGCTCGGGCGCCTTCCGCGACTACCAGGCGCAGATCCGCGCCAACGCGGACGCGCTCTCCGACACCCTCATGCAGAACGGGTTGGACGTCCTCACGGGCGGCACAGACACGCACCTGCTGCAGATGGACCTGCGCGCCGGCGAGTGGTCTGGCAAGGCCGCCGAGGAGCGCCTCCACGAGGTGAAGATCACCGCAAACCGCAACACGGTGCCCTTCGACGAGCGCCCGCCGATGGAGGCTTCGGGCGTCCGCCTGGGTACGCCCGCGGTGACGATGCGCGGCTTCGACGAGGACGATCTGCGCGAGGTGGGGGAGATCATCTCCGGTGCGCTCGCGGCCGAACCCGACCTCGATGCTCTCAGCGCGAGAAGCGCGGCTTTGTGCGAAAGGCGACCCCTGTACCCAGGTTTCCGGGGCTACACGACCTATGAGCGATCCTGAGACTCTTACGACGACGGCGCGCAGCGCCGTTGTCGTAGTTGACCATCCGCTGGTGCAGCACAAGCTCGGGCTCATGCGGGACGAGTCCACGTCGACCCACCTCTTCCGCGAGCTTGTCGACGAGGTCACTCTTCTGCTCACGTACGAGGCGACGAAGGGTCTCGCCACGGAGGAGTGTGAGATCCAGACGCCCCTGGAGCGGACGAGCGCACAGAAGATCTCCGGCAAGAAGGTGGCCGTCTGCCCGATCCTCCGCGCCGGGATCGGCATGCTCGACGGCGTCCTCAGCCTCATCTCGGGCGCGCGCGTCGGGTTCATCGGCCTCTACCGGAACGAGGAGACCCTCGAGCCGGTCGAGCACTACGTGAAGCTCCCGGCGGACGTCGCGCAGCGGGACGTGATCCTCCTCGACCCGATGCTCGCCACCGGCAACTCGACGGCGGCCGCGGTCCAGACGGTGAAGAGCGCGGGCGCAACCTCGGTTCGCCTCATTGCGATCATCGCCGCGCCCGAGGGCATCGAGCGGCTCCACTCCGAGCACCCCGACGTCACCGTGGTGGTGGCCGCTGTCGACCGCGGGCTGAACGAGAAGGGCTACATCGTCCCGGGTCTCGGCGACGCGGGCGACCGGCTGTTCGGGACCAAGTAGATGTTCGACACCCTGCGAGACCACCTGGACGTCATCTGGGGCTTCCTCGTCGCGCTCGCGGTTGTGCTCGTCCTCACCCCAGCGGTCGGCCGGGTCGCACGGGTGCTCGGGATCGTGGACGAGCCGATCGAGCGCCGCCGCATCCACCTCCAGGCGGTTCCTCGCCTGGGCGGCCTCGCGCTCTTCTTCGGCGTCTTCGTCCCCTCGCTTGCCTTCCTCGACCTCTCCGGGCCCTATCGCGGGATCCTGCTCGGCGCGGCACTCGCGACCACGATTGGCATGGCTGACGACTTCCGCGGTCTTCCGTGGTGGGTGAAGCTCGGCGGGCAGATCGGGGCGGCCGCGATCGCAATCGACTTCGGCGTGCGGATCGACCGCTTCACGTTCCCGATCCTCGGCATCCACGAGCTCCCGTTCTGGGCGGGAGTCGTCCTGACCCTCATCTGGATCGTCGCGATCATGAACATGGTCAACTTCCTCGACGGGCTCGACGGCCTGGCCGCGGGGATCTGCGGGATCTCGGGCGCGACCTTCGCCGTCATCGCGCTCTCGCTCGGAAAGCCCGAGGCCGCGGTGCTCTCGGCGATCATCGCCGGCGCCTGCCTCGGCTTCCTCCGCCACAACTTCTATCCCGCGCGGATCTTCATGGGAGACTCGGGCGCGCTCCTCATGGGCTTCCTGCTTGCGACCGTGTCCATCCAGGGGCTCCTGAAGACCGCCGCGACCGTGGCGCTCTTCTTCCCGCTCCTCGCGCTCGCCGTGCCGATCTTCGACACGTCCTTCGTCGTGCTTCGCCGGCTGAAACACCGCGAGCCGCTCTATCTCCCGGACCAGGCGCACCTGCACCACCGCTTCCTGCGGCGCGGGTTCACGCAGCGGAGGGCCGTGCTCTACCTCTACGCATGGTGCGCGATCCTCGGAGGCGCCGCGCTCGCCACGCGCTTCGTGCCCTTCCGCTCGGCGGGCGAGTGGCACCTCTGGCCGACGCTCGCCGTCGCCCTCGTAGCCGCGATCGCCGTCGGGGCCACGTTTTACATCGTGATTGTCCTCGAGATCCTGAAGCTCACGCGCGTGCGTGCGTGGGCCGAGCGCAGGCGCGAGGCCAAGGATGAACAAAGTAAGGCGATTTCCGCTTAGTTAGGCGGTTTTCGGCGTCACGAAGTGCCTCCGGGCTGCTACGCTTGCGGCGAATAAGATGCTGGCGAGCGTGGCGGCTGGACGCACTTCGATGGATCCGATGGGCGCTGGAGCGCTTCTCGCAGGTGTGCTCTTCGCCTGCGTGGGCCTCGGGGCGCTGCTCGGCCTCGCGATCGGCTCCGTCGGAGGCGGGATCGCGATCGGAGCGGTGATCGGGATCCCCGCAGCAATCGTCTCGGTCTACGTTCGCTACAAGGACTCCCTCTGATGCCCACCACCGTTCTCACGCCCAGACCGATGCCCGAGCGGCGCCTGCCCGTGATCGCGGGCGGTGCGGTCGTCGCGCTCGCGCTGCCGATCTTTCTCGTGGCCGGCTGGCCGGTGCGCGGCTGGTTGCTCGGCGCCGTCCTCTGGGTGGCGAGCCAGCTGCTCGGGATCCTCTTCAACCGCGTCGGGATCGGTGAGCCGAACCTGCGCGGGTCCGGTGTCGTCGCCTTCGGGATGATGGCGCGCGGGATCCTGCTCATGATCGTCGCGGTGGCCGTCGCCGCCACGAACCCGACACTGGCGCTCGCCGGCGCGCTCGTCTATGCGCTCGCGTATTCGGTCGAGCTCGGTCTCAGCCTGACGATCTACTTCTCGGGAGAGACAAAGCGGTGAACGCGCTCTACGGTGCCATGAACGTCGTCCTCGCCGCCACGGAGGACTTCGAGCCGCAGGACGAGTTCGAGCTCCCGGCCTGGGTCTCGATCCACATCGGGCCGCTCGACATGTCCATCAACAAGGCGGTCGTCTATCTCCTCGTCGGCGCCGCGGTCACCTGCATCCTCGGGATCTGGATCATGCGATTCGGGCTGTCGCTTCGGCCCAACCGCCGGCAGACGATCGGCGAAGCGCTCTACGACCTGATCTACGGGCAGATCGCCGAGTCGAGCCTGCCGTCGAAGGGCCTTGCCCTCTGGTTCCCCTACGTCGCGGCGCTCTTCCTCTTCATTTGGATCTTGAACCTGATCGGCTTCATCCCGTTGCCGATCTCGGACGAGCACGTCCACATCGCCGGGGTCGAGGTGCCTACCTGGGGCGTTTACGCGGCGACCGCGAACCTCTCGGTGACGCTGGCTCTCGCGCTCATCACCTTCGTCGCGACGCACTTCGAAGGCATCCGCTTCAACGGGCCGGTTCGCTACTTCAAGAGCTGGGTGCCGCAGGGCGCGCCCGGCCCGCTGCTCGCCCTCATCGTGCCGCTCGAGGTCATCTCGCAATTCATGCGGCTCATCTCGCTCTCAGTCCGTCTCTTCGCGAACATGCTCGCGGGCCACATGCTGATCCTCGTCATGATCGGCCTGATCTTCATCTTCGAGTCGTACGCCCTCATCGTCATCGCCGTGCCCGTCGCGACGGCGGTCTACATCTTCGAGGTCGCGATCGTGGTCACGATCCAGGCCTTCGTCTTCGCCCTCTTGTCCGCCATCTACATCGGCGGCGCCATCGAACCCGAGCACTAGGAGGCTCAACTTGACGACAGTTCTCGCAGCACTCGACGGCAACGTCGCCGACATGGGGAAGGCCATCGCCTTCGGCGTCGGCGTCGGCCTCGGCGCGGTCGGCGCCGGCATCGGCATCGGCAACATCTTCGGCTCGATGATTCAGGCGGTCGCCCGCCAGCCCGAGCTCCGCGGCGAGCTCACCGGCATCCAGTGGCTCGGCTTCGCGCTCACCGAGGCAGTCGTCTTCTACGCGCTCCTCGGCGGCCTGCTCGCCTACGTGCTCGTCTAGCGGATGATCTTCGCCGACCTCATCTCCGTCGTCCCGGGCCTGATGGTCTGGACGGTGATCGCGTTCGGGATCACGTTCTTCGTCCTGCGCAAGTTCGCCTTCTCGCGCATCCAGGGGATCATCGAGGAGCGGCGCGACCGGATCCGCGAGGCGCTCGACGAGGCGGACAAGGCCCGGCAAGAGGCGCGCGAGCTCCGCGAGCTGACCAAGCAGGAGCGCGAGGAGGCGAAGGCCGAGCGCGAGCGCATCCTCGACGAGAGCCGTCGCCAGGCCCAGGCCCAGCTCGACCAGTCTCGCGCCCAGGCGGACGAGGACCTGAAGCGCCGCCTCGAGGAGAACAAGCGCGAGATCGAGGCCGAAAACCGCCGCCTGGCCGAGCAGATCCGCCGCGACGTCGTCGAGCTCACGCTCCTCGCCGCGGAGAAGGTGACCGGCAAGTCTCTCGACGCCGACGACCAGCGCCGCCTCATCGACGAGACGATCGAAGAGGTCGACGTGAAGAAGCTGGTCTCGGAGAATTAGGAGAAGAGTTGGCTGTTGCCCACCGCGTCTATGCCGAGGCTCTCCTCCAGGCATCCAAGGAGAAGGACGTTCTCCCAAGTGTGCGCGAGGAGTTCGACGCGTTCGCCGCGGCGCTTGCGGAATCGGAGGAGCTGCGCGGCTTTCTCCGCAATCCCCAGGTGGAGACGGAGACGAAGCTCGCCGCGCTCGACGACCTCCTCGCCGGCAGGAACCAGATCTTCCTGAACTTCGTCCATCTCCTCGCCGAGAAGGGGCGGATCGCGCAGGTCGAGGAGGTGCACGAGGAATTCGGACGGCTGCTCGCGCGCGAGGAGCGCGTCCTCGAGCTCGAGCTGACCACCGCGGTCGAGCTCTCCGACAAGGAGGCTGCCAAGGTGGTCAAGCAGATCGAGGAGGCCTCCGGCCGAAGCGTCGTCGCCACGCGGACGGTCGACCCCGACATCATCGGCGGCATCGTCGTCCAGGCCGGCTCGGTGCGCGCCGACGCGAGCGTCCGCGGCCGCCTCGACCAGCTCCGTGAAGAACTGATCAATCGCTAAGGAGAACTGTCTTGAAGCTACGCCCTGAAGAGATCACGTCGATCCTGAAGCAGCGGATCGCCGAGGCAGACGTCGAGACCGACCTCGCCGAAGTCGGCACCGTGCTCGAGATCGGCGACGGCATCGCCCGCGTCTACGGCCTCGAGAACTGTGTCGCCGGCGAGATGCTCGACCTCGGCGCCGACGTCACCGGCGTCGCGCTCAACCTCGAGGAGGACAACGTCGGCGTCGCCCTCTTCGGCGAGTGGGAGAAGGTGGGCGAGGGCGATCCGGTCAAGCGCACCGGCGCCGTCATCAGCGTGCCCGTCGGCGACGAGCTCGTCGGGCGCATCGTGAACCCACTCGGGATTCCGGTGGACGGCGGTGAGCCGATCAAGGCCTCCGAGCACCGCCCGCTCGAGTTCAAGGCTCCCGGCGTCGTCAAGCGCCAGCCCGTGAAGGAGCCGCTCCAGACCGGCATCAAGGCGATCGACTCGATGATCCCGATCGGCCGCGGCCAGCGCGAGCTCGTCATCGGCGACCGCTCGACCGGCAAGACGGCCATCCTCGTCGACGCGATCCTGAACCAGAAGGGCCAGGACGTGATCTGCGTCTACGTCGCCATCGGCCAGAAGGCCTCGACGGTCGCGCAGGTCTACGAGCGCCTCCGCGACGCGGGCGCGATGGACTACACGATCATCGTCACCGCATCCGCGAGCGAGGCCGCGCCGATCAAGTGGATGGCGCCCTACGCGGGCTGCGCGATGGGCGAGTACTTCCTCTACAGCGGGCGCCACGCGCTCTGCGTGTACGACGATCTCTCCAAGCACGCCGACGCCTACCGGCAGATGTCGCTCCTCCTTCGCCGCCCGCCCGGCCGCGAGGCCTTCCCGGGCGACGTCTTCTACCTCCACTCACGCCTGCTCGAGCGCGCCTGCAAGCTCTCCGATGACGAGGGCGGCGGCTCGCTGACGGCGCTGCCGGTGATCGAGACGCAGGCCGGAGACGTCTCGGCCTACATCCCGACGAACGTCATCTCGATCACGGACGGTCAGATCTTTCTGGAGTCGGATCTCTTCTACTCGGGCGTGAGGCCGGCGATCAACGTCGGCATCTCGGTCTCGCGCGTGGGCGGCAATGCTCAGGTGCGCGCCATGCGAAAGGTGGCCGGGCGCCTGAAGCTCGACCTGGCCCAGTACCGCGAGCTCGAGGCCTTCGCCCAGTTCGGCTCCGAGCTCGACCCCGCGACGCAGCGCACGCTGGCCCGCGGCGAGCGCATGGTCGCGACGCTGAACCAGCCGCAGTACCAGCCGTGGCCCGTCGAGGAGCAGGTCGTCGCGATCTTCGCGGGGATCAACGGCTACCTCGACGACATCCCGACCGCCCAGGTCTCACGCTTCCAGGACGAGCTGCGCGAGTATCTGCGCACCGAGGGCTCGGTCTACGACGAGCTCCGCGAGCAAAAGGATCTCTCCGACGACCTGCAGGAGAAGCTCAGCTCGGAGATCGAAAGGTTCAAGTCGAACTTCGCGGTGAAGGAAGACGCCGGTCTCGTAGGAGCGGCAGCGGAATAGCCACCGTCCAGGACATCAAGCGGCGCCTTCGCTCGGTTCGCAACACGCGCAAGATCACGAAGGCGATGGAGCTCGTGGCGGCGGCCAAGCTCCGCCGTGCCGAGGCGAGGATCGAGGCGCTTCGGCCCTACGCCGACCGCATGCGGGAGCTCATGATCGGCACCGCGCGCGCGACGCCGTCCCGCCAATTCCCACTCCTCGAGGAGCGGGATGTCCAAACCGTGGCCATCCTCCCGATCACAGGCGACCGCGGCCTCGCCGGCGCCTTCAACGCGCAGATCCTCCGCCGCTCTTTCGCACTCGAGCGCGAGGCGCGCGGCGAGGGCCAGAGCGCGCGGTGGGTCGTCGTCGGCAAGAAGGGCCGTTCGTCTCTTCGCTTCCGCCGCTACGACGTCGACCAGGCCTGGACGGACTTCACCGACCGGCCCGCCTACTCGGACGCCGTCGGGATCGCCCACAAGCTGGCCGAGCTCTACACCGAGCGCGAAGTCGACCGCGTCGTGATCGTCTACAACCACTACGAGTCGGCGCTCACGCAGCGCGTCGTCGTCGAGGACGTGCTCCCGATCCCGCGCTCCGCGCTCGAGGAGGAAGAGGAGAAGACGCCGTACGAGATCGCGCTCGAGGGCGATTTCCTCTACGAGCCCGAGCCCGAGGAGATTCTCACCCGGCTTCTGCCGACGTATCTCGAGACGAGCATCTACCGGGCGCTGCTCGAGTCGGCGGCCTCCGAGCACGGGGCTCGCATGACCGCGATGCGAAACGCGTCGAAGAACGCGGGCGAGCTCATCGACCGGCTCACCCTCGACATGAACCGGGCCCGGCAGGCCGAGATCACCCAGGAGATCCTGGAGGTCGTCGCCGGCGCCGACGCGCTAACGCAGTAGCGGCCCCGGCGTCCTACCTGACGAGATGAAGACGGCGCTCGTCGTCGCAGCCGTCGCAGTGGCGGTCGTCGCGGTCGCGGCGGTCGCCGGGACGCGCGGCCCGGGGAACGCGGCCGAGGCGCGCGCGGCCGACGCGCCGTGGACCTTCGCGGCTCCCATGTCGCAGCGACGCAGCTACATCGCCGCCGCCGAGCTCGACCGCAAGATCTACGCGGCCGGCGGCATGGTGGGGGAGACGGGGCGCTTCCTCTCCGTCTTCCAGCGCTTCGATCCGGCGGCGAACGACTGGGTCACGCTCACGCCCCTGCCCGACCCGACGCGGGCCGCCGCGGGCGCTGCGCTCGACGGAGTGGTCTACGTCTTCGGCGGCCAGACCGACGCCGGCGTCACCGACCGCGTGCTCGCCTATGACATCGCAAAGGGCGAGTGGGAGGACCGCGCGCCGCTCCCACGCCCGCTCTTCAACGAGGCCGCCGTGGCGATGGACGGGAAGATCTACGTCCTCGGAGGCTTCAGCGGCGGCAAGGAGCTCCGAAGCGTCTACGTCTACGACCCCCCCTCCGACTCCTGGTCCGTGTCCGCCCCGATGCCGATCCCGAACCACACCTTTGGGGCCGTCGACTTCCAGGGCGGAATCTGGACCTTCGGCGGCCGGCGCGGTGAGGAAACCCTCCGCGACGTCTTCATCTTCGACCCACAGGCGGAGAAGTGGCGGGCCGGGCCGACGATGCCGAAGCCGATGGAGCTGAACGGCACCGCGGTCTGGGGCCCGGAGATCCACACCATCTGGGAGCACACGTACCAGATCTACGACGCGCGCACGGGAGAGTGGAGCCAGGGCCCGGAGCCGCTCGTCCCTAGGCACGGTCTCAAGGCCTTCGCAATCGACGGAACGCTCTATGCCGTGGGGGGGTGCACGACCGAGTTGCACGACTCCCAGGTCGTCGAAGCGCGAAACATCGCAATCCGCTAACTTTCCGCCGCCCGGATGCGTCTAAGCATCTGGTTGGCCGCCCGGCACACGTACGCGCGGCCGGGTACGTACCCAAAGAGGAGGGCAGACGTGACAGGAAAGAGAGTGCTGCTGCTCGTCGTCGCCTTGCTCGGCGCATTCGCGCTTGCCGCCGCTGGTTGCGGTGGCGGTAACGAGACGTCGACGGGCGGAGCGGGCACTAGCGGCGGCGAAGGGACACCAGCCGCCAATCAGACGATGACGATCGGTTGGGGTGCGGAGCCGCCTTCGCTGGATCCGGGCCTCGCGACCGACACGACGTCGTCGAACGTGCTTCTGAACATCATGGATCCGCTCGTCAGGCTGAACCCGGACACGCTTGAAGCCGTGCCGAGCCTGGCAGAGAGCTGGGATGTCAGCGAGGACGGCAAGACCGTGACGTTCCACCTGCGGCAGGACGGCAAGTGGACGAACGGCGATCCCGTCACCGCGAGCGACTTCGTCTATTCCTGGAAGAGGACGCTGTCGCCCGAGCTGGCTGCCGACTATGCGTACCAGCTCTACGGCATCGAAGGCGCGCAGGAGTACAACGCGTGCCAGAAGAACTGCGATGCCCTCGCCGACAAGGTCGGCGTTTCGGCGCCCGACGACTACACGCTTGAGGTCAAGCTGACGTCGCCGCAGCCGTGGTTCATCCAGCAGGCGTCGCATCACTCGTTCCTCGCCGTGAACCAGTCGGCGGTGGAGCAGTTCGGCGACAAGTGGACGGAGCCGCAGAACATCGTGACCGACGGGCCGTTCAAGCTCGCGAAGTGGGAGCACGACGCCGAGATCGACCTCGTCAAGAACGACGACTGGCGTGACGCCAAGGACGTCAGCCTCACGAGCGTGCCGGGCAAGATCATCGTCGACGGCACGACGCGCGTGCAGGCGTTCGAGTCGGGCGAGATCGACACGCTCGACGGCGGCGGACTTCCTCCGGACGAGATCGCTCGCCTGAAGGAGACGCCCGAGTACGAGGCCTATCCCTCGCTGGGGACGTACTACTACGGCTTCAACATCAAGAACATCTCGGACATTCACGAGCGGCGCGCTCTGTCGCTCGCCGTGAACCGGCAGGAGATCATCGACCAGATCGCCCAGGCGGATCAGATCCCGGCAACGGGTATGTCCCCGCAGGGCATCTCTGGCTTCGACACGATCAACCCGGACTCGCCGTGGACGCCCGCAGCGGGCGACCTCGATCAGGCGAAGGACGAGATGTCGCAGGCCGCGAATCCGAAGACGGACATCAACCTGTTCTTCAACGACTCGCCAGGCCACAAGGAGATCGCCACTGCCGTCCAGGCGCAGTGGAAGGAGCTCGGTGTCAACACCACGCTGAAGCAGCAGGAGTGGGCGCAGTACCTCGAGTTCCTGGGCCCGCCGCCGAACGACGCGGTGGACGTGTATCGCCTCGGGTGGATCTACGACTTCCCCGATGCGATCAACGGCCTCGAGCTCTGGACGTGTGACTCCGGCAACAACAACACGAACTACTGCGACAAGTCGTTCGACGACCTCGTCGCACAGGCTCGGCAGACGCCGGACGATTCAGCCAGGTACGAGATCTACGCGCAGCTTGAAGACAAGCTGTTCGGCCAGGACGGCGCACTGCCGATCCTCCCGATCTACTGGTACACGTTCCCGAACCTCGAGAAGCTCTCGATCAAGGACACGTTCAACATCAACCCGCTCGACCAGTTCGACCTCACCCAGGTGGTGGTGAAGGGCTAGTCGGGTAAGAGGAAGTACCGGACGGGCGGGGCGCTTCGGCGCCCCGCCTGCTCCATTCGCTTCACCGTTGCGAACTTAGGGTAATCGGGTACACAATTCCGTCAGATGGCCACGTTCATCATCCGCAGAATCATCTGGACGATCCCGGTCATCTTGCTCGTCATCTTCATGACGTTCGTGATGATGAAGCAGATCGGCGGCAATCCCTTCCGCAAGACCGAACGCAACGTGCCGCCGGCGATCCAGGCGAACCTCGAGCGGAAGTTCAACCTCGACAAGCCCTGGTGGCAGCAGTACGCCTACTACGTCAAGGACGTGGCCACGTTCGACCTCGGGCCGTCGATGTCGCAGCGCACCCGCAGCGTCAACGACATCATCAAGGACGGCTTCCCGAAGTCTCTGAAGCTCGGCATCCTCGCGTTCCTCTGGGCGGTCGTCCTCGGCATTCCGTTAGGCGTCCTCGCCGCGCTCAAACCGAACTCGATCTTCGACTACTTCGCGATGTTCTTCTCGACCATCGGCTTCGCCTTACCGAGCTTCTTCGTCGCCACGCTGCTCATCTACTACGTGGCGCTCAAATGGGGTCTCGTGCCCACGAACGGGTGGCCGCAGGGCTTCTTCCAGTTCGACAACCGGGTCATCCTGCCGTCGTTCGCGCTCGGGCTCTTCCCGATGGCCTACTTCGCGCGCCTGGTGCGCGGATCGATGCTCGAGACCATGCAGCAGGACTACGTGCGCACTGCGAAGGCGAAGGGGCTGCCCTACAAGCGCGTCGTCGGGCTCCACGTCCTGCGGAACTCGCTCATCCCCGCAGTGACCGCGACTGCGCCGCTCCTCGGCCTGATCATCACCGGGACCTTCATCATCGAGATCATCTTCTCGATCCCCGGGATCGGCCGGTACTTCATCAACTCGGTGTTCAACCGTGACTTCTCGGTGGTAATGGGAATCACCGTGCTGACGTCCCTGATCATCATCATCGCGAACCTCTTCGTGGACATCATGTACGGCATCCTCGACCCGAGGACGAGGGACGTCCGCTAATGGCTGTCGACCGTCGCGAAGCCGCAATCCCGGTCGCCGCCCCTCCGGCGCAGACCACCGGGACCGATGCCGGCGCCGCGATCCGGCAGTCCAGCCTCTGGCAGGACGCCTGGCGGCGCTTCCTCCAGAACAAGGGCGCTGTCGTCGCCGCCATCGTCTTCGTCCTCATGTGCCTCTACTGCCTCCTCATCCCGGGCTTCTGGAAGATCCCCGGGATCTGGACGTCGCTCAAGGACTACGACCCGAACGCGGTCGACTTCTCGCAGTCCTACGCCGGCTTCAGCCTCGACCACCCGTTCTCGACCGACAAGTTCGGCCGCGACCTCTTCGCGCGCGTGGCTCAGGGCGGTCAGATCTCGATCGCCATCGGCTTCGCAGCCACCTTCATGATCCTCGTCATCGGCGTCGTCTACGGCTCGATCTCGGGCTTCGTCGGCGGCAAGGTCGACAACGGGATGATGCGCTTCCTCGACGCGCTCTACGGTCTTCCGTACCTCCCGTTCGCGATCATCACGACGCAGATCCTGAGCCCCTCGGGGTCCGTCAGCGTATGGACGATGGTCGTCGCGCTGACGATCGCGAGCTGGTTCACGGCCGCCCGCGTCGTCCGCGGCCAGGTGATCACGCTCAAGGAGAACGACTACGTTCGCGCGGCCAAGGCGGTCGGCGCGCGCTGGTACCGGGTGCTCGCACGTCACCTCCTGCCGAACACCCTCGGGATCCTCGTCATCGCAATCTTCCTCGAGCTCCCCGGTGTCGTCCTCGGCGAGGCGTTCCTCTCCTTCATCGGCCTCGGCATCAACCCGCCGACGGCATCCTGGGGCTCGATCGCACAGGACGGCCGCGAGGCATACAGGCTCCATCCTGAAGTGCTGTTCATCCCGTGTCTCGCGATCGCCACCCTCGTGCTCTGCGCGAACTTCATCGCCGATGGCCTGCGCGACGCACTCGATCCGCGCACGCGGGAGACCTAAATTTGGCGCTCCTCGAGGTCAACGACCTCAAGACGCACTTCTTCACGCGGGAGGGCGTCGTGCAGGCCGTGGATGGTGTCAGCTTCTCGCTCGAGAAGGGAAAAACGCTCGGCATCGTGGGAGAGTCCGGCTGCGGGAAGTCGGTCACGGCCCTCTCGATCATGGGCCTCATCCCGAAGCCGCCGGCGAAGATCGTGGCCGGCGAGGTGCTCTTCGACGGCAAGGACCTGACGAGACTCTCGGAAGGCGAGATGCAGCACATCCGCGGCAACGAGGTCGCGATGATCTTCCAGGATCCGATGACGTCTCTGAACCCGACGCTCAAGATCGGCACGCAGATCACAGAGACGATCCTCGCCCACCGCGAAGTCTCGAAGCAGGACGCACGGAAGCGGGCCGTCGAGCTCATGGAAGAGGTCGGCATCCCGCGCGCCGCCGAGCGCCTCGACGACTATCCACACCGCTTCTCGGGTGGTATGAGGCAGCGCGTGATGATCGCGATCGCGCTCTCCTGCAGCCCGCGCCTGCTCATCGCCGACGAGCCGACGACGGCGCTCGACGTGACCATCCAGGCACAGATCCTCGATCTCCTCGACGAGCTTCGCCAGGAGCACGACATGGCCATGATCCTGATCACCCACGACATGGGAGTCGTGGCCGAGACGGCAGACGACGTCATCATCATGTACGCGGGCCAGGTGGTCGAGGAGGCTTCGGGCTTCGAGCTCTTCGACAACCCGGAGCACCCGTATACCGAGGCTCTCCTCGGCGCGCTGCCGCAGCTCGAAGGCGACGAGCGCGAGATCCGGCAGGGCCGGTTGACGGCGATCCCGGGCCGGCCTCCTGACCTGGTGAATCCGCCGGAGGCATGCCGCTTCGCAGCGCGCTGCCCCTATGCGGATTCGGGCGACACGTGCTCGACGGTCGAGCCACAGCTCCGTGAGATCCGCCCGGGCCACTGGGTGCGGACGGCCCATCCGACGAGCGAGCGCTCGGGCGAGCGCGAGACGGTGAACGCATGAGCGCGGAGACCGCCTCGACGAACGGCGCGCTCCTCAAGGTCGAGAACCTCGAGAAGCACTTCCCGATCCGCAGGGGGATTCTCTGGGAGCGGACCGTCGGCGCGGTCAAGGCAGTCGACGGCGTCAGCTTCGAGGTGGCGGAGGGCGAGACCCTCGGGCTCGTGGGCGAGTCCGGCTCGGGCAAGTCCACGACGGGCTATTGCATCCTCCAGCTCGTCAAGCCGACGTCCGGGTCGATCAACTTCATGGGCAAGGAGCTCACCGATATCGGCCGCGAAGACCTGCGCCGGATGCGCCGGGAGATGCAGATCGTCTTCCAGGATCCCTACGCCTCGCTCGACCCGCGCATGACCGTCGGCGGCATCGTCGCCGAACCCCTCGAGGTGCACGGAATCGGGACGCGCCGCAGCCGCGGCGAGACCGTCCGCAAGCTGCTCGAGATCGTCGGCTTCAACCCGAACTTCACGAACCGCTATCCGCACGAGTTCTCGGGCGGGCAGCGGCAGCGCATCGGTGTCGCCCGCGCCCTCGCGCTGAATCCGAAGCTCATCATCTGCGACGAGCCCGTCTCGGCGCTCGACGTCTCGATCCAGGCGCAGATCCTCAACCTCCTGAAGGACCTGCAGCGCGATTTCGGCCTCACCTACCTCTTCATCTCCCACGACCTCGCGGTCGTACGGACGATGAGCGACCGCATCGCGGTCATGAACCAGGGGAAGCTCGTCGAGATCGGGACCGCGGAGCAGGTCTACCACGAGCCGAAGGACGAGTACACGAAGGCCCTCTTCGCGGCCGTGCCGGTCCCGGACCCGCACCGCCAGCGGGAGCGGAAGGCCGAGCGCGCCAGGCTCCGCAAGGAGTCCCGTGCCGCCCGCGCGGGCGATACGACACCGGCGTAGTTG
>DASSBN010000014.1:0-2985 GCA_035698665.1 Gaiellaceae bacterium
CCTGCCCGCGCCGCCTTCGTCGGCAGCGCTAAGTACGACCGTAACGCCGCGCCCGGACGGCTACGAGCGGCGAGCGGCGGGTAACTAGTGCGCATGCGAGCCAACCTGCCAGCCGAGATCGACCGCACGCCCCCGGTGAGACGGGACATCGTCGGCACGCTCGGTCGGATCCTGCCTCTCGCGGCGGGGGTCGGCCGCGGCGCACGCCGGCTCGGCCTCGTCGGCCTGGGGGCGGCTGCTGCGATCGCGCTCATCGTCGCGGTCCGCTGGACGCCGGGCGATGGGGGAGACTGGACCGGTCTTGTCGTTCTCTGCGTCCTCCTCGCCGTGCCTGCGGCTGTTCTCCTCGCGTTCTCCTTTGTTCTCGGCGAAGTCCTCGAGCTGCCGGACAAGCTGCGGAGCTATCCGGGCCTGACGCGCGAGCATGCCGCGGAGCTCCGCGCGATCGCGCAGGAGGCGAACGCGCGCGAGCGGCCGGCCTGGCGGCGCCTGCCGGGGAGCACATGGCGACTCGCGACGCTCGTGCGTTCGGCCCGTGAGCTGCTCGCGCCCCACGCGCCGCTGCTACCCCTGCTCAACGTGTGGTTCTTACTTGCGACCGTTGCGGCGGCGCTTCTCGTCCCGCTCGTCGCACTCGCGGCACTGATTGTCCTGCTCGCCGCTGTGGCGTAGGGACTAACCGGCGCGCCGGCGCCGGCGAAGGAACTCTCTCCGCGGAGACTGGAGCTCCGGCGACTCCCCGAGCGCGCGTGCCGCGGCGAGGAAGTCTTCCTCCGTCAGCTCCTGCAGGGCGGCGGACGACACATCGGTGAGGCCCTGTTCGCGGGTGAGGCGGAGGGCGTGCATGTTGAGCGCCTGCTCGAAGAGCGTGCGCGCGAAGCGCGCGTTCCCGAATCGCTCGCCCCTGCGTGCCGAGCCGAATGTCGCGCGCAGGGCATCCTCCGCGCCCTCGCCGAGCGTGTAGCGGTGCTGCGACACGAAGTCGCGGCTGATCTCGATCAGCTCGTCGGTGGTGTAGTCGGGAAAGAAGATCTCGCGTGAGAAACGGGATTGCCGGCCCGGGTTCGACGCGAGGAAGCGCTTCATCGGCCGCGGGTACCCGGCGACGATGACGACGAGGCGCTCGCGGTAGTCCTCCATCCGCTTGAGCAGGGTCTCGATCGCCTCGGGGCCGAAGTCCATCCGCTCGCCTTCGGGCGAGAGCGCGTAGGCCTCGTCGATGAAGAGCACGCCGTCGAGCGCCTGTCGAATGACGCGGTCCGTCTTGATCGCTGTCGATCCGACCCATTGGCCGACCAGCCCGGCGCGATCCACCTCGACCAGATGGCCGCGCTTCAGGAGCCCCATCGCCCGGTACATCTCCGCCAGCAGGCGTGCGACGGTCGTCTTCCCCGTGCCCGGATTGCCGAGGAAGACGAGATGCTGGCTCGTCGCCACTTCGGGAAGGTCGCTCTGCTTCCTGAGCGCCTGCACCTGCAGGAACGCGACGAGCGCGCTCACCTGCTCCTTGACCGACTCGAGGCCGATGAGGCCGTCGAGCTCCGCTTGCAGCTCCTCGAGCGTCGCTTCCAGTTTCCGCTCGGAAGGGAGCTCCCGGCCTAGCCGATCGATGCGGTCGGCAAGCCATTCCCCTTCTGGGCCGGCGCCTTCGCGCAGCCTGTCGCTCAGAAGGTGCAAGACGCGGCCGGCCTTGTCGAGTGGATTGGGCAGCATGTAGCGAGGTATGCCCGTATGGGCTCGATTGGAGTCCGCGTAAGCTGGACGAGGCTTCCGACTCAGACGAAGGAGGAAACATGTACGCGCGCATTGCGACATTCGAAAGCGATCCCGCGAACGTCGACGACGCGATCAGCATGGTGCGCAGCCAGGTGGAATCGGGTGAGACACCGCCCGGGCTCGAGGGCGCGAAGATGCTGATGCTCGTCAACCGGGAGACGGGCAAAGGACTCGGCGTCTCGCTCTTCGAGAGCGAAGAAGCGATGCGCCGCGGCGACGAGGCGCTCAATGCGATGAATCCCGGCGGCACCGAGCGGCGCACGTCGGTCGAGTTCTACGAGGTGCCCGTCCAGACGGTCAGCTGACCCACGCCGGCGCCGCTAGGAGGCGATGGCGCCGAGCTCGGCCAGCACTCGCTCGCCGTACCACTCGAGCTTCGACGGGCCGACGCCCGGGACGGTGGCCAGCTCGCCCAACGTGTCGGGGTCGGTCCGGGCGATCTCCTCGAGCGTCCGGTTGCTGAAAACGACGAACGCGGGCACGCCTTCGGATCGCGACTGTTCGAGCCGCCAGCGCTTGAGCACGGCGAAGCGCTCGGCGGCATCGCCCTCGAGCTCGGTCTCGGGCTTGCGTGCGGCGGCCGTCCGCAGGCCCAGCTCGGCGAGGAACCGGCTCGGCTTCCCCGCGGCAGACCAGCTGAGGAAGAGCCCGGACTTCGCGCGCGTGAGGCCCACGTAGAGGAGCCGCCTCTCCTCGGCGAGCGCCGCCGCGCTGCGGGAGCGCTTGTACGGCAGGAGACCCTCCTCGAGGCGCGGCAGGAAGACGGCCTCGAACTCGAGCCCCTTCGCCCGGTGGTACGTGAGCAGGTTGACGCCGCGCCCTTGCGAGTCGGAGTGAAAGCGGTGCTCGAGGTCGGCGAGGAACTCGGAAGCCGTCCGGGTGCCGTCGTCGAACTCCTCGGCCAGGCGGACGAAGCGGGCGAGGTCTGCCTGGCGCGTCGCCTCCTCCTCGCCGAGCCCGCCCGGGATCTCCGCGAGGAGGCCCTGCGCCTGCGCGGTCGTCCGCGCCGTCTCGGCCGCGGGCGCCTCGCCCGAGTGGCGCAGGACGCGGAGCATGTGTCGGGCCGCCGGCCGCGCGAGGAAGGCCCCGCCGCGCACCTGGTAGGGGATTCCCGCGGACGAGAGCCCCTCCTCGAAGTCCTCCGACTGCGCGTTGATCCGGTAGAGGACGGCCAGTTCCTCGAGCGGGACGCCTTCGCCGCGAAGCGCC
>DASSBN010000015.1:0-8625 GCA_035698665.1 Gaiellaceae bacterium
CCTACTTCGGTCTCGAGGCGCTCGAGGTCAGCGAGCACGACATCATGCACGGCGCCGCGCTGGCCGCGGCCGAGCTTCCCGCCGCGGACGAGAGCGCCCCCAGAGGCGCGCACCCCTGCTGCTAGTAGAAGTGGCCGAGGAGCCAGCCGTGCACGTCGCCGACACGGGCGATCTGCAGCGTGAGGTGGCCGTCCTCGGCGTAGATGTGCTCCTCGGCGCCCGGGATCCGCTCGGCGAGCCAGCGGCCGTGGGCCACGGGCACGAACTGGTCCTGCGCGCCGTGCCAGACCTGGACGGGCACGCTGACGTCTCCAAGCTCGAAGCCCCAGGGGTTCAGGAACGCGAAGTCGTCGTCGGTCCAGCCGTCAACGCCATTCCGTAGCGCCTCGCCGAGCTCGTCGTGGAAGTAGCCCGCCAGCTCTCCGGTCAGGCAGGCGCGGTCCGGCGGGCAGAGGAGCGATTCGAGGGTCTCGGCGACCTGTTCGGCGCTGGCGCCGAGCATCGTGTCCCGCTGCTCCTCGAGATAGCGCCGCAACGACTCCTCCCCCTCGAGCGTCGCGGCGAACTCGTCGAGATTGTCCTGCCCCATGCCGTCGAGCCAGTCGAGGCCTTCGACGCCCCAGGGCGCGACGCTCGCAAGCGCCGCCACGGCCACCACGCGGTCGGGACGGACGGCGTTCGCCAGCGCGTGCGGCCCGCCGCCGGAGCCTCCGTAGACGGCGTACCGTTCGACTCCGAGCGCGTCCGCGATCGCCGCGATGTCGTCGGCCGCGTCCGCGACGGTTCGGCCGGGCGCGGCATCCGAGCCCCCGTAGCCGGGCCGGTCGTAGGCGACGAGGCGAATGCCTCGCCTCTCGGCATCCTCCACGACCTCGTGCCAGAAGAGCCGCGCCCCCGGGGTCCCGTGCAGGGAGAACACCGTGCGCCCTTCGAGATCGCCGTCCTCGGCCACGCGCAGCGTCCGCCCGCCGACATCGACTCGGTGCTCCCGCATCAGCTCTCCTCGGGAGCAGGCGGCGGCTCGTCCTCGGCGAGCCGGCGCGCGATGGGCTCTCTGGCCAAAACCCCGAGCAGTCGGCCGTCGTCGGTGACGGGCATGCGCTCGAGGTCGAGCTCGGCCATGCGGTGGAGCGCCTCGTCGAGCGGCAGGTCGGGCGGGATCGTTGCGACGTTCCCGTCCGCGACCTGGGCCGCTGTCGCCGTCCGCAGGTCGAGACCCTTCGCGACCGCGGCGACGATGTCATCGGCGCCGATGCAGCCGACGAGCCGCTCTCCGTCCGCCACGAGCACGCTCGAGACCTGAGCGTGCGTGAGGAGCTCGGCCGCCTCGCGCGCGCCCGCGCCCGCCTGAACGACGCGGGGATCCGGCATGAGGGCCTCGCGGACGATCACGGGTGGATACCGCGCGCCTCGAGGGCCTCGGCGACCTCGCGGATGCTCGTGACGAGGGCCGCGCGCCGGAATGCGAGCCCCTCGCTCTCGGAAAGATCCCACACGCGGCTGAGCGCGTCGCCCATGAGGTCGGCGAGGCGGGAGCGGATCTCGTCGGGGCCCCAGAAGAGGCGCTGGATGTCCTGCACCCATTCGAAATACGAGACGGCGACGCCGCCTGCGTTCGTGAGGATGTCCGGCAGGACGGGGATTCCGCGCTGGGCGAGGATCTCGTCCCCCTCGAGGGAGGTCGGCCCGTTCGCGCCCTCGGCGACGAGCTTCGTCTCGAGCCGGCCCGCGTTCGCCGCGGTCACCTGGTTCTCCGTCGCGGCCAGGACGAGGACGTCGCACGGAAGCTCGAGCAGCTCCGTGTTCGACACGTCCTGCGAGCCAGGGAAGCCGGCGATCCCGTCGTGCTCGGCGCGCCACTCGTCGAGGGCCTTCAGGTCGAGCCCACGCTCGTCGTGGACCCCGCCCGCGATGTCGGAGACCCCGACCACCCGGGCTTCCCGCAGCGCCAGCTCGTGGGCTGCGACGGCGCCGACCTTGCCGAAGCCCTGGACGACGCAGCTCGACCCGGCGAGCGAGCGGCCGAGCCGGCGCACGGCCTCCTCCACGACCATGACGACGCCGATTCCCGTCGCCTCCGGCCGGAGGATGCTGCCGCCGACCGAGAGCGGCTTGCCCGTGACGATCTCCGGCACGGCGTGGCCGACCTGCATCGAATAGGTGTCCATCATCCAGGCCATCGTCTGCTCGTCCGTGGCCATGTCGGGCGCGGGGATGTCGCGCTGAGGGCCGATGATCGGCAGGAGCTCGGCGGTGAACCTCCGCGTCAGGCGCTCGAGCTCGCCGCGCGAGAGATTGCGCGGGTTGCAGCGCACTCCGCCCTTCGCGCCGCCGTACGGCAGGCGCAGGAGCGCGCACTTCCAGGTCATCCACATCGCAAGCGCGGCGCACTCGCCGAGCGTCACCGCCTTGTCGTAGCGGATGCCGCCCTTCGTCGGGCCGAGCACGCTCGAATGCTGGACGCGGTAGCCGGGGTAGACGCCGAGCGACCCGTCGTCGAGCCGCACGGGAACGGAGGTCGCGAGCGCGCGCTCCGGATAGCGCAGGACCTCCGCGACGAACGGGTCGATCCCCGCGTTCGGGAGCGCACCGTCGAACTGGCCGATCGCCTGCCGGAAAAGTGGGTCGTCGAGCTCGGGAGGGAGCTCGCCGCGCCGGGTCGTGGCGGGCTCGGTCGCCATGCGCTCAGTCTATGCGCGTCTACGCGTCCCTACGTGCACCCTCCTCAGGCGTTCGGATGCCCTCTGCCTCAGAGAGCCCCAGCCCGATCCGGCGCGCGAGGCCCGGATACGCGAGGGCGATCAGGATCCCGAGCAGGAGCCAGCCGCCGACCATGAGCGGGAAGTTGTCGTACGGGTAGGCCGGCCGCGGCCACACGTTCTTGTAGATCACGTAGATGAGAGCCGCGATGGCGAGGATCGGGACAACCACGCGCCACACCGCCTCGCGCCGGCCGAGGTGGAGGAACCTCATCGCGCCGACGTTCACGACGATGTAGGCCACCAGCATGCTGAGGACGCCGATTGTCCCCATGTAGAAGAACGTGTTCACGGACGTCGTCCCGTTGATGCGGAGCGAGACGCCCACGATCACGGCGAAGAGCATTACGACTGCGAGGGAGACGATCGGCGCGCCGGTTCTCCGCGAGGTGTCGCCGAGCCGCGTCGTGACGAACCCGTCGCGGCCAAGCGCGAAGAGGAGCCTGGCGGCGCCGACGGCGCAGCCGAGCCCGCTCGCGAACGCGCTCAGCATCGCGCCGAAGTTGATCGCGTCGGCCATGCCGTCCCCGACGTAGTCGTGCGAGAGATCGTCGAGTGGCGCCGAGGAGCTCGAGAACGCATCGATTCCGGCCTGGTCGAGGCCGAACCCGAGCGACTGCGCGAACATGACGATCGTGTAGAAGATCCCGCAGAAGCCCACGGCCACGGCGATCGCAAGCGGCACGTTACGGCGGGGGTTGTTGGTCTCCTCACCGAGCGCTGCGGCGCCTTCGAAGCCGCCGAAGGAGAGGAAGCCGAAGACGGACGCGAACGCGACCGCACTCAGGCCAACACCCTCTGCGGGGATGAACGGCTTGAAGGTGAATTCCTGACCGTTCGGCGCGCTTCCGCCGATCACCTTCGCGTAGATGACGATGATCAGGATGGTCACGAGCGCGACCGAGATCGCCTCGAAGCCGAGCAGCGAGCGGGTCACGGCCTTGATCTCGTTGTAGGCGAAGAGCCAGATCAAGGCGGCCGCAACGAGGGAGATGATCACCCAGTCGGGGTTGTCCCAGATTCCGATGCCGCTGAAGAAGGATTCGCCGAAGAGCCCGATCTCGGCGAAGTTGGCCGCGAGGAAGGCCGAGTAGGTGCCGAGGAGGGCCCAACAGGCGAAGAAGCCCACGCGGGGGCCGAGCGTCACACCGGCTAGGGCGTAGGCGGACCCTGCGTGGTTGAAGTAGCTCGTGAGCCGGATGAACGAGTACGAGACGAGCGCGATCGCGACCGAGGCCAGGAGAAACGCCAGCGGGACCGCACGACCGACGATGCCGGCTGGGAGGGTGCCATTCAACGCCATCGCGGCGGTGGGCGCCATGATGCCCACCGAGATCGCAAAGGCCTCCCACACCCTCAGCTCGCGCCGCAGCACCCCGCGTGGCCGTTCCGCCGCTACCGGTTCCGCAACGTCGCTCATCATCTACCTCCTTCGAAGATCGCTTCCGGGATAAATGCGCCGACGACCCAGTTCGGTGCGTCGACGACTTCGTGGATCCGCAGGTCGGCGGCCACGCTCGTGACTGCGTAGGCCTCCTCCCGCTCCAGTCCGTACCGGTCGCCCAGGTGGGCGATCATGGCGCGGACGGCGTCGCGCGAGCACTCCATGAGGTCGGGTCCGACGCCCGTGCAGACGTGGAAGCTCGTGTGTGCATCCTCCATCGGCGCTCCCCTCGGCACATGGAACTGCGGCGCCTCGATCGAAAAGTCGCGCCGCACGGAGAGCCGGAGGATCACGTCCATCGCTGTCTCGATCGCCGTGCCGCAGACCTCCCCGTCGCCCTGCGCCGCATGCGTGTCGCCAAGCGAGAACAGGGCTCCCTCGACGCCCACGGGAAGGAACAGGCGCACGCCGGTGCGCAGGTGCTTCACGTCCATGTTCCCGCCGAACCGCGAGGGCGGAACGATGGAGTGCTCGCCGGGCTCCGGCATCGCGACCCCGAGGGTCCCTGGGAAAGGCCGGTGCGGGAGCGTGACCTGCTCGCCGAAGCGCACCTTCCCCGCGGCCGCGTCCACTTCGGAGATGCGGAGCCACGGCTCGGGGAACTCGTCCGCGAGAAGCCCGAAGCCGGGGATGATCGCCGTCCAGCCCCAGTCCTTGGCCTCGAACGCGAGCAGCTCGACCTCGAGCACGTCCCCCGGCTTTGCGCCCTTGACGAACACGGGCCCGCTGACCGGGTTGACGTGGGAGAAGTCGAGCTTTTCCACGTCCTCCACTCCCGACCCCTTGTGGATCTGCTCGTCCGAGGCGTCACGGACGAAGAGCTGCACCGATTCGCCCGACTCGACCTCGAGAGCGGGCTCGATCGAGTTGTCCCAGACGTAGTTGAACGCGTCCGGGGGTACGTCGTGGATGGACGCCATCTGCGGCGTGCAGCCTACTCCCGCTCGACGAAAAGCGTCAGCCCGCGGCGCTCGACGACGCGAACCGTGTCGCCGGGGTCGGCTCCGGCCTCGCAGCGGGCGCGCCAGAGCTCTCCCTGGATGCGCACCTGCCCCTCCGGGCGGCACGCAGAGGCGACCTCCGCGCGCGCCCCGAGCAGGGTCTCGGCTCCCATCTTCGCGCGGTGTCGCTGCGACAGCCAGATCCAGAAGAAGGTCTCGCCGATCTCGATGACCGCCGCCACGCCCACCATGACGAGCCCCCACGGCGAGGGGACGACGAAGACGGCGAGGATGACTGCGATGACGAAGAGCATGCCGGGGGTGAGATTCGAACTCACACGCCCTTGCGGGCAGAGGATTTTAAGTCCCCCGCGTCTACCGTTCCGCCACCCCGGCGGGTCGGCTCAGCGCAAGTCTAAGCGCGGGTGCGGCGCGATTCTCACTGCCCGCCCTGCCGGAGCTGGTCGAGCGGGAACTTCTCCGGCGCATCGCCTGTGGGCCCGCGATAGTCATCGCGGAAGTTGTCGAAAGCGCCCTTGTCGAAGGTCGGGCACGTCATCAGATGCGTCCACGCGGTCAGGAAGATCTTCTTGCTCGCGTCGGGCGGAGCCGTCGCCTGGATGCTGGGCCAGATCGGCGCGATGACGATTCCGTTTGGATCCGACGACTGGTACCAGTTCGCGATCTGAGCGACCGTCGAGGCCGGGACGTCGGCGCCGTACTGGATGACGATGCCGCCGTGCTCGAGGTTGTGCACGAGCGCGGTCTCGTCCACCGGCGTGTCGTAGAGGTTCCAGACGGCGGGGGCCTTCGGGCCCGGCGGATAGTGCGGCCCGCTCGTCGGCGGGTAGGAGTTGTAGCGGAAGCTCGAGCTCAGCTTCTCGATGTGCTGGCGCCCCATCGGCGGGAACGTCTGGCGAACGCAGGACCCGTCCGTTCCGCTTGCCTCGGCGCTATTGCTCCGCGTGGCGAAGAAGATGCCCACGATGGCAGCGGCGACGATGATCGCCACTCCAATGCCCACGAACCAGAGGTTCAGGCGACGGGGCCCGCCCGACTCCACCCGACGCTGCGGGCCTGCGGCCCTCTGCTGCGGACCTTGACTCGTGCGGGGAGGAGGCGGGACGCGGCTCTTCTTCTTCTTAGCCACGACTCTCCAAAAAGTATCAAGCCGTTGCGCGCTCCTGTGCACCGAAGAAGTCGGCGACGGCAGGGAGCTCGGCCACGACGGGAGCCGGGGGCAGCGCCTCGAGGAAGCGCCGGCCGTAGGCCCGCGTGCGCAGGCGAGGGTCGAGGATCGCGACGACCCCCTCGTCGGCGTGGCCGCGGATGAGCCGGCCGAATCCCTGGCGCAGCTGCAGCACAGCCGCCGGAAGGGCGTAGTCGGAGAACCAGTCTCCTCCCTCTCGCGCGATCCGTTCACAACGCGCCTCGACGATCGGGTCGCCGGGCGCGGCGAACGGCAGCTTGTCGATCACGAGGAGCGAGAGCGACTCGCCCTGGATGTCGACGCCCTGCCAGAAGGTGGACGTCGCGAAGAGGATCGAGCCGACATCGTCGCGGAAGCGCTCGAGCAGGCGCTCGCGCGGCGCGTCGCCCTGCTTCAGGACCGGGAATTGCAGCCGGCCGGCACAGCGCTCGACCAACTCGTCGAGCGCGCGGTAGGAAGACGTGAGCACGAGGGCGCGCCCGGCGGAGAGCCGGCAGAGAGAGACGATCTCGTCGGCGAGGCTGTCGAAGTAGCCGGGCGAGCGCGGCTCGGGCAGGCGCGCGGGCACGTAGACGAGCGCCTGGTCGCGGTAGTCGAAGGGCGAGGGAAGGATGAGCTCGTGCGCGTCGTCGAGGCCGAGCCGGCGGCGGACGAAGCGCGGGTCGAGCGTCGCCGAGACGAGGACAGCCGTCGTGTCGCTGTCCCAGAGGCTCTCGCGCAAGAGGCCCGAGACGTCGACCGGCGCCCAGGCAACGGTGCCCGGCTCGGCCCAGGAGACGCGGTCGAGATCGTCGAGCGCCATGCAGCTCTCCACGTCGTCGGCCGCGGCGAGCGCGCGCCGGGCGAGCATGTCGCCCTCCTCACCGGTGCCCATGAGGGCCGAGGCGAGCCCGCCCAGCGCGTCGGCGAGCGTGAGCCCGTGCTCCTCCAGCTTGGTCTGGTCGGCCGCGGTCAGGCGCCGGCGCCCGGAGCCCGGGTCGAAGGCGCCGATCAGCCGCTCGCCCGCCCGGTCGACCTCGGCGAGGTTCCTGGCCGGAGGCGTACGGCTCTGCTCGCGACAGAAGCGCTCGACGTCGCGCTCGAGCTGGCGGAGCCGCGCGAGGGAGATGCGCCCGCCGAACCACGCGGCCGCCGCTTCCTCGAGGCGGTGCGCCTCGTCGAAGACGACGGCGTCGTGGTCGGGGAGGACGGCAGCGCCGTCAGAGCGGGCTCGGAGCGCGAGGTCGGCGAAGTAGAGCGCATGATTGGCGATCACGATCTCCGCCTCCCCGGCGCGTTCCCGCGCGCGCTCCGCGTAGCAGCTGCCGACGAGCGGGCAGCGCCGCCCGCCGCAGCGCTCGGCTCCGACCGACAGCTCGGCCCAGAGCGTCTGCGACGGCTCGAACTCGAGCTCGGCGCGATCGCCGGTCTCCGTCGTCTCGATCCAGTCGCGCAGGCGCTCGAAGTCGGACGCGTCCTCCGCCGTGCGGAAGAGCCCGCCGAGCTGGTCGACGCCCTGGAGACTCTTGCGGCAGAGGTAGTTCTGCCGGCCCTTCAGCACCGCGACCGCCACCGGGCGCCCGAGAGCCGCGGCCGCAGCGGGCACGTCCTTCGTCAGGAGCTGCTCCTGCAGCGCCTTCGTTGCCGTGGCGACGACCACGCGTCGTCCCGAGACGAGCGCGGGCAGCAGGTAGGCGAGGCTCTTGCCGGTTCCCGTACCCGCCTCGGCGACGAGGTGCTCGCGGCTCGCGAGCGAGTCGGCGACGGCATCGGCGAGGGCCTCTTGCTCAGGGCGCGGCTCGAAGCCGGCAAGAGCGGCGGAGAGGCGGCCGGCTGGTCCGAAGTACGCATCCATGGGGGACGACGAGCCTAGTTCAGGCTCCGGCCAGCATAGAACGTCTGTTCGCACTAGTGTGAGACGGCTTCGCGCCGAAAGAAAAAAGTGTGCTCTTTGCGAATGTTTCCGCTGGCGGGCTCCTTGACGGCCGCCGACGCGTCCCAGTACGCTGCGCGAGCCAGATCCGGTAAGCCCTCGGGCTCGCCGGATTTGGCGTTTAAGGTGACGTAATCTGCGGCATATCCAGACGGACGAGGAGGGATCCCTCATGGGTTGGCTGGACAAGCTGCTGGGACGCGACAAGCAGGATGCGGGCGAGCCTGCCGCGGCCCCCACGAGCACCGAGGAGGCCGGCTACGACGCAACCGGCGCGGCCGAGGAGCCCGGACACGAAGGTCACGGTCATCCGCCCGGCGAGCACCCGCACGAAGAGCATCCGTAGCTGAGAGGCTGCC
>DASSBN010000016.1:0-37992 GCA_035698665.1 Gaiellaceae bacterium
GGCCGCATCGCGGCGGTCGGCTCGAACAGAGATCTCGACGGGCTCTCTGCCACGCGCGTCGTGGAACTGGAGGGCCGCACGGTGCTCCCAGGGTTCCAGGACGCGCACCTGCACCCCTTCGCAGGCGGGATGCTCGCGATCGTCTGCAACCTGCACGAGACGGCCTCGGCCGACGAGTGCCTCGAGGAGATCGACCGCTACGCGGCGGCGAACCCCGACCGCGAGTGGATCTCCGGCGACGGCTGGTCGATGGACTTCTTCCCCGGCGGGAAGCCGGACAAGGAGCGCCTCGACGCCGTCGTTCCCGACCGGCCGGTCTATCTCGAGAACCGCGACGGCCACACCGCCTGGGTGAACAGCCGTGCCCTCGGGCTGGCCGGCATCACGGCGGCGACTGCGGATCCCGGCGACGGCCGGATCGAGCGGAACGCGGCGGGCGAGCCGTCCGGTGCGCTGCACGAAGGCGCGATGTGGCTCGTCAGCGATCTCGTCCCGCCACCGAGCTCGGCCGAGCAGGAGCAGGCGCTCCTGAACGCGCAGACCGAGCTGCACGCGCTCGGGATCACCGCCTGGCAGGACGCCGTGGTCGAGCCCGAGACGCTGGCCGCGTACCTGGCCGTGGCCGGCCGGGGGCAGCTGACCATGCGCGCCGAGGGCAACCTCCTGTGGGTGCGCTCACGCGGCGAGGAGCAGATCGACGACCTCCTCGAGCTGCGCGAGCGCGGGTCGCTCGGCCGCCTGCGCATCCGCGGCGTGAAGATCTTCCAGGACGGAGTGCTCGAGAACTTCACGGGCTCGCTCCTCGAGCCCTACGAGGGGACGGACAACCGCGGAATGTCCATGCACGAGGCCGAGGAGCTCAGGCGCATGCTCGTCCTCCTCGACTCCCACGGCTTCCAGGTGCACCTGCACACGATCGGTGACCGAGCCGTGCGCGAATCCCTCGACGCGATCGAGGCGGCGCGGCAGGCGAACGGAAAGCGCGACGCGCGTCACCATCTCGCGCACATCCAGCTCATCCATCCTGACGACCAGCCGCGTTTCGCCGAGCTCGGCGTCGTGGCGAACGCGCAGCCGTACTGGGCCTCGCACAGCGCCTACGTCGACGATCTCACCCTGCCGTTCATCGGCGAGCGCGCGGCATACCACTATCCCTTCGGAAGCCTCGTCCGTGCGGGCGCGGCGCTCGCGTTCGGGAGCGACTGGACTGTCTCGACGGCGAACCCGCTCCCGATCGTCGAGGTCGCCGTGACACGGGTCCAGCATCCCGAGCGCGACGGCGAGCCCATGCTCCCCGGCGAGCGCCTCGATCTCGAGACGGCGATCGCCGCCCAGACGCGCGGCTCCGCCTACGTCAACTTCCTCGAGGACGAGACGGGCACGATCGAGGTGGGAAAGCTCGCCGACCTCGTCGTTCTCGACCGCGACATCTTCGATCGCGGCGCCGGCCCGGTGGGCGACGCGCGCGTCCTGCTCACTCTCTCGGAGGGCGAGCCGGTCTACGACGCGCTCGCCTGAGGGGCCGAAACGGCCATGCCCGGGGTCAGACCCCGGCCGTGTCCGAAAGAGACCTACGCCTGGACGAGCACGCGGCCGCCTTCCGCCTTCGCCGGATAGACGGCGACGCGCATCGAGGAGTCGTCGAGGCATTGGCCGGTGGCCGGGTCGAACTCCCAGCCGTGCCAGGGGCAACGGAGGACGCGCGACCCGGCGAGCTCGTAGCGGCCGGGGACTCCGGAGACTCGTTCCCGTACGGCCCCGAGGCAGAGTGGACCGCCATGGTGCGGGCAGCGGTTGCGGATCCCGCGCAGCTCTCCGTTCACGGCGACGACCCCGATCTCCCGCCCCCCGACCCGCGCGACGACATGCCCGTCCCGCTCGAGGTCGGCGACCGATCCGATGTCCTCCCAGCTCACGCGCGCGCCAGGCCGAGCCGCTTGCCGTAGAGCGCGGCGGCGTTCTCGTGCAGGACCTTGTCGCGCCACGCCTCGGGCAGACGCTTGAGCATGAAGCCCGGGTCGTCGAAGTCCCAGTGCGGGTAGTCGGACGCGAAGCAGAGATTGTCGGGGGCGCCGGCGGCCTCGAGCATCTCGAAAAGCGTCTCGTCCTTCCCGTCGGTGTGCTCGAGCGGCTGCGTCGAGAAGCGGATGTGCTCGCGGGCGACCTCGCTCGGCTTGCGCTCGAGCCAGGGCGTCTCGTCCCGAAGCGCGCGCCAGTTCGTGTCGAGGCGCCAGAGGATCCCAGGAAGCCAGGCGATCCCGCCCTCGATGAGGAGCACCTTGAGACCCGGCAGGCGCTCGAAGGTCCCGTGGCAGAGGAGCGAGACGAGGTGCGACATGATCGAGCAGGCCGAGCCGAGCGTGTGCCACTCGATGTAGAAGGTCACCGGGCCCGCGCCTCCCGGCGGAGCGGCGATCCCCATCCCCTCCCCGCCGGAGTGGATCGCGACGGGAAGCCCGCATTCCGCGGCCGCCTCGAAGATCGGCAGGTAGCGCGGCTCGCCGTACGGGCGGTCGGCTCCGCCGCAGAGGAGAACCTGGACGAAGCGCTCGTCCTCCGCCATGCGGCGGATCTCGGCGGCTGCGGTCTGCGGATCCTGGGCCGGGCAGAGGATCGACGCGCGAAGGCGTGGCTCGTCGGCGAGCCACCGCTCTCGGAGCCACTCGTTGTGGGCTCTCGCCAGCTCGGCCGCACGGTAGGGGCTCGGCATCAGGGAGACGAGAACGGCGTCGTCGCCGTTCAGGATCCCGACCTCCGTCCCGCTCGGGTCGAGCAGCTCCCGGCGGATGGTGCCGACGTCCGAGGCGGGCGGCTTCCCGTTCTGTTCGATGTCGGCCCGGAACCACGATGAGGGGTGCACCCACGAGTAGCCTGGGATCCCGAGCGACGGGCCCTGGCCGCGGAACCAATCGCGGTGGCCCGGATCCACGTAGCCGAGGAACTCCTCGACGTCTCCGATCTGCGGGTGGATGTCGCAGTCGATCACGAAGGAGAAGATAGTCCACGCCACATGGATTTCTCCAATGACCAGTGGGACTGGCTCGGCGGTTGGCTGAAGCGGCGCGGCCTGCCGGGCATGGCCGTTTCAGTCAGGAACCGCGCTGGTGAGGTCGAGTTCGTCGCCAAGGGGTGGGCCGAGCTTCGCAAGCGTCCGATCGAGGAGAACACGCTCTTCGAGCTCGGATCGATCGGCAAGACCTACACGGCGCTTCTGGCGACGGAGCTCCTCGACATACAGGCGCCCGTTACCGACTACCTGCCGTGGTTCGAGGTGCGCTCCGGGTACGACCCGATCCGCGTCGAGCACCTGCTCGCGCACACGTCCGGGCTGATTCGCGGCCAAGAGGTGACCGCGGACTCCCGCTACGACGTCTGGGCGCTACGTGACACCGAGGTGGGCTTCGCGCCGGGAGAGCAGTACTACTACTCGAACGTGGGCTACCGCACTCTCGGCTACGCGCTCGAGGCCGCGACCGGGGAGAGCTACCGCGACCTCCTTACGACTCGGATCCTCGAGCCGCTCGGGCTCTCTCAGACAGAGCCAGAGATCACTGTCGAGATTCGCGACCGGATGGCGATCGGCTACGACCGGCTCCACGACGACCGCACGCCTTCACCGGACGATCCGCTCTATCCCGCACCCTGGCTCGAGACCGGGACGGCGGACGGCTGCCTGGCAGCGACGGCAGGCGATCTCGCGGCGTTCGGCCGCTTCCTGCTGAACGGACACGCTGAGCGCCTGTCCGCCGGCGCTCGCGTCGAGCCGGACCGCTGGACGTACGGCTACGGCATTGAACGGAAGGGAACCCGGTTCGGGCACGGCGGGTCGATGCCCGGGTTCTCCTCGACACTCCTCGGTGACCTCGAGTCGGGCCACGTCGTCGCGGTCCTCATGAACGGACCGGACGAGCACGTCGCCACCGAAACCGTCGCGAAGTTCGCGCTCGACCTTTGCCGCGGCACGGAGCCCGAACTGCCCGGCGACCCCGAGCCCGATACACCTGCCAGCCCGCCCGCGCCCGAGCTCGCGGAGTACGCCCCCTTCTACGGGCGCTACCGGAGCTACAACCCGTGGATGCCGGGCTTTCGGATCGAGCAGCGCGAGAGCGGGCTCACAGCGCAGCTCGCCTGGGGCGACGACAAGCCGCTCACGCAGCTCGGCGGGGCCGAGTTCCGCGTAGGCGAGGCGGAGTGGTCACCGGAACGGCTGCTTTTCGACGCCGTCGTCGAGGGCCAGGCACTCCGGGCGAATCTCTCGGGCGAGACGTACTACCGAAGCGATTTCGCCTAGCTAGACCTGGTCCCGCGGGAAGTCGAAGTCCCAGCTCCGCGTGAAGACGACCTCGCCGTTCTCCTGCACCTCGAGCGTGCTCTCGACGTGGAAGGCCTCCGCGTCTGAGGTCATGCGGCTCGTCACCTCGGATCGGGTCTGCCAATCGCCTCGGCCCATGTCCGAAGCCGCGTGGAACCGCACTTCGGCGGACAGCGGATCGCCTTCGACGATCGAATAGACGCAGTGGCTCGTGTCCGCCGAGTCGAGGCCGATGTCGAGGAAGCGAAGCGATCCGCCGAGCGCCCAGTCGAAGACCTGCTCGACCCGCCCGGTCGCGTGCTCCTTCGTGAGGTAGCGGCCACCGGGGTCGCCCTCGACCTCCTGCGTTGCGAGCGGCGCGGAATGCTCGGGCTCCTCGAAGGGCGAGAGCTCTCCGTCCTCGGCTCGCGGCGCCCGCACAGGCAGCTCGAGTCGCCCGCCGTGCACGGTCATCGTCACCGGCTCCGGCGAGGGCCACGCCCAGGGCCAGTAGGTCGGCGAGACGGCCACGCGCAGCCGGTGGCCGCGGGCGAAGGAGTGCGCAATGACGTCGAGCGGCACCGTGATCTCGTATCGCCGACCCGGCTCGAGCGCCTGCGGATGCTCGTGGCTTTCGCGGTGTGTGAGATTGAGGATTCCCCGCGTGACGAGAAGGGACGAGCCGTCCGGCGCCACGTCGCAGAGCCGCACGGCGACGAGCGCCTGCGGGCGGTCGACCTCGAGCTCGAGGACCGCCTGCGGATGCCCGAGGATCTCGAGCGGCTCGCCGAGCAGCTCGAAGTCCCACGTGAGCGAGACCGCGTCGTCCATCCGTTGATCCCCCGCCAGATCCGCTGACCCGCCCTCGGCGCACCACACGCCCGCCTCGACCCCGCACGTCTGCGCGCCGAGGATGGAGCGCGGCCCGCCCGCGAGCTCCAAGGTCTCCGTGCCGATGTTCTGGGACGGCCACCCGGGCTCCGCGACCCAGCGCCCCTCCCGCACCTCGTAGAACGCCCTCGGCGGCGCCGAGTCTTGCATCCAGGCGCGGAACATCGGCTCGTCCATGATCCCCGTGTCGATTCCCTTGAGCCAGTGGTCCCACCAGCGGACGCATTCCTGGAGGAAGCCGATGCTCGGGCCGGGAAGCGCGTCGTCCGGAAACGCGTGCGCCCACGGCCCGATCAGCCCCTTGCGCGGTACGCAAAGCCCCTCGAGCATCCGCGGCACCGCGTTCGTGTAGCCGTCGACCCACCCGCCGACCGCGTACACCGGCACCTCGATCGCGGAGTAGTCCTCGCAGACCGAGCCGTGCTTCCAGTACGCATCGCGCCGCTGGTGGCCGAGCCAGGGCTCGATCCAGTCGTTCGCTCCTTCGAGCCGCTCGAGCCAGGCCTCGCGCCAGCCGTCGCCGTAGAGCCGCGGGTCGGGCGGCCGCCCGTTCCAGACCAGCATGGAGGAAGCCCAGTGGAGCATGTCGAGGGCCTCGACGCACCCGCCGCGGTAGTGGACGTCGTCGGCATAGCGGTCGTCCGTCGACATCAACGTCATGATCGCCTTGAGGCCCGCCGGCCGAAGCGCCGCCAGCTGGAGCGCGTTGAAGCCACCCCAGGAGATCCCCCACATGCCGAGGTTGCCGTCGCACCACGGTTGCTCGCGGAGCCAGGCCATCACCTCGAGGCAGTCGGCGTGCTCCTGCTCCGTGTACTCGTCCGTGATCAGGCCGTCGGACTCGCCCGTGCCGCGCATGTCCACCCTGACCGTCGCGTACCCGAACCCGGCCACGTAAGGCTGCCGCCGCGCGTCGCGCATCGCCGTGCCGTCCACCTTGCGGTAGGGGAGGAACTCGAGGATCGCGGGGACGGGATCCGACTCGGCGTCCTCCGGCAGCCAGATGCGGGCGGCGAGCCGGCAGCCGTCGGAGAGCGTCAGCCAGGTGTGCTCGATCTCCCGGATCGGGCGCGGAAACTCGGTCCGGGTCGTCACCGGCCGGATCCTCTCATGCGGCGGGATAGGATCGCGCGGTGAGCGAAGCGGTCCGCACCCGCATCGGCGGCCACGTCGTCGTGGACGCCCTCGAGGCACTCGGAGCCGAGACCGCGTTCGGCCTTCCCGGGGTGCACGCGCTCGGAATCTGGGAGGCGCTGCGCGGCAGCTCGGTCCGCTACGTCGGCTTTCGCACCGAGCTGAACGCGGCCTTCGCGGCCGACGGCTACGCCCGGGCCGGCGGCAAGCCGGCGGCGCTTCTCCTCTCCACGGGCCCGGGAGCCCTCAACTCCCTCACCGGTCTGATGGAGGCCTCGAGCGCGCACGTCCCGCTCGTCGCGATCGCGAGCCAGATCCCGCGCGATCTGATCGGGCGCGGCCGCGGCTACCTGCACGAGCTGCGCGACCAGCGCGCGTCGTTCGAGCCGATCGTGAAGTGGGCGGCCCGTGCGCGGAGCGCGGAGGACGTCCCGGAGCTGCTCGCCGAGGCGTGGCAGCGCGCGCAGACACCGCCGAGCGGCCCCGTCTTTGTCGAGATCCCCGTCGACGTCCTCACCGGCGAGACCGACATGCAGGTGAACGGGCTCCAGAGCAACCCGCCCGAGCCGATCGTCCCTGCCGCCGACCGGCTGGACGAGGCGGCCCGCATCCTTGCGGGAGCCGAGAGACCGCTCGTCTGGGCGGGCAGCGGCGTCCTCCGGTCGGGCGCCTGGGAGGAGGTGCGTGCCGTCGCCGAGGCGCTGCGCGCCCCCGTCGTCACGTCCTACATGGGCAAAGGCGCCTTTCCCGAGGACCACGAGCTCTCCGCAGGCTCGGCCTGCGACGAGGCCGCCTTCCGCGAGCTCGTCGAGGGAGCGGACGCTGTGCTCGTGGTTGGATCGGAGCTCGGCGCCGAGACAACTCGGCAGTACACGCTGCAGCTCGGCGGGCAGCTCGTCCAGATCGACGCGGACGAGGAGCGGATCGGCGCGAGCTTCCCCGCACTCGGGCTCGTGGGCGACGCCCGGGCGACGCTCGCGGCCCTCGCGGAACGGCTGCCGCGGCGCGAGCCTGACGGGCGCGCCGAGGAGCGGGCGCGAGCCGTCGCGGAGCGGATCGCCTCCGGCCTCGAGGAGCAAGGCCGCGGGCTCGAGCGCGGCCTCCTCGCGTCCATCCGGGCCGCGCTCCCGCGCGACGCCGCGGCCGGCTGGGACATGACCATCCTCGCCTACTGGGCGGGAGCGCACTTCCCCGCCCTCGAGCCGCGCAGGTTCCTCTACCCGCTCGGCTCGGGAACGCTCGGCTACGCCTGGCCCGCGGCGCTCGGAGCCGCGGTCGGGCTCGGGCAGCCCACGCTCGCGATCGCGGGCGACGGCGGCTTCCTCTACGGCGTCCAGGAGCTCGCCACGGCGCGCCAGTACAACCTGCCGACCACGCTTCTTCTCGTGGACGACGGCGGCTACGGGATCCTGCGGGAGTACCAGCGCGACGCCTACGGCGAGACCTTCGCCGTCGACCTCGAGCAGCCCGACTTCCCCGAGCTCACGCGCTCCTTCGGGATCCCCGTGGAATCGACCAGCCCGGACGCTCTCGGCGATGCGCTCGCCCGCGCGCTCGCGACGGACGGTCCCGCTGTCGTCCACCTGCCGGCCCGCCTCGAGATGTGGACGCCCACGGACTGACCGTGACCGACTGGACCAATCTCGTCCGCCCGTCGCTCGTCGGGCTGGAGCCCTACCGCCCGGGCCCGAGCCTCTCGGAGCTCCGGCGCACGCATGGCCTCGAGGAGATCGCCAAGCTGAACTGGAACGAGGATCTCTTCGGCCCGCTCCCCGGCGCACTCGATGCGGTCAAGGACGAGCTCACGAACGCCTGGATGTACCCCGAGCAGGCCTACAGCGACCTGCGCGAGGCCGTCGCCGAGTGGCTCGAGCTCCCGCCCGACACGATCGTCCCCGCGCATGGGATCCAGGCGCTGATCGCCGCCGTCGCGCACACGTTCATCCGCGACGGAGACGCCGTCGTCGTCCCGCAGCCGACCTACGGCCTCTACGCGCAGGTGTCCGCGGGCGCAGGAGCGCGCGTCGTCCGGGTCCCGAACCGCGACTTCCGGCTCGACCTGACCGCCCTCGCGGAAACGGCGCGGGCGGAGAGCGCCAGGCTCGTCTGGATCTGCGACCCGAACAACCCCACCGGTTCCCTCGTCGACGCCGCCGAGTGGATGGAGTTCCTCGCCGCGCTGCCGGACGGCACGGTCGCCGTCGTCGACGAGGCGTACGGGGAATACGCGGATCCCGAACGCCGCGTCGACCGGGAACCGGATGTGCTCGCAGGCCGTCCCCTCGTTCTGCTGCGCACGTTCTCGAAGATCTTCGGGCTCGCCGGCCTGCGGCTCGGCTACGCGGTCGCGCACCCCGAGCTCGCGCCCTTCCTCGACGTCGTCCAGGAGCCCTTCAACGTGAACCGGGCCGCGCTCGCCGCGGGTCGCGCCTGCCTCGCGCACCCGGAGAGGATCGAGGAGCGCCGCCTCCAGTCGGCCGAGGCACGTGCTCTCCTCGCCCGTCTACTCGGCGAGGCCGGAATGGCGTCGCTGCCGTCGGATGCGAACTTCCTGCTCGTCGACGTCGGCGGCGACGACGCCGCACTCGCGGCCGAGCTTGTCGTTCGCGGCTTCCTCGTCCGGCCGGGGAGCGAGTTCGGGCTCGACGGCTGGATCCGCGTCACGGTCGGTCCACCGCCGCTCATGGAGCGCTTCGCTGCCGAGCTCACGTCGGTGCGCGAGGGAGTCCGGCAGTGAGCCTTGTCGGCGTGCGGCGCGACGGGCCGGTGTGCGTGCTCACCCTGCAGCGCGAGGAGAAGCTGAACGCCCTCTCGGGCGCGATGGAGCGCGAGCTCTCGGACGCGCTCGGCGGAGACGACGTCGCGACGAGCCATTGCGTCGTCCTCACCGGTGCGGGCAAGGGGTTCTCCGCCGGCGCCGACATCAACGAGTTCGCCGACGCGGACGCCGCCTCGATCGCCGCGTACTACGCGGATACCGGCGACGTCTACGAGCGCTTCGCGGCGCTCCGGATGCCGACCATCGCTGCGATCCACGGCTGGTGTCTCGGCGGCGGGCTCGAGCTCGCGCTTGCCGCCGACTTCCGGATCGCCGACGAGACCGCTGCCTTCGGCCTTCCCGAGGTTGAGCTCGGCATCCTCCCGAGCTCCGGCGGCGCGTACCGCCTGGTCCGGCTCGTCGGCCCGGGCAGAGCCAAGGAGCTGATGCTCCTGCGGCGGCGCTTCGACGCGTCCGAGGCTCTCGCCCTCGGTGTCGTCAGCGAGGTCGTCCCGGCCGGCAAGGCGGCCGAGCGCGCACTCGAGCTGGCGGCTGACCTGGCGGCCTTACCGCCGCTCGCGGTCGAGACGATCAAGCGCGCCGCCGACCTCATCCCGGAGGCGTCGAGGGAAGCCGCGCTTTTGATCGAGCGCCTCGGCTATGCGGCGCTCGCGCAGACGGACGAAGCGACGAACGCAGTCCAGGAATTCACACGTCGAGGCCGCCGTCCATGACGACGGTCGTGCCGGTCACGTAGCCCCCACCCGGAGAGGCGAGGAACGCGATGAGCGCGGCCGCCTCCTCCGGGGTGCCGAGCCGGCCGAGCGGCACCTCCCGCTCCCATTCCGCCACCCGCTCGGGCCCGTAGCCGTCCAGGCCCTCGGTCGCGATGTTCCCCAGGGCGACGCACACCGTGCGGATGCCGTGTTGGCTCCATTCGAGCGCGAGACTCCCGGCAAGGTTCTCGATCGCCGCGCGCGCGGCGGCTGCATGCGCCATCTCGGCCATGCCGCGCCTGGGGCTGAAGCCGATGAAGACGACGACCCCGTCTCTGTTCGGGATCATGGAGCGGTCCGCGACCGTTCGCGTGAGATCCCAGACGGCGTCGACGGCGAGGCGATGGACTGCGCGCCAGCCTTTGAGCGAGATCTCCTCGGCCGCCGCGAGGAACTGCCCGCCCGCGTTGTTCACGAGGATGTCGATCCGCCCGAAGCGCTCGAGCGTCTGCTCGACGAGCGCGGCCACCTGCTCCGGCTCGCGGACGTCCGCCGAGACGGCGAGGCAGTCGTCGCCGAGCTCCGCGCGAACCGCTTCGAGCGGCTCCGGCCGGCGACCGCAGATCGCCACCTTCGCCCCGGTCCGCGCGAGCGCGAGTGCCGTCGCCCGCCCGATCCCGGTGCCGCCGCCGGTGACAAGCGCAACCTTGCCGGCGTTCGCGTCGGGAGCGAGCGGAGAGCGGAAGCCGCTCACGGCGCCAGCGCGTCCGTCGGCCGCTTGCCCTCCAGGGCCTCGCGAACCGAGACCGCCGGCCGCCGGTAGGCCTCGTGCTCGGTCGCGGGGCTGTACCAGCCCGCGTGTGGGTTGACGATCAGCGTCGGCCGCTCGGGCGCAGGCGCCTCGGCCGTCGGCGGCTCGACCGGCAGGACGTCGAAGGCGGCGCCGCCGAGGTGGCCCGAGTCGAGCGCCTCGAGCACCGCATCGAAGTCGACCAGCGCGGCGCGAGCCGTATCCACGATCAGGGCACCGCGCGGCATGCGCGCGATCTCCTCGGCGCCGATCATCGCGCGCGTCTCATCCGTGAGGAGCGAGTGGAGCGAGAAGACCTCGCAGCTCGTGAGCGCCTGATCGAGGGTGAGCGGATGAACGCCGTAGCCGGCGATCGCCTCGTCCGGGAGGTGGGGATCGACGGCACAGACCTCGAAGCCGAGCGCCACTGCCCGCCCGGCGAGCGCGCGGCCGATCCGCCCGAACCCGATGATCCCGAGACGAGTCCCTCGATTCGTGCGGAGCGGTCCCGCGACGGCGTGATCCCACTTCCCTTCGCGCACGCTGCGGTCGAGGGCGACGACGCCGCGCATCAGCGCGAGGAGCAGGGCGAGCGAGCTGTCGGCCATCTCCTCGACGCAGTAGTCGGGGACGTTGCACACCCAGATGCCGCGATCGGCCGCCGCTGACGTGTCCACGTTGTCGTAGCCGACGCTGCAGGTCGCCACGATGCGAAGCGCGGGCAGCCTGTCCATCTCGGCCTCGCCGACGGGCTGGTCCGGGCTGACCAGCAGCCCGACCACGTCGTCGCCCTCCCAGGGCGCGTCGGCGCGCTCGACCTCGGCCAGGTCGCCGATGATCTCCGCGACCTCCTCGAGCGCGTAGTACGGGTCGGCGACGAGGACTCTCACGCGAGGCCCTCGCCGTAGCGGGAGTCACGCCAGGCAAGCGCGGCCTTCAGCCCTTGTTCGGCCACGATCCGGTCGAACTCCTGCTGCTCGGGAGTCTCCGCCGCGTTCAGCATCGCCGAGATGTCGAGGTTGGCAGACACCGCGCTGCGAAGCCCCATCGCCTCCTGCGCGCGGACGAGCGCGAGCTTCGTCAGGCGCAGCACGGGGAGCGGAGTGGGCGCGATCTTCTGCACGAGCGCGTTGACCGCATCGTCGAGCGCATCCGGGGCGACCACGGCGTTCACGAGCCCGAGCCGCTCGGCCTCCGTCGCCGAGATCGCATCTCCGGTGAACAGGAGCTCATTGGTCTTCTTCTGGCCGAGCACGAAGGGCATGAGGAGCGTGACGGGCCCGGATCCGTAGCGGATCTCCGGTTCGCCGAACTGCGCGTCGTCGGCGGCGACGACGAGGTCGCAGGCCATCGCGAGCTCGCACGCGCCCGCGAGGCACCAGCCGCGGACTGCTGCGATCGTCGGCTTCGGGAGCGCCCAGAGCTCCATGGTCAGTTCGACGTCCTCCGCGAGCACCTCGTGCCAGCGCTCGGCGCTCTCGATCTGCTGCTCCACCTCCTCGGCGATGTCGTAGCCGGCGGAGAACGCGCGCCCGGCGCCCGTGAGGACGACGGCCTTGACCTCGTCGTCTTCCGCAGCCTCGCGCCAGGACTCGCGCAGCCGCCTGACCACCTCGCCGCTGATCGCGTTCAGCTTGTCCGGGCGATTGAGCGTCACCCAGGCGGCGGGACCGCGGCGCTCGTACAGCACGACGTCACTCACGAGTGCTCCTTCCAGTGATGGTCTCGCGTTTCTGGCGAGTGCATGGGGCCGCCAGGCAAGGACGCAGGGAGCGTCAATATGGGGCCATATTGGCGCGACCGAGGACAAAGCATGGCGGTTCCAGGTGCCGCCAGAGATGCGCTGACTATCGCTGGATGGGGCACTATCCTCCTTCGACGACGACGAGGGCGTCGACGGCGATCGCTCCGTCCACGCTCAGGATCAAGGGGTTCACGTCCACCGCTGCGATCCGTGGATGGTCGACCGCCAGGCGGCCCAGGGCAACCAGGGTCGCTGCGAGCGCCTCCTGCGCGGCGGGTGCGGCGTCGAGACCGGGCGCCTCGGCGACGAGCCGCCGCGCCTCGTCCTCCCCGACCGGCGCGAGCGTGACCGCCGCAAGGGAAAGTGCCTCCACCGCGGTCCCGCCGGGGCCGACCGCCAGCACCGGCCCGTAGTCGGGATCCCGCGTCATGCCGCAGAAAGCCTCGATGTCTCCGCCCGCCTGGCGGGCTACGAGAACGCGCCCGCCCAGCCGTTCGGCGGCCGCGCGCACGCCGTCGGTGTCCCCGAGCCCGAGCACGACGCCGTTCTGAGCCGCCTTGTGCGCGGGGCCGTCGACCTTCACGACGACCGGGAAGCCGAGCTCCGAAGCCGCAGCGGCCGCCTCGCCGGGAGAAGTCGCTCTCCGCCGCGGTGCGATCGCCACGCCGTAGCGCTCGAGCACGAGGGCCGACTCGAACTCCGGGAGCGGGCCCTCCGTGAGGAGGTCGGCGAGATCGACCGGATCGAGGACCGCGGGGGCGGGGGCGACGGGTCGCAGGCTCGCCGCCGCCGCGAGAGCGCGCATCGCATCGCGAGGCCCGCGCAGGAGAGCGACGTCGTGCTCGCGGGCGTACTCGGCGACCTCCGGGCGTGGATCGACGGCCGAGACCGTCGTGACCGCGGGAAAGATCTCCGTTCCCTGGGTCGCCTCGGCGAGCGCCTTGACGATCATGAAGCACCACTCGTGCTCCTCGGCGCCGCGGAACTGCGACTGGTCCGCCTGCGCGACGACGATGTCGAACGCGCCGGAGCCAACGAGGACCTCGATCGATCCCGGGAAGACGGCCTCCGCCTCGTCGATCGCCCAGGCGTCGAGCGGATTGCCGGGCGCGAGGTAGTTGGGAAAGCGGGTGATGAGCTCCGCTGCGACCTCGTCGGGGAGCGGCTCGAACGGGATTCCGGCGGCCTCGCCCTGGTCGGCGAGGAGCGCGCCTTCGCCGCCGGACTCCGAGATCGCGGCGATCCGCTTTCCGCGCGGCCGGCGCGCGCGACCCAGAACCTCGAGCGTCTCGACGAGCGCGGTGAAGTCGTCCACCTCGACGGCACCGTGCCGGCGCAGGAGCGCCGAGAAGGCGCGGTCGGAGCCGACCACCGCGCCCGTGTGGGCGAGCGCGGCGCGTGCGGCGGCCTGCGAGCGCCCGACCTTCAGGCAGACCACCGGCTTGCCGGCCTCGGCGCACCTCGCCAGGGCGGTGGCAAACTCCGCCGGCCGGCGAACGGTCTCGAGGAAGAGCCCGATCGCGCCTGTTCCCTCGTCCTCCGCGAAGAAGTGGAGGAAGTCCGCGGCGTCGCTCACCGCTTCGCCGCCAGACGAGACGACGCAGCGGAAGCCGACCCGCGGCCCGATCCCCAGCAGGGCCTCCGCGATCGAGCCGGACTGCGAGGCGACGGAGACACGGCCGGGCCGAAAGGTGCCCGGGACGGTCCCGATCCAGAGCGAAGCCTCCCCGGGAGCCGCGACGCCCATGCAGTTCGGTCCGAGCAGGACAGCGCTCACCGCTTTCGCCCGCTCGGCGATCCGCGTGGCGACACCAGGACCGGCCGCACCCGCCTCGTTTCCGAGGCCGGGGAGGAAGAACGCGCGCACCCCGGCATCGAACGCCTCCTCGAAAGCCTCTTCGACACGCTCGTGGCCGACCAGCAAGGCGGCCAGCTCGGGCTGTTCAGGCAGGTCGGCCACGCACGGGAAGCAGCGAAGACCGAGCACCTCGGTCCTCGTCGGGTGCACGCCCCAGGCGGGGATCCCGGAGCGGACGACTTCCTCCACTATCCGCCCGTGCCGCGGCGAGGCGCCCACGACGGCCACTGAGCGCGGGAAGAGGAGAGGACGGACGCGGTTGTGATCGGCCACCGGCGGCTCATACCATCCTCTCCGACTCGGGAGGCAACGTGCACGAGAAGCAGATCGAGATCCGCTGGCGCGACCAGGACGCCTATGGCCACGTGAACAACGCGGTCTACCTCACCTATCTCGAAGAAGTGCGCGACGAGTGGCTCGAGCGGGCGCTCGGCGACTCGGGCGACGCCTGGGGATACGTGACCGCGCGCGTCGCGATCGACTTCCGCCGCGAGCTGACGCAGGACGACGACGCGATCGTCGCGCGCCTGTGGCTGACGCGGATCGGCACGTCGAGCGTCACGACCCGCGAGGAGATCCACACGGTCGCAGGGGAGCTCGCTGCCGAGGCCGAAGCGGTGCTCGTGGCGCGCGACACCGAGACCGGCCGCTCCCGCCCCCTGAGCGATGGGGAGCGGACGGCCCTCGAGCGCGAGCTCGGCGGTGCCTGAGCTCTCCCATCTGCTCAGCCCGCTCGCGCTCGGGCCCGTCGAGCTGCCGAACCGGATCGTCTCGACCGCCCACCAGACGACGCTCGTCTCGGACCACCTGCCGACCGACGAGTTCGTCGCCTACCACGAGGCGCGGGGCACGGGCGGGACCGGGATGATCGTCCTCGAGGCGACCGCCGTCCACGAGTCGGGCCGCCTGACCGCCCACACGCTCGCCGGTTACCAGCCGGAGATCGTCGCCGGCTACCGCCGCGTCGCGGCGGCCGTCCAGGCGCACGGCACGAAGCTCTTCGTCCAGCTCTTCCACGGGGGGCGCGAGCTCATCGCCAACCCTCCCAGACCTCCGGCGGTCGCGCCGTCCGCGATCCCGAGCCAGCGCTTCCACGTCGAGCCGCGCGCCCTCCGGGCCGAGGAGATCGACGACATCGTCGCGGGCTACGCGCTCTCCGCCGGGCTTGCCGCCGAGGGAGGGCTCGACGGCATCGAGCTCTCCGCCGCCCACAACTATCTCTTCGCCCAGTTCTTCACGCCGGGCGTGAACCTGCGCGACGACGAGTGGGCGGCCGGGCCCCAGCTCCTCCTCGCCGTCGTGGACGCCGTGCGGCAGGCCGCTCCCGGCCTCGCCCTCGGCGTCAGGTTCTCCGCGGATTCCGAAGCCGCCGTCACCGTGGCTCCCCGCCTCGCCGGCCTTGTGGACTACGTCTCGATCGCCCTGGGCGACTCCTCCACCTACCGCGGCTCGACCGGAATCGTGCCGCCTCCGCCCGTCGAAGAGAGCGCGATCGCGGGCTACGCCGCCCCATTCCGCGTCGGGCCGCCGCTGATCGCGACCTCGCGGATCGTCGATCCCGCAGCCGCCGATCGGCTCGTCGCCGACGGCGTGGCGGACGCGATCGGGATGACGCGCGCGCTCATCACCGACCCGGACCTGCCGCGGAAAGCCGCCGAAGGCATTCCCGAGCTCCGGTGCATCGGCTGCAACACGTGCATCGCGCATTACCACGCAGGAACTCCGATCGCGTGCGCGCAGAACCCGCGCACCGGTCGCGAGCTGACGTGGTCGGCGGTGTCGTCGAAGCGGCGCCTGAAAGTCGCGGTCGTCGGCGGCGGGCCGGCCGGAATGGCCGCCGCTGCCGAGGCTCATGCGTCCGGGCACGAAGTCGTTCTCTTCGAGTGGGCCGATCACCTCGGCGGCCAGGTCGCGCTCGCCGGCAATGCGCCCGGACATGCGGAGCTTGCAGCGTCACTCCTTCGGAACTACGAGCGCCTGCTCGAAGGCGTCGAGATCCGCCTTGGCGAGCACGTCCAGGAGCGCCCCGACGCAGATGCAGTCATCCTCGCCACCGGTGCCCGGCCGTATCTCCCTGCGCCTCCAGCGCACATCGTCGGCGTGTTCATGGAGGCGTGGGACGTGCTGCGCGGGGGGCGGCCACAGGGTCGGAGGGTTCTCGTCGCCGACTGGGGAGGCGATGCGTCAGGGCTCGACGCCGCGGAAGTCCTGGCCGCTCGCGGCCACTCCGTGGTGCTCGCCATCGGGTCAGCGGCGTTCGGCGAGACGCTGCACGCCTACCAGCGAAACCTGTACGCGGCGCGCCTCTACCGGGCCGAGATCGAGATCCGGCACCACCTCGAGCTCGCGGGCTGGGAGCACGGCGTCGGGCGGCTCACCAACGTCTTCGCGCCCGAGCTCGTGACGGAGATCGAGGCTGAGGCGCTCGTGGTCGCCCTCGGCCGCGAGCCGGTCCGCGAGCTGGAGGTTCAGGGCGCCGTCGAGGCGGGCGACCGGCTCTCGCCGCGCTCACTCGAAGAGGCGATCCTGGAAGGGTCGCTCGCGGGCCGGGGGGTCGGGTAGAGCTCCGGTCGCAGGTCGCCGACCACGTGGTTTCGCTCGCCCCACGCCTTGTCGCGCGCGCGAGCAAGCTCGCAGTCGGCGTAGAGGATCTCCTCGCCGTCGCCCTCGACGGGGCCCGCGGCGAGCCAGCCATCGGGATCGACGATGCAGCTCGCTCCGGTCCACTCGACGCCGCGCTCGAGCCCGGTTCGGTCGCAGACGGCCACCCAGACCTTGCTCACATGCGCGGTCGCCTGCGCGAGGGCGATCTCCACGGGCCTCTCATCCTCCGGGCGAGGAAAGAGCGGGAGATTCGCAGGCAGCGCGACGAGGTCGGCACCGGCCAGCGCGAGCCCGCGCGTGAGCTCCGGGAAGTACAGGTCATAGCAGACCGCGACGCCGATCCTCCCGAGCGGCGTCTCGACCACGGGAGGCTGCTCCCCGCCCGGCTCGAAGCAGAGCTTCTCGCGGTCCCAGAGATGCGTCTTGCGGTACACCGCGAGGAGACCGCCCGGTCCGAAGACGGCCGCCGAGTTGTAGACGCTCCCGTCCTCCCCGAGCTCGGCGAAGCCACCGATGACGACCGCCTCGCCGCGCGCGGCTTCCTCGGCCCAGTCGGAGAGCTCCTCCACGGGAAGAGCGAGCGAGCGCGCCTCCTCCGCCGACTCCAAGACGTAGCCGGACGTGACCAGCTCCGGAAGCAGGACGATGCGCGCGCCGGCAGCGATCGCCTCCCGCAGAGCCTCGCGGGCGAGCCGGCGGTTGCCCTCGGCCTCGCCCACCCGAGGGGCGACCTGCGCGCATGCGATCCGGACGTCGTTCACCGACCCCGGTTTACCCCGACCCCCTCCACACGTCAAGATCCCGCTCCATGGTCGTCCCCGAGCTTCCTCCAGACATCGCCGAGCTGAAGCAGCGCGTCGGCCGCTTCGTCGCCGACGAGGTCTTTCCGCTGGAGGAGGAGATCGCCGCCGCAGGCGAGATCGACTTCGCGGCCGTCGACGAGGTGCGGAAGAAGGCGCGCGCGGCCGGCTTCTCGATGCTGAACATGCCGGAGGAAGCCGGAGGCGCAGCTCTGAGCATGCTCGGCCAGGTCGCGCTCGAGGAGGAGTCGGGCAAGGCGACGAACGGCCTCGGCTTCGCGGTCGTCGACCGCGGCCCGGCAGAGCTCTGGGAGATCCTCACGCCCGCGCAGCGCGACCGCTGGGTCGTCCCCATCCTGAACGGCGAGTTCCGGGAGGCCTGGGCCGTCACGGAGCCGGGCGCCGGCTCGGACGTGAGCGCCGTCGCCGCGACAGCCGTGCGCGAAGGAGACGAGTGGGTGCTGAACGGCGAGAAGTGGTTCGTGACGAGTGAGGGCGACCCGGGGTTCTACATCGTGCTCGCGGTCGCCGACGGCGAGCAGACGCTCTTCCTCGTCGAGCCGGGGGCTCCGGGCCTCGAGCTCACGCGCGTCCCCGGCTTCCTCCACGACCCCTACCTCGACCACCACCCCGAGCTCGTGCTCCGCGATTGCCGTGTGCCCGACGAGAACCGCGTGCCGGCGGGCGGCAACGAGGGCGCGAAGGAGTGGTTTCTCGTCGAGCGGCTCTTCATCGCCGCGCGCTGCTGCGGAGCTTCGGCGCGCGCTCTCGAGATCGCGCGCGACTGGGCGCTCGAGCGCGTCGCCTTCGGAAAGCCGATCGCCGAGCACGAGGGCGTGTCGTTCCAGCTCGCGGACTCTCTGGCCGAGCTCCTCGCGGCCCGCCTGCTCACCTATCACGCAGCGCATGCCTTCGACGCCTACGAGGACCGCAAGGTCGTCCACGGGAAGGTTGCCGCAGCGAAGCTCTTCGCCTCGGAAGCAGCGGGGCGAATCGTCGACCGCTCGCTGCAGATCCTCGGCGGCCGCGGCTACATGACGGAGAACCCCGTCGCCCGCTTCTGGCGCGAGGTGCGCGTGGACCGGATCTGGGAGGGGACGAGCGAGATCCAGCGCCTCATCCTCGCCCGCGGCCTCCTGAAGCGGGGGGTCGAGCCCTATGTCGACTGAGAGGCTGTGTCGAAGCGGAGCCTCGTCGCCGAAGCGCGCCAGGGGACGTCGAGGCAAGGACGCAGGGAGTGCTCGTATCGATTTAGATACGGGCACGACCGAGGACACCGCCTCGCGGCCAGCTGGCGTGATTCGGCGACTCAGGTCTCTGCTTTGACACAGCCTCTGAAACGCTGGCAGACGGCGCGGATCGGCGACATCCCGGCCGCCGGACTTTCCGCCGAGCCCGGCTACTGGAAGGACTGGACCGACGACGACGGCTACCCGACGCGCTGGCATTCGGTCCGCGAGCACTTCGGCATCGAGGCCTTCGGCGTCAACGCCTGCCACGGCGAGGCCGGTCAGGAGGTCGTCGTGCCGCACGAGGAGGAGTCCTTCGGCGGCCAGCAGGAGCTCTACGCCGTCATCCGCGGGCGTGTGCGCTTCACCTGCGACGGCGAGGAGGTCGAGCTCGGGCCCGGTGAGCTCCTCTTCCTCGAGCCGGACGTGCAGCGGGCGGGAACGGCCCTCGAGCCGAACACCCTCGTGCTCATGATCGGCGGCGTCGCAGGCAAGTCGTTCGAGCCCGACTGGGATCCCCCGGCGTAGACCAGCGCAGCGCAGCGACTTATCCACACCGGGGTCAGACCCCGGTGTCCCCGAAGGGCGCGTCTCAGGAGGACAGTGTTTGGCTTGAACGCTGACGTTCGACCCGCCCGCCAGTGCCGAGGGACAGGTCGGCGAGGGACGTGACCTGGGGTCAGACCCCTGTGTCCGCTTTGGACGGGTGGGAGGGCCTCCCCAGCCGCCCCGGGAAGGCGCCGGGTTATGCTGAGCGGGATGTTTCCTGAGATCGGCGAGCGGCTCGAGAGCGGCTACACGCTCCCCGCGGGCTGGTATTCCGACAGCGCGATCCTCGCGCTCGAGCGCGAGCGGATCTTCAAGCACACGTGGCAGTACGCCTGCGTGACCGCCGAGGTCGCGGACCCGGGAGACTTCTTCGCGACGAAAGCCGGGCACATCCCGGTCGTCCTCGTCCGCGACAAGGACGGCAACCTGAACGCATTCGTCAACGTCTGCCGGCACCGCGGGCACGTGGTCATGCAGGGCTCCGGTCACCGCGAGACGCTGCAGTGCCCCTATCACGCCTGGACGTACGGGCTGGACGGCTGCCTCCTCAAGGCTCCGCGCTCGGAGCGCGAGCCGGGCTTCGACGCCGACAACTACTCCCTCTTTCCGGTCCAGGTCGGCACCTGGGGCCCGTTCATCTTCGTGAACGCCGACCTCGAGGCCGACTCCCTCGAGGAAACGCTCGGCGTCATGCCGGAGACCATTGCGGAGACGGGCATGGACCTTTCGAGCCTCAGGTTCCACCACCGCGGCGAGTACGTGATCGAGGCGAACTGGAAGATCGCGGTCGAGAACTACCTCGAGTGCTACCACTGCCCCGTCGCGCATCCGGGGTTCTCATCGGTGATCAACGTCGACCCCGACGAGTACGCGCTCGCCTCGTCCGGCTACGTCTCGACGCAGAAGGGGCCGGTGCGCTCCTCCGTGATCGAGGGCCGCAAGCAGGCGCCCTACGACCCGACCGGCGAGATCGACCGCAGCACGTCGGTCTTCCTCTTCCCGAACTTCACCGTCGACATCATCCCCGGGCCGCCGAACATGAACGCCGGCTCGTGGATCCCGATCGACGAGCGCCGGACGCTCGGCACCTACGACTACTTCTTCTCGGAGGACGTTCCCGAGAAGACGATCGAAGAGATGATCGCCTTCAACGAGCAGGTCGGCGCCGAGGACAACAGCCTCGTCGAGTCCGTGCACGCAGGCCTCGAGTCCGGAATGGTGGAGCACGGTCGGCTCCTGCCGACGAGCGAGCACCTCATCCAGCACTTCCAGCGTCTGATCTACAGCTATCTCAGCTGATCCGCACGCGTCTTACTTGCTAGAAACACGCTGTCCATGAGACAGTGCCCCACCCCAGCGGCCACAATTCAGGAGGGGACGCAATGACGCACCACCCGAAGGAACGGGGCAACCTGAGCAGGCGCGATTTCCTGCTCCGCGCGGCAGGAGCCGGCGTTGCGATCTCGGGGGTCCCGGGTGTCCTCGCCGCGTGCTCCAGCTCGACCTCGGTCGCCCAGGAGACGAGCACCACCGGTGAGCTCCTCGGCCCAGGCGGACTCCCCCTCGCCCGCCCGGACAAGCGCGTCACGCTGCCCCTCTGGGAGGACCCGATCGCGTCGGGCCTCGAGCCCGAGACGGGCGGCACCTTCACCGTCTTCAACTATCCCGACTACTTCTACAAGAAGCTGCTACGCGAGTTCGGCGAGAAGTACAACGTCAGCGTCCAGTACACGGCCTTCGACAACATCTCGTCGGGGATCAAGCGCCTCGCGTCGGGAGCCGTGCAGCCGGACGTGATGGAGATGACCCCGGACAACCTGGACCAGGCGGTCGCCGGCAAGCTGATCAAGCCGCTCAACCTCGACTACATCCCGAACCTGCAGAAGAACGTCTGGCCCGAGCTCGTCGACCCGTTCTACGACGGCGGCTCACACTACACCGTGCCCTACACCTGCTACGCGACGGGCATCGCCTGGCGGACGGACCACGTCACCGAGGACATCGCCTCGATGCAGCAGCCGTGGGACATCTTCTGGGAGGCCCAGGCGTACAAGGGCAAGACAGCGCTCCTCTCCGAGCCGAGAGAGACCATCGCCATGGCGCTCCTCCGCAAGGGACACACCGATATCAACACCGAGGATCCGGCGCTCATCAACCAGGCGGTCGCGGACCTGAAGGAGCTCTACGACGTCTGCAACATCAAGGTCGGAGACGTGCAGTACCAGGCAGTCCCGGAGGGCACGAGCTGGCTGAACCAGGCCTGGTCGGGCGACATGATCGCCGGTTACATCTACTACCTCCCGAAGGGAACGCCGGCGACCGCTCTCGCTTACTGGAAGGCCGAGAAAGGCAAGGTGCCGATCCAGAACGACTGCTTCTCGATCTGCGCGACGACGAAGAAGCCCGTCCTTTCGCACCTCTTCTTGAACTACCTGCTCGACAACGGCGTCGCCTACTCGAACTTCGTCGACTTCAACGGCTACCAGCCGCCTCTCGAGGAGATCGACCCGGACACGCTCGTCAAGAAGGGCGTCGTGCCCGAGAATCTCGAGAACAGCGTCCTCACCAAGGACGACTTCGGACCGGACTCGCTGCAGGAGATGACCCTCACCGCCAACGGCCAGCAGCTCTGGGAAGACGGCTACTCGGACTTCCTGGCCGGAGGCGGCAGCTAGCCGCACGCCGTGTACAAACGCTGGCTCTGGCCAAGCCTCGCACTCCCGGGCACCGTCTGGCTGATCCTTCTCTTCGTCGTGCCGTTCTACGCGGTGCTCGGCGTCGCGCTCGGCACGGTCGACCCGATCCTCTTCCAGCCCGTTCCGATCTGGAACCCGCTCGAGTGGAACGTCGGCTGGATCCAGGAGGCCCTCACGCGGCTCGCTCCCGGCGGGATCTGGTTCGACGTCGGCATCCGCACGATCGTCTACGTCGCGCTGTCACTCGCCCTCAGCCTGCTCATCGGCTACCCGGTCGCTTACTACACGGCACGACACGCCGGGAGATGGAAGGGCCTGATCCTGGTCCTGATCATCCTCCCGCTCTGGATCAGCTACATGATGCGGATGCTGGCCTGGGTGAACCTGCTGCAATCCGACGGCTACGTGAACCGGTTCCTCATGTTCACGCACGTGCTCAGCCAGCCCCGCGACTGGCTCGGCGGGAGCTCGTCGACGGTCATCTTCGCGCTCGTCTACGGGTACATCCCCTATCTGATCCTGCCGCTCTTCGCCTCGCTCGACCGCATCGAGCGTAGCCACGTCGAGGCTGCGCGCGACCTCGGCGCGAGCCCGTGGGCGGCGTTCCGGACGGTGACCCTGCCGCTCTCGAAGACGGGGATCCTCGGAGGGGCCGTGCTCATCACGCTGCCGATGTTCGGCGATTACTACACCCCGAACATCGTCTCCATGTCGCCGAAGACCTCGATGATCGGCAACCAGATCGACCTCTATTTCCACGGCGGGCCGCAGCCGACCCTGGGTGCGGCGCTGACGATCATCCTCGCCGTCTTCCTCACCTTCCTGATGGCCTACTACATGTGGAGCATCCACCGAGCGCAACGCGACGTCGGGGCGGTGGGGGCGCTGTGACGGCGGTCGCCGAGCGCCGGCCCGGCGGATTCTCGACCGCGGCGAGGGTCCGCGGCTGGCTGCGAAACCCGTGGGGGAAGCCGCGCTTCCTCGTCGTCATCACGTGGGCCTACATCATCTGGTCGATCGTCCCCGTGCTCATCGCGGTGCAGTTCTCGTTCAACGCGACGCGCTCGCGGACGGTCTGGGACGCCTTCTCCACGCGCTGGTACTGGGGCGACCCGGTGGACTCGGTCTGGCACGACCCGACGCTCCGCCACGCGCTCGTCCAGACCTTCAAGCTCGCAGGCGCGGACGTCCTCATCGCCGTCCCGCTCGGGGTCCTCCTCGCGCTGGGGCTCGCGCGCTGGCGCGGGCGGGGCTCAGGTGCGTCCAACTTCATCATGCTCTTCCCGCTGGTCACCCCGGAGATCGTCATGGGCGTCTCCCTCCTCCTCATCTTCACGCAGCTCTTCACGTTCATCCACACGGGCACGGTCGCCCAGATCCTCGGGCACATCACCTTCTCGATCTCGTTCGTCGTGGTGATCGTGCGCGGCCGGCTCTTCTCGATCGGCAGGCAGTACGAGGAAGCGGCCGCCGACCTGGGCGCCACGCCGTTCGTGGCCCTGACCCGCGTGCTCCTTCCGCTGCTCACGCCCGCGATCGTCGCCGCGGCCGCGGTGGTCTTCGCCATCTCGGCGGACGACTTCGTGATCAGCCAGTGGCTCTCGAGCGGCGGCGAGACGGACACCGTCCCCATCCGGATCTACAGCGCGACGCGCGCGGCTCCCCTCCCCTCCGTGAACGCGATTGCGACGATCATGATGGTCTGCACCCTGATCATCGTCACGCTCGGCTTCCTCGCCTGGCGCCTCTTCACGAGCGGCGAGAAGAAGACCGGGACGGCGGCGGAAGACTTCGGCACAGCTTTCAGGCTCTGAGGTAGCTTCGGACACGATGGCACGCGGCGAGATCGAACTCACCAAGCTGACGAAGGAGTTCGCCGAGGTGCGCGCGGTCGACGCGATCGACCTGCACGTGCCCGGAGGAGAGTTCTTCTCGCTGCTCGGGCCGTCCGGCTGCGGAAAGACGACGACCCTCCGCATGATCGCCGGCTTCGAGCGTCCGACCTCGGGCCAGATCCTCCTCGACGGCTCCGACGTGGCCTACACGCCCCCGCACCAGCGGAACGTCAACACGGTGTTCCAGAACTACGCCCTGTTCCCGCACCTGAACGTCTACGACAACATCGCGTTCGGGCTGAAGCGCGCCAAGCGGCCCAAGGCCGAGATCCGCGAGCGCGTCGGCAAGGCCCTCGAGCTCGTGCAGCTCACGGGGTACGAGCGGCGCAAGTCCTCGCAGCTCTCCGGCGGCCAGCAGCAGCGCGTTGCCCTGGCGCGCGCGCTCGTGCTCAACCCGGCGGTGCTGCTCTTGGACGAGCCGCTCGGTGCCCTCGACGCGAAGCTGCGAAAGGCGCTGCAGATCGAGCTCAAGTCGCTCCAGCAGGAAGTCGGCATCACCTTCCTCTACGTCACGCACGACCAGGAGGAAGCGCTCACGATGTCGGACCGTCTCGCCGTCATGAACGGCGGCCGGGTCGAGCAGGTCGGCGCGCCGCAGGACGTCTACGAAGACCCGGAGACGCTCTTCGTCGCCGACTTCCTCGGCGTCTCCAACCTGATGGAGGCGCGGATCGTGAGCACCGGCACTGCGGCATGCCGCGTCGCGGTCGACGGCTACGAGCTCGAGACGCGCGGGACCGAGCTCGACGTCAGCGGCGAGGCGAAGATCGTCATCCGCCCCGAGCGCATCGAGCTCGAGCCGCACGGCTCGCCCTCCGGCGCGAACCGGGTCCCGGGCATGGTCGAGCGCGTCGTCTACGTCGGGTCGGCGATCCAGGTCATCGTCCGGGCGGCGACCGGCGAGGCTCTCCAGGCCCTGATCCAGAACACCGGCGCGGGCAACCCCTACGAGCAGGGAACGCCGGTGCAGCTCCACCTGCCCGCCGATGCGCTGCGCGTCCTCCCTTCCGGGATCGGCGACGTGCCTTCCCTCAAAGGCGACGAGCAGGTCGAGGAGAGCGCAGCGGCGAGCTGACGTTCAGCGCGGCATCTTGCCGAGCGCGGGCATGTAGGACTCCTGCTCGAGCCAGTGCCCGCCGTCGATGGTAAGCGTCTCGCCCGTGACGTAGTCGGCGTACGGCGAGCAGAGGGCGGTCGCCCACCAGGCGACCTCTTCCGGCGTGGCCAGCCGCCCGGCAGGCACCGTGGCTGCGACGCGCTTGCGGTCCTCCTCCGTCGGCCAGAGCGCCTGACCGGCGCCCTCCGTGTCCGTCGGCCCGGGGCAGATGCAGTTGGCACGGATACCGTGGGGCGCCCATTCGACTGCCAGCGTTCGCGTCATCGCAACGATGCCCGCCTTCGCTGCGGCGGAATGGATCGTGCCCGGCCCGCCGGTCCAGGCGTAGCTCGCGATCACGCTGAGGATGGCGCCGCCGTCGCCCTGCTCGATCATCTGCTTCCCGGCCGCGCGGGAGCAGAGGAAGCTGCCGTCGAGGACGATCGCCACAACGGCGCGCCAGCCGTTCGGCGAGAGCTCTTCCGCCTTGACGACGAAGTTCCCGGCTGCGTTGTTGACGAGGACGTCGACGCGCCCGAAGCGCTCGACCGCCGCGGCGACGAGAGCCTCGACCTGCTCGGGGTCGCGGACGTCGGTTGGCTGCGCGAGCGCCTGGGCGCCCCGGCCCTCGATCAGGCCCACCGTCTCGTCCAGCGGCTCCGGGCGCCGGCCGGCGACGACGACGCTCGCCCCGAGGCGACCGAACTCGAGTGCGAACGCCCGCCCGAGGCCGCTTCCCCCGCCGGTGACGAGCGCGACCTTCCCTTCGAAAGTTCCCTCAGCGAGCATCGGCGCCATTCTCGCCGCTCAGGACGCGCGCATCGAGAACAAGCGCTCCCGAAGATGTCACGAGGAGCGGGTTGATCTCGATCTCGGCCAGGTCGGGGCGGGACGCCGCGAGGCGCGAAAGCGCCGCGACGGCCTCCGCCGCAGCCGGCACGTCGACGGGCGGCCGCCCGCGCGCGCCTTCCAGAATGGCGGCGCCACGAAGCGAGCGGACGAGCTCCTCGGCCTGGGGGGCGTCCACGGGAGCGAGGGCCACCGCGGTGTCCTTGAGAAGCTCGGCGTAGATCCCACCGATTCCGACGAGGACGATCGGGCCGAAGCGCGGATCGCGAATGCAGCCGGCAATGAGCTCGACGCCGTCGCCCACGGGTGCCATCCGCTCGACGGAGTACCCTTCGGGAGACAATGTTGCCATGTTTGCCAACGCATCTCCCAGAGCCCCCTCGTTCGCGATGCCGAGTGCGACGCCGCCTGCGTCAGACTTGTGCAAGAGCCCGAGCGCCTTGACCGCGACGGGATAGCCGAGCTCGGCCGCAGCCGAACGCGCCTCCTCGGCAGTCGTCACGCGACGTGCAGGCGGAAGCTCGATCCCGGCGGACGCCACGAGCTCCCTCGCCTCCCAGTAGCCGGTGGGGACTGGTCCCTCGGCAGGAGGAGGCAGCTCCGGCACCCCGCGCGGGGACCGCTCTGCCTGGTCCGCCAAGCGGGCGAGTGCCCAGGCCGCGGCCTCGATCTCGCGGTAGACGGGCACGCCGGCCTCGCGGAGGGCGACGAGAGACGGCGAGCGCGGGTACATCGATTGGACGACCAGGGCGCGTTCGGTGTCTTTCGCCGCGCGGGCCATCCCGAGCGCGACCTCGGTCTCCTCGGCCTGGAATTCGTCCGAGAACTCGCTGTAGCCGCCGAAGTAGCCCGTCACGAGCGCCGCGTCGACCTCGCCGGACTCGAGGATGATCCTCGTCACGTCCTCGAAGATCGTGAGGAACTGCTCGCCGGCTCCCGCGAAGTCGACGGGATTGCGCGTCGGCGCCGCATCGGGAAGATGCGGGGCGATCCGGCCCTGCAGCTCGTCGGAGAGCGGCGGCAAGTCGAGACCCTCGGCCGAGGCGACGTCGGACGCGACGATTCCGTGCCCGCCGCCGTCGCCGACGATGACGACCCTTCTCCCGCGCGGGCGCACCCGGGCCAGCTCCGCCTGCGCGAGATCGATCAGCTCGCGGGGCGAGCGCACGCGCACCATGCCGGCAGCGCGGCACGCGGCTTCCACGGCCGTCTCGTTGCTGACCAGCGCGCCGGTGTGCGATCTCGCCGCCTGGGCGCCGACCTCCCCTGCGCCGACCGTGAGAAGAATCACGGGCTTCCCGGCCTCGACGGCCTCGAGTGCGGCGCGGGCGAAGGCTCTCCCGTCGCGGAAGTCCTCGCAGTAGAGCGCGATCACGCGCGTCGGCTCGTGCTCGATGAGGCTCGCGACGAGCTCGCCTGCCTCGAGATCCGCCTGGTTTCCGAGCGACGCGAAGCGGGAGAAACCCAGGCCGTAGTCCTCCGCGAGGAGAGCGAGCTCGAGGGCGAGGTTGCCGCTCTGAGAGATGAGCCCGAGCGCGCCGCCCTGCAACTCGCTCCAGCCGAGATCGAGGCCCGCGGCCGCGTCGAAGATCCCGAGGCAGTTGGGTCCGAGGAGAACGGCTCCCGCTTCGCGCACCCGCTCGACGATCGCGGCCTCGCGCGCACGCCCGTCGGCTCCGGTCTCACCGAGGCCGGTCGTGATCCCGACGAGCGCCTTGGCTCCCGCGGCGAGCGAGGCCTCGACCGCCTCCTCGAAGCCGTCGGCTGGAACCGAGAGGACGACGAGCTCGGGCGGCTCCGGGAGATCGGCGAGGGATGCATACGCGCGCCGGTCGAGAATCTCCCCGCGGTTTCGGTTCACGAGGTAGACGGAGCGCGCCTTCTCGCCACGCAATGCGCCAAGTGCGAGACGATTCCCCCACTTCGCCGGGTCGTTCGAAGCCCCGAGGATCGCGACCGAGCGCGGATTGAAAAGCGCGCGGAGGTCCCGGCTCAAGATTCGAGGAGGCGTCGCGAGATGATGAGGCGCTGGATGTCGGAAGTGCCTTCCTCGATCTCTTCGAGCTTGGCGTCCCGCATCCACTTCTCGACGGGGTATTCGCGCGAGTAGCCCCAGCCGCCGAGGGTCTGCACCGCCGCCCAGGTGCACCACATCGCCGTCTCGGAGGCGAAGAGCTTCGCCATCGACGCCTCGAGCGAGGCAGGCTCGCCCGCGTCCAGCTTGCGCGCAGCGCGCCAGACGAGCAGGCGCGAGGCATCCACACGCGTCGCCATGTCGGCGAGGCGAAAGGCGACGGCCTGGTGCTCGGCGATCGGCTTACCGAACTGCTCGCGCGACTTGGAGTAGTCGACCGCGTACTCGAGCGCCGCGCGGGCGAGGCCGGTGGCTGCGGCGGCAAGAGTGACCCGCGAGCGGTCGAACGTGTGCATGAGCCCATAGAAGCCCTGGCCCTCGTCACCGAGGCGCCGGTCGGCTGGAAGCTCCGCGTCCTCGAGGAACATCTCCGCGTTCAGGATCGCGCGCTGGCCCATCTTCTTCATCGGCGCCCCGAAGCTGATGCCCTGGTCGCCCTTCTCGACCACGAAGGCCGTCACGCCCTTCGAGCGCGTGCCCGGCGCCACAGTCGCGAAAACGACGTAGAAGTCGGCGACCCCGCCGTTCGAGATCCAGCTCTTCTGCCCACGAAGGACGTAGCCCTCGCCCGACTTCGTCGCGCCGGTCTGGATCGAGGCTGCGTCCGACCCCGCTCCCGGCTCCGTCGTCGCGAGGGCGGTCAGCACAGGCTTCTCGCCGGTCAGGGGCTCGATCCAACGCCGCTTCTGCGCGTCGCTCCCGAGCGCCAGCACCGGCTCCGCGAAAAACCCGCCGGAGGTGACGAGGTTGCCGATCCCGGAGCAGCCCCAGCAGAGCTCCTCCTGGACGACGCAGCCCGTCAGGCAGTCGGTCATGCCGCCCCCGCCGTACTCCTCCGGAAGCATGAAGGACGTGATGCCGACTTCGGCCGCCTTGTACCAGACCTCCCACGGCATCTCGGTGTCCGCCTCGTCGACGGCCTGGGAGATCGGCCGGATCTCGCGCTGCGCGAACTCGCGGCAGAGCGCCTGGATCTCGCGCTGCTCGTCGGAGAGACCGAACGGCTCGGAGGCGACCTTGCTCACGGGCCCATCCTAAGCCGTCGAATCACCAGACCCCGCCGAGCGCGACGGTGATGCCCTCGGCGTTGATCCCGCTCGCCTCCTCGCTCGCGAGGAAGGCGATGGTCTCGGCGATCTCCTCGGCCGTCACCACGCGACCGACGGGATACTCGGCGTCGCGCTCGGCCCAGACCTCCTCGACGGTGAGCCCGCGCCGCTCGGCCTCGAGCCGGGCGGAGCGCTCGGCCATCTCCGTCCGCACCCAGCCGGGCAGGACGGCGTTGCACGTCACCCCGAACGGGCCGAGGTCCTGCGCCACGGCACGCATGAGCCCCAGGAGGCCGTGCTTCGAAGCCGTGTAGGCCGAGCACCTCGGCGCGCCCAGCTCGCCCGAGGTCGAGCTGACCATGACGATGCGGCCCCACCCGCGCTCCTTCATGTCCACCGCTGCGGCTCGGCAGAGGAAGAAGGGGCCGTCGAGGTTGACCGCCATCGTCTCGCGCCAGACGTCGGTCTCCTGCGCCCAGATCTCCCGTTCGTGCCCCGACCCGACGCCCGCGTTGAGAACGAGGATCTCGACCGGGCCGAGCCGGGTGCGCGCCTCGGCGACGATCCGCTCGCAGCCCTCCTCGGTCGCCACCGACTCGGCGAGCACCTCGACGGAGGCCTCCTCCGCGAGCGCGGCGAGCTCGTCCTCCGTCCGGGACACTCCGAGCACACGGGCGCCGCGGCCGGCCAGCGCAAGCGCCGTCGCGCGACCGATTCCGCGTCCGGCGCCGGTGACGATCGCGACCCGTCCCTCCACGCAGGGACTCTCGCGCCTGCGCGCCGTCCGCGTCAACGAGGAAGAATCTGTTCGTGCCAGGAGATTCGGCCCAGGTGGTGATCATCGGCGGCGGCGCGATGGGCACGAGCACCGCGTTCCACCTCGCCCAGCTCGGAGTCACGGACGTCGTCCTCTGCGAGCGGGAGACACTCGGAAGCGGCTCGACGAGCAAATCGGCCGGGGGCATCCGGGCCCAGTTCGCCGACGAGATCAACATCCGGATCGCGCTGATCTCACTGCTCGAGTTCCGCAACTTCGAGGAGAAGATCGGGACCGACATCGACTTCCGGGAGACCGGCTACCTCTTCCTGCTCGACTCCGACGACGACGTGCGCCGCTTTCGGGAGGCCGTCGGCCTGCAGGGGTCGCTCGGCGTCCTCTCGACGGAGCTGACGCTCGACGAGGTGCTCCAGCTCGTCCCGCAGGTGAATACGGACGGGCTTCGCGGCGCGACCTACTGCCCGCGCGACGGCTTCGCGACGCCGGAGGCGGTCGTCCGCGGGTACGCGGCTGCGGCGGCGGCGAAGGGAGTCCGCATCAAGCAGGGCGTCGACGTGACGCGCATTCCCGTGCTCGGAAACAAGATCCTCGGGGTCGACACGACGGAGGGGCGCATCAAGACGGACACCGTCGTCTGCGCCGCTGGGGTCTGGTCGAAGGACGTCGCCGCTCTCATCGGAATGAACCTGCCGGTCGAGGGCGCGGTGCGCTGGATGCACTACACGCCGGAGTCCCCGGGGCTCCCCGACGTCGTACCGCTGACCGTGGACTTCTCTACGGGCTTCTACTTCCACCGTGAGGGGCCGGGGCTCGTCTTCGGCGGCCGCGAGCCCACGATCGAGGGCGTGGCGACCCAGGGAACCCGCCGGCTGCCGATGCTGAGCGAGCTCCCGATCCAGTCGTCCTGGTGGGGCTACTACGAGATGAGCCCCGACCACAACGCGATCGTGGGCGAGGCGGCCGAGCCCTCGCGCTTCCTCTACGCCACCGGGTTTTCGGGCCATGGCTTCCAGCAGAGCCCTGCGATCGGGGAGCACCTGGCCGAGCGGGTGATCGGCGCGAAGCCGACCCTCGACCTCTCGGCCTTCTCCGCCTCCCGCTTCGAGCATGGCGAAGCTCGCGAGGAAGCCTTCGTGATCTAGCCTGCCGGGCGTGCGGCTCTTCGTCTTCGCCCGGCACGGCGAGTCCCGGCTCAACCTCGAGCGCCGGGTGAACGGCGACCCCTCGGTGGAGGTGCCGCTCACCGACGAGGGCCGCTCGCAGGCGCACAAGCTCGGCGTCGAGATCGCGAACATCGGCTTCGACCTCTGCGTCCACACGCGCTTCTCGCGCACGAAAGAGACGGCGGAGATCGTCCTCGCCGGTCGCAACGTCCCGTTCGCCGAGGAGCCGCTCCTCGACGACATCGACATCGGCGACCTCGAAGGCGAGACGCTCGAGGCCTACCGGGCGTGGAAGCATTCTCACGCGCGCGAGGTTCCCTTCCCGGGAGGCGAGAGCCTCGACGACGCTGCTTTGCGCTACGCCCGGGCCTTCCGCGGTCTCCTGGCACTCCCCCACGACACCCTCCTCGTGGTCACGCACGAGATCCCGATCCGCTACGCCCTGAACGGCGCGGGCGGCTCCGACTCGCTGGACGGCCCCGCGCACGAGGTCGAGAACGCCGTCGCCTACCTCTTCGACGACGAGGCGCTCGGCCACGCCGCCGAGGGCATCGAATCGATCGTGGCCGGGTAGACTCGCCGAGTACCACCGGGGAGCCGCGACCGCGGCTGAGAGTGGGCGAAACGCCCTGACCCGAGAACCTGATCTGGGTAATGCCAGCGAAGGGAGCGCGCATGGAGAACGAACGATCATGGGGCGTCACACCGGTTCCCGAGCGGCTGCGCACGCTCTCGGCGAGCGACCTCACCCTTCTCTGGGGCAACCTCGGCATCAGCCTGCTCGTGCTCGTTGCGGGCACGTATCTCGCCGGGCTCGGTCTGCCGCGAGCCCTCCTCGCGACTGTCGTCGGTGCTGCGCTCGGGTGCGCGCTCCTCGGCTTCTCCGGCTACATCGGCGCCGCGCGCCGGCTACCGGGCATGGTGCTCATGCGGGAGCCGCTCGGCGAGCGCGGCTCGTATGCGCCGACGATCCTGAACGTCCTCCAGAACCTCGGCTGGGCCACCTTCGAGCTGATCGTGATCGCGGCCGCCGCGAACGCTCTCGCCGACCGCGTCTTCGGGTTTCGCGAGCGCTGGGTCTGGGTGCTCGTCTTCGGCGCGATCACGCTCGCCCTCGCGCTCGCCGGCCCGATCTCCTTCGTGCGCCGCTACGTGCGCCGCTTCGCGGTCTGGGCCGTCGCCGCCTCGGTCGGCTATCTGACGTGGTGGGCCCTCGACGGCGCCGCCACGGGGGATCTCTGGAATGCCGACCCGGCAGGCGGCATCACGTTCTGGCAAGGAGTCGACCTGACCGTGGCGATGGCCGCCTCGTGGCTCCCGCTCGCAGCCGACTACACCCGCTTCGCCCGCCGGCCCCGCCACGCGTTCTGGGGAACGGCGGTGGGCTATTTCGTGCCGCTCGTCTGGCTGTACGCGCTCGGCGCCCTCCTTTTTCTCTCGCGGGGCACGAGCGACACGACGGCGCTCCTCACCTCGGTCGCCGCCGGCGGGCTGGCGAGCGCGCTCGCGCTCGTCGCGCTCACCGTCGCCGAGACCGACGAGCCGTTCGCGAATGTCTACTCCGCCGCGGTGTCCATCCAGAATCTCGTGCCGGAGGCGCCACAGCGGCTCCTCGTCCTCGGCGCCGGCGGGCTCGCGATCGCCGGCGCGCTCGTCATCGACCTCGCCCAGTACCAGAGCTTCCTCTTGCTGCTCGGCTCCTTCTTCGTGCCGCTCTTCGGCGTGCTCGCCGCCGACTTCCTCGACCGGGAGAGGGCGCGCGTGGCCGTGCGCTGGAGCGGGATCGCTGCCTGGCTCGCGGGCGTCGCGCTCTACCAGTGGATCCAGCCGACGGGCCCAGCCTGGTGGATCGACGCCCTCGGGCACATCCCCGGGGCCGGCGAGTTCGCGGGTGGGGCCTCGCTCCCCTCGTTCGCCCTCGCGTTCGCCCTCTTCGCGGCCTTACGGTACGCGCATGCGCCAACTCGGCGTCGTCGGGCTCGTCTCGCTGGATCGCGTTGACGGCGGGCTTCCGCGCCTCGGCGGCGCGCCGTTCTACGCGGCCAAGGCGCTTCGGCTGCTCGGGCAGCCCGCGCTGATCGCGACGAAGATCGCGGCGGAGGACAGCGGGCGAGGGCTGCACGCGCTCGGCATCCCGGTCTACTCGCGCCCGGCGAAGCGTACGATCACCTTCCGGATCGAGAACGACGGCGACCACCGGACGATGGACATCGAGGAGCTGGGCGAGCCATGGACGCCCGAGGACGTCAGGGGCTGGCTCGACGAGCCGCTGCGCCAGGCGGACTGGGTGCATGCAGGCGCGCTCACCCGGGCCGACTTCCCGGCCGAGACACTCGCCCTCCTCCACCGCAACCGGACTCTCTCTTTCGAAGGGCAGGGGCTCGTGCGGCCCGCGGAGCTGGGCGAGGTGCGGGTCGACGGCGACTACGACCCCGAGGTGCTGCGGCACGTCGACATCCTCAAGCTCTCCGAGCAGGAGGCCGACGCGCTCGGGGTGGAGCTGGACGAGAGGTCGCTTTCGTCCCTCGGCGTCCCGGAGATCGTCGTGACGCTCGGGAGCCGCGGCTCGGTCGTCTTCGCCGACGGGCTCGCCGAGCACGTGGCCGCGCGGCCGGTCGAAGCGCGCGACCCGACCGGCTCGGGGGACAAGTTCATGGCCGCCTACCTCACCTACCGCAGGCAGCGCCACACCCCACGCTCCGCGGCCCGGCTCGCGGGCGCGGTCGTGCGGGCACTCCTCGCCGCATGAGAGCCGAGATCGGCTGTGACGACGGCCTCTACACCGTCGAGATCGGAGCGGACGCGGAGGAGGACGAGCTGCTCGAGCGCGACGAGGACGGTGCGGTCGCGCGCACCCGGCCGCTCGAGCTGACCCCGTCCTGGGCCGCCGGCCAGGCGCTCGACCTCGACGCGGCGGGAGCCACGATCGTCCTCCTCCTCGACCGGAAGCCTCCGCTCTTGATCTCTCGGGACAGCGGCGCGACCTGGAGCGAGCGCGGCGCCGGCCTCCCGGCGGGCCGCGCGGTCGCCCTCGGCGAGAGCCCCGACGACGTCCTCTTCGCGGCGCGGAACCGCGTCTACGTCTCGCGGAACGGCGGCGTCTTCTGGCGCGCGGTTGCGGTCGAGCTGCCGGAGATCCGCGACGTCGCCTGGGGCTAGCCGAGCTTGAACTCGCCGCGGGCGACGACGACCGCCGAGCCGCCGACGTCCACGCTCTCGATCTGCTCGGCCGAGCCGCTCACGCGCGCGTGCAGCGTGCTCGGGCGGCGGATCTCGACTCCCTGCGTGATCTGGATCTCCCGGCCGAACTCGATGCGGCCGTGCCTCGCCAGATGGCAGGCGAGCGGGCCCGCGGCGGACCCCGTCGCCGGATCCTCGGGAACGCCGTCCGCGGGCGCGAACATGCGCGTCTTCCAGCGGTCGCCCTCGCCGGCGAAGCAGTTCGTCCCGACGATGCCCTGAAGCCGCTTGAGGGCCTGGAGGTCCGGCTCGAGCGCCTCGACGGCTTCGACGCTCGGAAGCGCGATGTACACGTGCCGAACGCCGTTGTCGTAGAGCTCGACGGGGAGCTCCGAGCCATCGACGCCTACCGCTGCGAGCAGCTCGTCCGCCGCGGGGAACGGCTCGACGGTCGGGACCGGCTGGCTCATCCAACCGAAGCTGATCCGGCTCTCCTCGCGCTCGAGCCGTACCGGAATGGGCCCCTTGCCCGTCTCGAGCACGATCTCCGGGAGCTGGAGCGGCCCCGCGAGCACGAACGCAGTGCCGAGGACCGGGTGCCCCGCGAACGGCAGCTCGTCCATCGGCGTGAAGATCCGGATGCGAGCGTGGCCGCCGTTCTCGGCCGGATACACGTAGACGGTCTCGGAGAGGTTCATCTCCCGCGCGAGCGGCTGCAGCGTCTCCTCCGGAATCCCGCGCGCGTCGGTGAACACCGCGAGGCCGTTGCCCTCGAGGGGCGTGTCCGTGAAGACGTCGGCCAGCACGTAGCGATAGACGGCCACGAGCGGAGTATCCTCGATCCGCAATGAGCGAACCGGCCTCTACGGAAGAGTGGCGCCGCATCCTCAACGGCGAGATCCGCGGCCTGCGCACGTTCCAGCGCATGTGGAAGAAGATCCCGTCGGAGCCCCGCTGCAAGCTCTGCTACGCGCCGTTCGGCAAGCCGGGTAACTTCCTCATCCGCGTGTTCGGCGGCAGGCCGTCGCCGCTCAACCGCAGGCTCTGCACCTGGTGCATGAAGTCGGCGCACAAACACCCCGGCGGCGCGGAGGTCGAGATCTCGGCGCTCTTCGCGGACGTCCGCGGCTCGACGGGGCTCGCCGAGCAGCTGCCGCCGGGTGAGTTCGGCACGCTGCTCACGCGCTTCTGGGGTACCGCGGCGCGGGTCGTCGACCGCTGGGACGGGATCGTCGACAAGTTCGTCGGCGACGAGGCGGTCGCCCTCTTCATCCCCGGCTTCGCGGGCAAGGATCATGCCGCGCGCGCCGTCGAGACCGCCCGCGAGCTCCTGATCGAGACGGGCCACGGAACGGGAGAGCCCTGGATCCCGGTCGGCATCGGCATCCACACAGGGATCTCCTACGTCGGCTACATCGGCGAGGATGACGCGCTCGACTTCACGGCGCTCGGGGACACGGTCAACACCGCCGCGCGCCTGACCTCGATGGCCATGGCGGGCGAGATCGTCATGAGCGACGCCACCGCAACTGCCGCCGGACTCGACACGTCGGGCCTCGAACGGCGCACGCTCGAGCTACGCGGGCGCGAGCAGTCCGTCGACGCGTGGGTTCAGCCCGCGATGTCGGCGGTCGAGACGACCGCGGCATAGCCGTCGGCGAGCGCGGCGAGGAAGGCCGCGTGCACCGAGGCGGCGGGAATCGCCGTGCCGCCGAAGTCGAGCTCGCACGTGGCGCACGCGTCGTGGACGACCGTCGTCTCGAACCCGAGGTCCACGGCGGCGCGGACGGTGGCGTCCACGCACATGCTCGTCATCATCCCGCAGACCACGAGCTCGTCGACGCCGGCGTTGCGGAGCTCGGCTTCGAGCCCGGTCTCGCGAAAGCTGTTCGGGTGCGCCTTCGAGATGACGGTCTCGCCCTCGAGCGGCGCGACGCTCTCGTGGATCTCGACGCCTTCGGTGCCGGGGCGCATGAAGGTCGCCTCGTCCTCGTCCCAGATGTGGCGGACGTGAAAGACGGGACCGCCTGAGGCCCGGAAGTCGGCCAGGATCCGCGCAGCCGACTCGGCTGCGGCCTCGGGGCCTTCGAGCGGATGGGCTCCGCCGGGGAAGTAGTCCTTCTGAATGTCGACGATGACGAGACCGCGTGCCACGGCGGAAGTAAAGCAGGGCAAACCAACCGCGCGGGCGCTCGTCCTATCGGGCAGTGAGGCGGGCGCTTCCGATCCTGGTGGCATTGACCATTCTCGTCGCCGCGTGCGGTGGGGAGGGAGACAGCAGCGGCAGCGCCGAACGCGGCACGGTCTCGACCTCGCCCGCGACGGTCGACGCCGACCTCCTGAGCCAGTTCGACTACGACGCCTCGGCGCCGCTCGACGTCAAGGAGCTCAAGTCCGAGGTGAAGGACGGCGCAGTCGTCCACGACATCACCTACGCGGGCCCGGAAGGGCCGATCGACGCCTTCCTCATCACTCCGCAGGGCGACGGCCCCTATCCCGCCGTCGAGTTCATGCCCGGCGCGCCCGGCGCGAAGTACACCTTCTACACGGACGCGATCGAGCTCGCGAAGGCCGGCGTCGTGTCGCTCCTCCCCAACCCGCCGTATGCGCGCCCGCCGATCGAGGACGTCGTCGTCTTCGAGCCGTCGGACGCAGACGGGATCGCCCAGGAGGTGAAGGAGATGCGCCGCGGGATCGACGTGCTCGTCTCGCGGCCCGAGGTCGACCCGAGCCGGCTCGGCTACGTCGGCTTCAGCTGGGGAGCCTCGCTCGGCGGGATCTTCTCTGCGGTCGAGCGCCGCGTGCACTCCTTCGTCCTCATGTCGCTCGTCCCGCGCCTCTCGACCGACATGCGGAAGCTCGCGGAAGAGCAAGACATCGAGGGCGACCTCGACGCCTACGAGCAGGCGATGCAGCCCATAGACGCGATCAACTACCTCCCGCAAGCCGCACCGAGCGCCGTCTTCCTCCAGGCCGGCGAGCTGGACACGCGGCCGAGCCCAGAGGACACCCAGGAGGCCTTCGCCGCGACGAGCGACCCGAAGAAGCTCGAGATGTACGACGCCGTGCACGAGCTGAACGCGCAGGCCAAGGCCGACGCGCGCGCCTGGCTCCTCGGCCGGCTCGACGCCGGCTAGCCGCCCGTGGTCGAGAAGTGCTGGTAGTCCTTGGTGCCGCCGCTCCAGGACCCGCCCCAGCCCCAGCCGACGGAAGCGAACGCGCGCACGACCTCGTCGTCCGGGTGGATGATCGCGGGGTGGCAGCAGCGGTCGGCGTACTTCGCGCCGTTCTTCGGCGATACATGGCTGCCCGAGACGTACGGGTTCTCGACCGGATTGAGGTCGATCGCCTTCCCGTAGGCGTGCATCGACCAGCTCGACGTACCCGCGACGTACCGGCAGTTGAAGGCCGAGGTGTTGTCAGCCCTCATCGAGCGGCGGTCGCTCGCCCCGTAGGCGTCGACGAGGCGCATGCGCCGGATCGGATAGTCCGCGCGCCAAAGCTTGTGCATGACCCTGACGACCTTGTGCGCCTGGCTCCTGTGGATGATCAGGCGGCCCTCCCGCTTCGAGCCGTCGAACCTGTGGAACGAGACGCGGATGTAGCGGAGCCTGCGAAGCGGCACGGGGCAGCCCTCGTGCCAGGAGGAGCCGACGATTCGCTCGCGCACGTCGGGCGGGAGGCGGCTGATCGACGACTGGAAGGCTGCAGAAGCGTTTCCGGCGACCGCGGCAAGCGCCAGAACGCACGCTGCCAGAGCGAGGGCCTTCATGGCCGCAGTGTAGGCG
>DASSBN010000017.1:0-15210 GCA_035698665.1 Gaiellaceae bacterium
TAAGCCGCCACGTGGGCCGCGCGCAGACCGCTTAGCACACCCTAAAAAAGAGCTGCGCACATCGTAAGCGGGCCTCAGGGCCCGCTTACGACTGCCTCGGCTTCGATCTCGACGAGCCAGCGGGAGTCGAGCAACCCGCCGGCCAAGAGCGTCGTGTTGGCCGGGCGGATGTCTCCGAAGATCTCGCCGTGCGCCTTGCCGACGCCGTCGAAGTCCTCGGCCTTCACGAGGTAGACGCGGGTGCGCACGACGTCCGCGAACGAGGCGCCCGCTTCTTCCAGGGCGGCGCCGATGATCTCGAAGCAGCGCCGCGCCTGCCCGTAGGAGTCCTCGGGAGGATCGGCGCCGTCCGGCATCACCGGCGCGGTGCCCGCCACGTAGACGTGCTTGCCGACGCGTACGGCGCGAGAAAAGCCGACGACCGGCTCGTAGGGCGAGCCCGACGAGATGAGCCTGCGCTCCACGCGGCTAGTATCGCCGCCCGTGGATGCCCTCGCCCAGATCGATGCGTGGCCGGTCGAGCATGCCTGCGCCGGAGTCGCGCGGGGGTCGGAGACGTGGACGCACGGGCCGGCCGACCGGACGTTCGCGTGGGCATCCGTGACCAAGCTCTTCAGCGCGATGGCGACGCTCGTCGCGGCGGAGGAGGGCGTCCTCGACCTGGACGAACCGGCCGGGCCGCAGGGATCCACGGTCCGCCACTTGCTCGCGCACGCCTCTGGACTTCCCTTCGACGGGCCGCGTCCGATCTCCCAGCCGGGCAAGCGCCGGATCTACTCGAACACCGGTTTCGACCAGCTCGGCGTCTTCCTCGAGGAGAAGGCCGAGATGCCCTTCGGCGACTACCTCCACGCCGCAGTGCTCGAGCCGCTCGCCCTCTCCGGCACGACGCTCGAAGGCCCGCCGTCGTCCGGGCTCGCCGGGCCGCTCGACGACTTGCTGGCCTTCGGCCGCGAGCTCCAGGCGCCGACTCTCGTCGCGCCGGAGACCCTGGACGAGGCGACCTCGGTCCAGTTCCCCGGGCTCTCCGGGATCCTCCCCGACTTCGGGCGCTACGAGCCGCTCGACTGGGGGCTCGGCTTCGAGCTCCGCGGCGCGAAGGAGCCCCACTGGACGGGGACGGGCAACTCGCCACGGACCTTCGGCCACTTCGGCGGCGCCGGCAGCTTCCTCTGGGTCGACCCCGAGGCAGGCGTGGCGTGCGCCTCGCTCGCCGACCGGCAGTTCGGGCAGTGGGCGAAGGACGCCTGGCCGCCGCTTTCCGACGCCGTTCTCGCGGAGCTACGATGACGAGGAGCCGTGTGGAACCTCCTGATCATCGTCGTCTGCTACACGTTCGCGGCGCTCTGCCTTCGCTTCCTCGGCGGGTTCAACTCGGCGGCTGACGCACTATCCACCTGGGGCCGGCGCTCGTCGCTCACGAGGATCCGCAAGCGCGGCCTGACGCTTCGCAGCTACGCGCGCTCGCGGATCTCGTCGTAGACCGCTCGCTCGCAGCTCGCGACCGTCGCGGGAGTCATGGCTGTCACGCCAGTTGAGAAGCTGTCGCCCGGCCGCAGTAGCCCGCCCTCGCCGCGCAGCATCCCGGAGAGGACGACTCCGAAGCGGCCGGCGCCGTCGAACCCTTCGCCCGCCGCGAGCTCCTTGCGCTCCATCCGCTCCGCCAGGCGCATCAGCGTCTCGCCGGGGACGCCGGCCAGCTCCGCTATTCGGGCCAGCTCGTTCGCCGTCGCGCTCTGGTGCCTCACCGCTCTTCGTCGGGGTCGATGACGCGCTCGGGATCCTCGTGCGCGGGATACCGCTGCGCGTCCTCGTCCCGCCGGCGCTCGGGCGGCGCGTCCTTCTCCTCTTCGGTGGGCTCGGGTGTCTCGCCGGTGGACATATAGGCTCGATCGTATGCCACGAAGCCCGTTTTTCGACGGCTGGAAGAGCTGTCCCCGCTGCACCGCGGAGCTGGACGTCGTCGACGCGATCGCGAAGTGCCCGGAGTGCGGCCTGCGCGTCTACGCGAACCCCGGGCCGACGGTGAGCGCGCTCGTCTTCGACGGGGACGGGCGGATCCTGCTCGCCCGGCGCGCCGCGGATCCGGGCCGCGGCCTGTGGGATCTCCTGGGCGGCTTCGCAGACGAAGGCGAGGAGCCGCTCGAGACGCTGGCACGCGAGCTCCGCGAGGAGACCGGAGTCGAGATCGAGCCGCTCGAGTTCTACGGCGCGTGGCCCGACCGCTACGGAGACGGGGGCATCTGGACGCTCAACCTTTACTGGACCGCCCGCATCGCTTCGGGCGAGCCCGAACCTGCGGACGACGTCGCCGAGGTCGCGTGGTTCGCGCGCGACGAGCTCCCCCCGTGGGACGACTTTGCGTTCGAGAACACCGTTGCCGTTCTCAGGGCGTGGAAAGAGGGTCTGTAAGGGTCGAAAAATGGGCCGAACGGCCCATGTAGAAGTCCGGACTCCCTGCCGATAATCCAGCCACGTTGGCTGAGCGCGGCACGCACCGGATCGACGACGACCTCTCGGAGGAGTGGCTCGACGCCTTCGTGGCCGAGGGCCTCGCTGACGTCGAGTCCTATCTCCGCAAGCACGCCGACTTCCAGAGCTTCCTGGAAGACAGAGACTAGTTCCGGCGCTTCTACGCTTCGACGAGCCCGAGAGACTTCTCGAGCATGGTCTTCGGCTGCGCGCCGACCGCGGCGGCCTTCGGCTCGCCGGAGTCGAACAGGATCATCGTCGGGATGCTCATCACGCCGTAGCGGCGGGCGAGCTCGGGCTCCTCGTCGATGTTGACCTTCACCAGCCGCAGATCCGAGCGCTCTTGGACGATCTGGTCGAGCACCGGCGCCACCGCGTGGCACGGGCCGCACCATTCCGCCCAGAAATCGACGAGCACGGGACTTTCTGCCCCGAGCACCTCGGTGTCGAATGTGTCAGTTGTGATCGTGTCTGCCATGACCCTTCAAACGTAGACTGACCCGCGAATGTTCCAGCCGCTTCCCTCAGTACCCGATCACCCCGGACTCGAACGCGAGGTGCTCGACTGGTGGGAGGAAAAGCAGGTCTTCGAGCGGCTCCGCGAGCTCAATCGCGAGGGCCCGAAGTGGAGCTTCGTGGACGGCCCGATCACGGCGAACAACCCGATGGGCGTGCACCACTGCTGGGGCCGCACGCTGAAGGACGTCTTCCAGCGCTACAAGGCCCTGCAGGGCTTCGACCAGCGCTACCAGAACGGGTTCGACTGTCAGGGCCTCTGGGTCGAGGTGAACGTCGAGCGCCAGCTCGGGCTCAACTCGAAGCGCGAGATCGAGGACTACGGGCTCGCCGCCTTCGCCGAGAAGTGCAAGCAGTCGGTCGCGGAGTACTCCGAGGTGATCACAGACCAGTCGAAGCGTCTCGGCATGTGGATGGACTGGGACAACGACTACTACACGTTCTCGGACACGAACATCGAGTACATCTGGCGCTTCCTGAAGACGGTGCATGAGCGCGGGTGGCTCTACATGGGCCACCGCTCGAACGTCTGGTGCCCTCGCTGCGGGACGTCCATCTCCCAGCACGAGCTGATCGGGTCGTACGAGGACAGGAGCGACCCGTCGCTCTACGTCCGCCTGCCGCTCCTGGACGGCGAGGGCGAGGCGCTCGTCGTCTGGACGACGACGCCCTGGACGCTTCCCGCCAATGTGGCCGCTGCTGTCGACCCCGAGGCCGAATATGTGAAGCTCTCGACCGCCGACGGCCTGCTCTGGGTCGCCGAGGCGAGGCTGCCCGACCTCCCCTTCGGCGGCGAGGTGGTCGCGAAGGCGAAGGGCGCCGAGCTCGTCGGCAGGCGCTACGAGGGGCCCTACGACCACCTTCAGGCCGCCGAGGAGGTCGAGCACCGCGTCATCCCATGGGACGACGTGACCATGGAGGAGGGCACGGGCATCGTCCACATCGCTCCGGGCTGCGGCGCCGAGGACTTCGAGCTCTCCCGGGTCCACGACCTGCCGGTCCTGGCGCCGGTGGACGAGGCGGGCCGCTTCTACGACTCCTACGGCTGGCTGCACGGCACGTCGACCGCCGAGGCGAAGGATCAGATCATCGGCGACCTCGGCGAGCGCGGCCGGCTGCTCGAGGCCGGCGAGATCGTCCACCGCTACCCCGTCTGCTGGCGCTGCCATACGCCGCTCATCTTCCGGATCGTCGACGAGTGGTTCATCGCCTGCGACGAGATCCGCCAGCCGATGCTCGAAGCGAACGCGACCGTGGAGTGGACGCCCGACTTCTACTCGAAGCGCATGGACGACTGGCTTCGCAACATGGGCGACTGGAACATCTCCCGGAAGCGCTACTTCGGCCTGCCGCTGCCGTTCTACCCGTGCGAATGCGGGAAGCTCAACGTCATCGGCTCGCGGGCCGAGCTCGAGGAGCGCGCGACGGGCGGCCTCGCGGAGCTCCTGGAGCTGCACCGGCCCTGGATCGACGACGTGCCGATCAGCTGCGAGGAGTGCGGGGAGGAGGTGCGGCGCATCCCGGAGGTGGGCGACGCCTGGCTCGACGCGGGCATCGTCCCCTTCTCGACGCTCGGCTGGCAGAACGCCGAGTGGCGCGAGCGCGGCTATGCGAACGGGGCCTCCGAGGGCCTCTCCGGCGCGGACCTTCCGGACCACGCGTACTGGGAGACATGGTTCCCGGCCGACTGGGTCTCGGAGATGCGAGAGCAGATCCGCCTGTGGTTCTACTCGCAGCTCTTCATGTCGGTCGCGCTCGTCGGGAAGGCGCCGTACCGGCAGATCCTCGCCTACGAGAAGCTCCGGGACGAGACCGGCAAGGAGATGCACAAGTCCTGGGGGAATGCGATCGAGGCCAACGAGGCCATGGACAAGATGGGCGCAGACGTGATGCGGTTCATGTACTGCGACCACGTCCCCCAGCAGAACCTGAACTTCGGCTACGGGCCCGCGAACGAGGTCAAGCGGCGCCTCCTCACCTTCTGGAACTCGGCCTCGTTCTTCGTCCTCTACGCGAACATCGAGCGGTTCAAGCCGACGTATCGCGACCTGGCCGCCGGCCCCGAGCTCGAAGAGCTCCGCCCGCTCGACCGCTGGCTCCTGGCGCGGACACAGCAGCTCGTCCAGGAGGCGACGGACGCCTACGAGCGCTTCTGGACGCCTGACGTCACGAGCGCGTGGGAGCGGTTCACCGACGACCTCTCGAACTGGTACATCCGTCGCTCGCGCAAGCGCTTCTACGGCCTCGACGAGGCCGCGTTCAGAACGCTCTGGTACGCGCTCGTCCAGGCGGTCCGGGTGATCGCGCCGGTGATGCCGTTCCTCGCCGAGCACATGTGGCGAAACCTCGCCGCCTCCGTGCGCGGTGCCCCCGAGAGCGCCTTCCTCGCAGGCTGGCCGCAGCCGGCGGCGCGCTACGAGGATCCCGAGCTCCTGGCGGAGGTGGGAGATGCACGGCGCGTCGCCGAGCTCGCCCGCGCGGCGCGCGATGCCGCGGGGATCAAGCTGCGCCAGCCGCTCCGGCGGCTCGTCGTCGCAACCTCCGATCCGGGGCGGCGCATGCTCATCTCCAGGCAGGTCGAGGAGCTCGCCGCCGAGCTCCGCGTGAAGGAGGTGGCGATCCTCGAGAGCCCGGGCGAGGTCGCCGAGATGCGCGCGAAGCCCCGGCTCGACCTGGTCGGCCCACGCTACGGCCCGAATCTCCCCGAGCTCAGGAAGCTCCTCGACGAGGGCAGCTTCGAGGTCTCGAACGGAACCTTGCGCGCCGGCGCCTACATCCTTTCGAAGGGCGAGTTCATGCTCGAGTACGCGCCGCGAGAGGGCTGGGAGGTCAAGCACGAGGACGAGTACGTGGTGGGCGTCGACACCCGGCTCGACGACGAGCTCCGGACGGAGGGCCGCGTGTACGACCTCATCCACGCCGTGCAGCGACTGCGCCGCGACGCGGGCCTCGAGGTCACGGACCGCATCGTGCTCACCATCCCGAAGGAGGACGAGGATCTGCTGAAGCACCGGGATTGGATCGCGGCCGAGACGCTTGCACAGGACGTCGAGGTGGGCGCCGAGCTGGCGGTGCGCAAGGTCGAATGAGCCGTCTCGTCCTGGCCGCGGTGGTCGTCCTCGTCGCAGTGGCGGCGGCCGATGCGATCAGGCCCGAGAGCAAGGAGCGGGCGATCTCGGAGGCCTCGAACCGCGCGGCGGCACCGACCTCGCTCCAGCGCTCGTCTTCCGGCTACGTCGCTGTGGGCCCCTTCACCCGCAAGCGAGTCCTGCACCACGGACGCGAGTACCTCAGCACGGCGGCCATCGATGCGGCCTTCCCGAGCCTCGAGGCCGGCGAGCCGTTCGACATCTCGCACCTCGCCACGGCCGCGGACGGCACGCTCGCGCTCGCGATCTACCGCTTCCCCGCGAAGAAGCCGGTCGAGGCCGCGGTCGAGCTCTGGCGCGAGCGGCGGCTGCTGGCCGCGTTCCCGGTCCCGGCCGGGAGCTTCGGCGGAGGGCTCGGCTTCGCCGACGAGGGCCGGCTCGTCGCGACGCTCCTCTCCGACGGGCATTCGGTCGTGCTCTTCACCCGCACGGGCAGGCGGGTGGGCAGCGTGTCGGCTACGTCCTGGTGAGAGCGTCCGCGCGAACCTCGCGCGGGAGCCTGAAGAAGACGTCCTCGGCCGCATCGTCGAGCGCTTCGACCTGCGAGACGCCGCGTTCGCGAAACCAGCCGACGACGCGGGCGACCAGGGACTCGGGCGCCGACGCGCCCGAGGTGATCCCGACGCTCTCCACGCCCTCGAGCCAGCTCTCGTCGATCTCGCTCTCGTCGTCGATCAGGTGCGCCCGGACTCCGCCGGCGCGGGCGACGTCGACGAGGCGGTTCGAGTTCGAGCTGTTCCGGGAGCCGATGACCAGCAGGAGGTCGACGGCGCCGAGGATCTGCTTGACCGCGCGCTGGCGGTTCGTGGTCGCGTAGCAGATGTCCTCCTTCGGCGGAGCCTCGATGCCGGGGAAGCGGCGGCGGAGGACCGCGACGATCTCGTCGGTCTCGTCCACGGAGAGCGTCGTCTGCGTGAGGTAGACGAGGCGCTCGGTCTGGGGCGGGAGGACGGTCTCCGCCTGCTCGGCCGTCTCGACGAGGACGATTGCCCGCGGCGCCTCGCCCGTGGTTCCCTCGACCTCCTCGTGGCCCGCGTGGCCGATGAGGAAGATCGTGTAGCCGAGGCGCGCGTAGTGCCGGGCCTCCGCGTGCACCTTCGAGACGAGCGGGCAGGTGGCGTCGATCGCCTTGAGGCTGCGGAAGCGCGCGTTGTGGTGCACCGCCGGCGCGACCCCGTGCGCGGAGAAGACCACGACCGCCCCGCGAGGCACCTCGGAGACGTGCTGGACGAAGACGGCGCCGCGGCTTTCGAGGTCGCGGACGACGTGAGCGTTGTGGACGATCTGCTTACGGACGTAGACCGGCGGCCCGTGCTGCTCGAGCGCCCGCTCCACGGTTTCGACTGCCCGCTCGACGCCGGCGCAATAGCCCCTGGGCGAGGCGAGGACCAGCCGTTTGACCACCGCTCTTGAGTGTAGTCACGCCCCGTCAGCCGCAGCGCGAGAACCGTCTTTGCCTGCCCTCGAAAAGCGGAAAAGCCCGCCGCTCGGGGGGTAAGCGCGGCGGGCCTTCCCACAGTTGCTCACCGCGGCGTACATGGCCAGGGACACATGCCGCGGTTCGCATCGCCCAGTGGCGGGGAAGCTACAGCGGCGCTCCGGCCCTGCCAATAGGTCCTTCGGCCCATCTTTGCAATCGGGATTTCCACGTTGCGCGTGTCTCGACGCGCGCCCGAGGCGCACCTATCATCACGGTGCCCAGTGAGTCACCACAGTCGAGTCATCCTGCTCGAGGTCGTGCCGCTGTTCGTGCTTGCGGCCCTGTATCTCGGCGTCTCGCTCGCCCTCGCGCCCGAGCTCCTGCGCCGCCGCGAGCGTTTTTCCTGGCTCGGGCTCGGCATGTGGCTCGTGTTCATCCTCATCGGGACGATCGCGGCGCTGGCCGGCGGCGAGCGGCTCTCGAACGACGAGTTCCTGAGCACGCTCAGCCCCTGGGTGGTCTCCGCCCTTGCCCTACTCGCGCTCGTGCCCGGCGCCATCTTCGTCTGGCGCTGGAAGGAGCGGCACCTCCTCGTCTCCGCCGGGCCGCGCGTCGACAAGGCCGAACGGGAGGCATCCGAAAGCCGACGCGACGCCGAGTCGATCTCCCGGCTCTCGACCGCACTCTCGCGGGCCGGCAGCGGGCGGGAGGCTGCGAACCGGCTCTTCGACGAGCTCGAGAGCGTCCTCGAGGTGACCAAGGCGATGATCGCCACCGTCGACGAGGAGGCCGGAGTCGCTGCGGGCTACGCGGCCCGAGGGATCGACGAGACCTGGTGGCGCACCGTCGTCCTGGACCTCGAGACCGCGCGGAGCGGGGTCGTCGCCGTCGCCCGCGAGCGCACACCCCTCGTCGTCTTCGACGTGAAGACCTCGCCGCAGGTGAATCAGGAGCTCGCGACCCGCGTGGGCGCGCACAGCGCCGCCTTCGTCCCGCTTCTCGCCGACGGCAGGGTGACCGCAGTTCTTGCCGTGGCGAGCGAAAAGCCGCGGCTCTTCACCCCGTCCGAGACCGAGCTCATGCAGGATCTGGCCAACGAGACGGCGCTCGCGCTCGGTCACGCGTCGTCGCGCGACGCCCTCGAGGAGGCGCTCGAGCGCGAGCGGGTGATCTCCGAGATCGGCAGGCGCGTCCGCTCGGAGCTCGACCTCGACGCCGTCCTGAACGTCGCCGTGACGGAGGTCGGGATGGCGCTCGACCTCTCCCGGGCGTTCATCCGGCTCGGAGACTCGGGCGACGACGCTCCGGTCCGGGCGGAGTGGGTTGCACCCGGGGTCGAGACGATCGGCAACGCAGCCGGTCGGCTTCCCGTCTCGACCCTCGCCTCGCGGGAACGCCGAACCGTCGTCATCCGAGACATCCTCGTCGCGCCCGACCTCGACGACCCGAGCCTCGGCGGCCGAGACAGCCTGGTCGAGCTCGGCACCCGCGCGGTCATCGCCACGCCGATCCTCGTCTTCGACCGGATCATCGGGATCTTTGCCCTGCATCGCGCCGAAGCCTCGGTCTGGAGCCCGCACGACGTCTCCGTCGCCGAGGCGGTCGCGCGCGAGATCGGCATCGCGGTCCACACGGCGCAGCTCCTGCAGCAGAACGAACGCCGCCTCCAGGAGCAGGCCGCGCTCCTCAAGGCCGGCCAGGTGCTCACGTCCGACCTGCGCTTCTCCTCCGTCATCCAGCGTCTCGTCACCGAGGTCGTCCAGCTCCTCCGAGCAGACGCGGCCGATTGCTGGGTCTACGACGAGCGGAGGACGATGCTGCGGTGCGAGGCCGTGCTCGGCGTCCCCGAGCGGAACGTCGGCCGGGAGATCGTTCCGGAGGGCACCTTCGAGCACGTGCTCTCGACTGGGCGCGCGCTTCTCAAGCGAGACTTCGCCCGGACCGAGTCTCCGACGCCGACGGAGGACTACCGCGTCTTCGCCGAGGTCATGGACGCGCCGATCACCTGGCTCGGGGAGGTACGCGGCGTCCTCGGTGTCTGCGCGCGGGAGCACGGCCACTTCGACGAGAAGGACCTGGAACTGCTCGACACCTTCGCGCGCCTCGCGTCGCTCGCCCTGCACAACGCCGAGAGCTTCGGCGAGCGCGAGCGCCAGGCCCAGGTTCAGCGCGGCTTCTACCGCATCGCGGAGGTGCTCGGTTCGACACTCTCCCTCGGCGAGACCCTCGACGCGCTCGCGCAGGCGGCGTGCGATGCGCTCGGCGGCTCGTCCGCGCTCGTCCTCGAGCCGAGCGGCGAGCGGCTGCGGCTCACGGGCGCCCACGAGCTCCGTGCCGAGCTGCGGGAGGCCTTCGCGCAAGGCCTGCCTGGTGACGTCTCGTCGCTTCGCACCGCCGCGGAGGAGAACCGGATCCTCTCATCGCCCTCGCTCGAGCGTGACGACCGCTTCGAGGAGAGCCTCCGCGAGCTCCTGGCCGACCAGGGCTACCGGTCGCTGATCTCCGCGCCGGTGCTCGGCGCCGAGGGCCAGAAGCACGCGGTTCTCGTCCTCTTCCGCGAGGAGCGGAAGTTCTCCGACGACGACCTGGCGCTCGCCCGCCACCTGACCGGAGCGGCGCGAGGAGCCCTCGAGCGCGCCGAGCTCTTCGAGGGTGAGCGGCGTGCACATACGTTCTCCCAGCGGCTCGCCGACATCGGCGGGCTCCTCGCGACGAAGCTCGACCCGGCGGCCGCGTTCGAGGAGGTCGTGCGCGAGGCGCCGGTCCTCCTCGACGCCGACTCCGCCGTCCTCCGCCTGATCGAGAACGACGACCTCGTCGTGCGCGCTGCCTGGGGCCCCGGCACCCAGGGCATCCGCAACATGCGCTCGAGCTCCGCGGGTGGGGCGGTCGGCATCGCCGCGCAGTCGCGGGCGCCGCTGGCCGTGTCGGATGCCAGGGAGACGCCGAGGTTCGGACACGAGGACCCGCTGCTCGCGAACGGGATGGTGTCCTGCGTCGCCGTGCCGATGGTCATCCACGGCGGCGGCCTGAGCGGCGTCCTCACGGTCTACGACTCGGAGGTGCGGACCTGGCGCGAGGACGAGGTGCAGGCGCTTTCGGCGCTCGCGGCCACGGCGTCGGCCGTCTTCTCGAGCGCCGAGCTCTACCAGCGCGTCGCCGAGGAGAAGGAGCGGAGCGAGGCGATCCTCGCCAACATCGCCGACGGCATCGTCGCCGTCGACCGCGACGGGGACATCGTGCTCTGGAACGCGACCGCCGAGCAGATCAGCGGCGTTCCCGCGGCGGAGGCTCTCGGCCGCCGTGTCTCGAAGGTCCTGCAACGCGACCTCGCCGCCGGCGAAGGTGCGACCCCCGGGGAACGCACGCTCTCGATCCAGCGCGGCGACAAGGAGGTGTGGCTCTCGGTGAGCGAGGCGGTCATGCTCGACGCGGCGGGTGCGGTCGCCGGACGGGTCTTCGCCTTCCGCGACGTGTCGAGCGAGCGCGTGGTCGAGCAGATGAAGTCGGACTTCGTCGCGACCGTCTCGCACGAGCTGCGGACACCGCTCACGTCGATCTACGGGTTCGCCGAGACGCTGATGCGCGGCGACGTCGAGTTTTCCGACCCCGAGCGGAAGACGTTCCTCGGCTACATCGCCTCGGAGTCGGAGCGGCTCATCAACATCGTCGACGACCTGCTGAGTGTCGCCCGAGTCGAGACCGGCACGCTGCGGCTGACGATCGAGGAAATCGACGTCGGGGCGCTCGCCGGCGAGGTCGTCGCCCGCGCCCAAGAGCACGCCGACCGCTGGGAGCTCGAGCTCGACCTCCCTGCCGCCGGCGTCGTCGTCGAGGCCGATCGCGAGAAGCTCTTCCAGGTCCTGCTCAACCTCGTCGACAACGCGGTGAAGTTCTCGCCGGACGGCGGGCGGATCTCCATCTCCGCGCGCCGCCGGGCCGAGAGCGCCGAGGTGCGCATCGCGGACGAGGGCATCGGCATTCCGCGCGCCGACCAGCAGAGGATCTTCTCCAAGTTCTTCCGCGCGGAAGGCACCGGGCCCGGCGTGGAGGGCACGGGTCTCGGCCTCTTCCTCGCGCGCGGTCTCTTGCTCGCCATGGGCGGGAGGATCTGGGTCGAGTCGAAGGAGGGCCGGGGCTCGACGTTCGTCTTCGAGCTGCCCGCGGCGGCGAGCGGTGTCGTCGAGGAGGCTCCGGAGAAGGTGACCGCCTGATGGCTCTGACTGTCCTCGTGATCGACGACGAGGCGCCGATCCGCCTGCTCTGCCGCGTGAACCTCGAGGCGGAGGGTGCGAGCGTGCTCGAGGCGGACAACGGCCTTGCCGGGATCGAGGTGGCGAGGCAGGAGCGTCCCGACGCGATCCTCCTCGACGTGATGATGCCGGGCATGGACGGCTGGACGGTCGCGCAGGAGCTGCTCGAGGACGAGGCCACGCGCCGCATCCCCATCATCTTCCTCACCGCCCGTGCAGACGTCCGCGACCGCGCGCGGGGGCTCGGCGCCGGCGGGCTCGACTACATCACGAAGCCCTTCAACCCGGTCGAGCTCGCGGATCTCGTCGGGGGCGTCGTCGACGCGGTGCAGCGCGGCGAGCGCGAGGAGCTCCGCGCCGAGAAGCTCTCGGAGCTCCGCGACCTCCTCGGGACGACCTAGGGCCCCCGCGCCGTCTGGGCGAGGACGATCGCGGCGAGGACGAGCAGGCCGCCGACGAGCTGTGCGCCGGAGATCTCCTCGCCGAGCCACGCGTAGGCCACGACTCCGGCAAGAACCGGCTCGATCATCGCGACGACGGTCGCGCGCGTCGCGGGGATGTGCCGGAGCGCCGTGATCATGAAGATGAACGGCACGACGGTCCCGAGCACGACGATGTAGGCGATCAGGAGCCAGACCGGAAGCTCGTAGTCGTCGAGCCGGCCGAGCAGGGAGACGTCGCTCGTGAGGATGCCGTCGGGGAAGCTCCACCAGGGTTGCACCACGGCCCAGAAGAGCGCGGTGAAGAGAAACCCCCACGCGAGGAGCGAGTACACGTCGCGCCCGCCGCGCACGCTGTGCTCCGCCATGAGGATGTAGAGCGCGTAGGCGAAGGCCCCCGCGAGCGCCGCCGCGACGCCGAGGCCGTCGAGCGCCCCGCCGCCGCTCCAGACCTCCGCGACGAGGCTCAGGCCGGCGAGCGCGAGGGCGAGCGCGTACCAGAGCCGTCGCCGCACGGGCTCGTGGACGAAGAAGCGGGCCCAGAGCGCCACGAGCACAGGGGCGAGGTACTCGATGACGAGCGCGATCCCGATGTCGAGGCGCGTGATCGCCGTGAAGTAGAAGAAGTGCACGAAGGCGAGTCCGCAGATCCCGAAGATCGCGAGGTAGCCGAGCTCGCGGCGCGTGACCCGAAGCGTGTGCGGCGCAAAGATCGCGACTCCGGCGAAGAGGAGGATCGCCGAGCCGGTTCCTCTCACCTCAGCCAGCCGGAGCGCGCTCATTCCGCCGGAGTCGACGACGATCTTCGCCACGGTCGCGTTGATCGACCAGAGCACGATTGCGGCGACGACGAGCGCGTAGCCGACCGCAGGGCGGCGGTGAACGGCGGGCTCGTCCTCGAGCTCGCGGACGGTGAGCGGGGCGTCGACCACGGCGGCGGAGGTTATCCGGCACAGGCACAGGACCTGCGCGTTAGCAACGTCGGCAACACTCCCTATCCTGAAGGCATGAAGAGTTGCGGGCTCTGCTGTCAGGCTAAGCCCTTGTCGGAGTTCCATAGACGGGGTTCCGGCTATCAAACGTGGTGCAAGACGTGTCGCCAGACATACGACGCGGCGTATCACCGCCGCACGAGAACGACCCGGTTGGCCCAAAAGAAAGCTCGCCACAGCGACATGGCGGAGTGGTACCGGAGTCTCAAGGCCGACCGCCCGTGCGTCGACTGCGGCGGCTTTTTCCATCCGGCAGCGATGACGTGGGACCACCTGCCGGGAGCGGCGAAGGTTGCGGACGTCAGCTCACTTCTCAGCCGGCATTCGAAACGAGCCATCCTCGACGAGATCTCGAAATGCGAACTCGTCTGTGCCAATTGCCATGCTGTGCGAACATTCAAGAGAAATCGGGATGTAGCTCAGCCTGGTTAGAGCGCCGCGTTTGGGACGCGGAGGCCGCCGGTTCGAATCCGGCCATCCCGACTGAAGATTACGGCGGGCCAAGCGAGATCTTGGCCCGCCGCGTCCGAATCGGTACCTACTTGGTACCGCCTTCGTCTTTTTCCTCGGTTTCCCAGTCGGCTCCGAAGACATGGTTCTCGCTTCGCTCGGCGGCGCCGGGGCGGAAGGGCGGCGAGGAGTTACGGTGAGCCGCGCCCGAGTGCCCCGCTACCGCGACGCAGGGCACGAGCAAATAGCCAGAGAGCCGTCACCGTCGCCGTGAGCCCCAGCGCGGAGGACAGGTGCGACGGCCGCGGCTCAACATAGTGCGTCCCATCAGCCAAGATGACGAGGAACTGGAGCATCCCTGTGATCGTACGCAGGTGGAACCGAACCAGGTCCCTGGGGAGCGGGAACGCTTGCGGAAGGACGGCGGGGGCCGGAGAATGAGCCGGTGAGTTTGCTGGCCTACTCACTCCGCCGAGCCTGGGGCGCTCTGCTCGTCGCCCTCATCGTCATCTGGCTGATCCAGCTCGGCGTGTATCACATCGCTCTGCCGCCGCTTCGGGGGATCGAGGTCTTCCCGGATGGGGTCGAGGCATGGATCCGCGCGCAGCCCGCGCTTGCCGCGGAATGGACCACAGCGGCGCTCGAAGTCGGCATCGCCGCTGTGGTCGCACTGGGGCTCGTCGGGCTCTGGAAACTCCGCCCGAACACCCCGCGGCTCTGGGCCTTGTTCGCGACTGGAACCGTGTTGCTCGCATTCGGGCTCGCCTCGTTCGGCGTCACGCTCGCCAACCAGGACTACCGCCGCTTGAACGTGAAATGTCCGCCCCAGGCTCACGGTTGCGTTCCGCCCGCCATCGTGGAAGGGATCGCACGGCAGTACAACCGAGGCATCAATCCGGCGCCGTGGTGGATCGCCGGAGGAGTCTCCACGGGGCTCGGGATGCTCCTACTCGCGGGCGCGGTTTGGGCGCCGTACCGCAAGAAGCGGCTTGGTACCGGCATTGGTACCGATCTGTTCTGATTTAGCGGAACCTCACACCGCGGTACTTCGCATGGTTGAGCCAAGGTGACCCTAGATGCCCCCGCTAGGGCGGGTTCGAATCCGGCCATCCCGACTTTGGAACTGAAGACCGAGGTGACGTTCTACTTCCGGAGCGACAGCGTCCAGGCGGCGGGCGCCGAGATCCGCCGGCTCGCTGACGCCGCTGAAGAGGTGGGCTTCGACATCGCAGGCGTGCGAGTCGAGGAAGCCCCACCACCCGAGCAGAGGCGGAAGGGAACGTCCTACGTCCCTCTCGACGACTCTGGGCCGGACGCCGAGGATTAGCCACGCCTCGCTTCTGGTAGACCTCCGGTCATGCGCTACCGCAAGCTCGGCGACTTCGGCGTCAAGGTCTCGGAGATCTCCCTCGGCTCGTGGCTCACCTACGGGGGCTCCGTGGAGGACGAGCGCGCGATCGCGTGCATCCACCGTGCGTTCGAGCTCGGCGTCAACTTCTTCGACACGGCGAACGTCTA
>DASSBN010000018.1:0-3840 GCA_035698665.1 Gaiellaceae bacterium
CGAGAACCTCGGCCTGAAAGTCCGCGTCGGAAACGTCGCCCACCATGCTCCCACTATAGCCACGACTACAGACGCTTCCTGGCAGCGCGGGCCCGCAGTTCCGGCACCTTCCACATCGCCTCGAGCACGATTCCGCGTGTCATCTTCGAGCCTCCGGAACGGCGCTCTGCGAAGACGATCGGAACCTCCTCGACCTCGAACCCGGCCCGGATCGCACGGTATGTCGTCTCGATCTGGAAGGCGTAGCCCTTCGTCTCGATGCGGTCGAGCGGAAGCGCCTCGAGGGCCTCTCGCCGCCAGCACTTGAAGCCGCCGGTCAGGTCGTGAACGCCGACGCCGAGGATCGCGCGCGCATAGAGACAGCCGAACCGGCTGATCGCCTGCCTGGTCTTCCCCCAGTTCTCGGTGCCGCCGCCCTCGACGTAGCGGGAGCCGAGGGCAAGACCGACGTCTTCGCTCGCCGCGAGGAGCCGCGGTACGTCGGCGGGATCGTGCGAGAAGTCGGCATCGATCTGCACGATCCGTTCGGCCCCGTTCTCGAGCGCCCAGCGGAAGCCCGCGATGTAGGCCGGTCCCAACCCCTCCTTACGGGCGCGATGGAGGACGGAGAGGAACGGCAGCTCTCCGCTCAGCCGGTCGGCCAGTTCGCCCGTGCCGTCCGGCGAGGAGTCGTCGATGACGAGGATCCGTCCCTCGACGCCGGTGCTCGCGAGCACTTCCCCCAGGCGCCGTGCGATGGGCTCGAGGTTCGCCCGCTCGTTGTAGGTCGGAAGGCAGATGACCAGGCGCACCCGCGTATCATCGCCCGCGTGGCGCAGACGCTGCCCTCCAACGCCCAGCTGGCCGAGCAGTTCGAGCTTCTCGCCGATCTGCTCGAGCTCGACGGGGCCGACGCATTCCGCCTGACGGCGTACCGGCGGGCTGCGACGCGGATCCGCGAATCGGCCGTGCCCGTCGCGCAGCTCGCCCTGGACAAGAAGGCGACGAGGCTGTCGGGGATCGGCGCGACGATCGAGGGGAAGATCGTCGAGTACACGGAGACCGGGGACCTCGCGGCGTTGGCCAAGCTCCGCGACAAGCTTCCCACCGGGCTCGTCGAGGTCATGCACGTCCCGGGGCTCGGGCCGAAGACTGCCCGCAAGCTCTGGGTCGAGCTCGGCGTGCAGTCGGCAGCCGATCTCCGCGCGGCTGCCGAGCAGGGGAGGCTCGCGGAGGTGCAGGGCCTCGGCCCGAAGACGCAGGAGAAGGTGCTCGCCTCACTCGCCAAGCCGAAGAAAGCCATCGAGCAGAAGACCCTTCTCGGCCGGGTTCTGCCCTCCGTTGACCAGGCGGTCGAAGAGCTCCGCTCGCACCCGGCCGCGCGCCAGGTGTCCGAAGCCGGAAGCGTGCGCCGCCGGCGCGAGACCGTCCGCGACCTCGACATCATCGCGACCGCGGACGATCCCGCCGCCCTGACCGCCCACTTCGTGGCGCAACCATGGGTCGCCGAGGTCGTGGCGCACGGCGGCACGAAGGCGACCGTTGTCTCCCACGACGGGCTTCGGTTCGACCTGCGCGTCGTCCCGCCGGAGAGCTACGGCAACCTGCTTCAGCACTTCACCGGCTCCAAGGCACACAACGTCGCCATGCGGGAAGAGGCCGTGACGCGCGGCCTTTCGATCTCCGAGTACGGCGTCAAGAACACCGAGACCGGCGAGGTCTTCACCGCCGCGACCGAGCAAGAGCTGTACGAGTTCCTCGGCTACGCGTGGATCCCGCCCGAGCTCCGCGAGAACCGCGGCGAGCTGGCGGCGGCGCGCGACGCCGGGCTGCCCGACCTGGTCGATCTGGACGACATCCGCGGCGACCTGCACTCCCACACCACGTGGTCGGACGGCCGCGCCTCGCTGGACGAGATGGCTTCGACGGCCAAGGGGCTCGGCCGCTCGTACCTTGCGGTCTGCGACCACGCGCGCCGCCTCCGCGACGGCCGGCTCGAGCAGCAAGCGCAGGAGATCGAGGAGGTCGGCGCCCGGATGAAGGGCCTCCAGATCCTGCGTGGGATCGAGGTCGATATCCGCGCGGACGGGTCGTTGGACATGGACGACGACGTGCTGGCCGGGCTCGACTGGGTGATGGCCTCGGTTCATTCGGGCTTCGACCGCACGCGCGACGAGCTGACGCGGCGCATCCAGGCCGCGATGGAGAACCCGCATGTCGACTGCATCGGCCATCCGACCGGCCGGAAGATCAACCGGCGAGACCCCTACGACGTCGACTTCGAGGCGCTGCTCGAGAAGGCGATCGAGACCGGAACGTTCCTCGAGATCAACTGCCAGCCCGACCGGCTCGACCTGGACGACAACCACGCGCGCGCCGCCGCAGAGGCCGGGGTGAGGCTCGTCGTCTCGACCGACGCGCACCGCACCCACGAGCTCGCGAACATGCGCCTCGGCGTCGCGATGGCGCGACGCGGGTGGATCGGCCCCGATCAGATCGTGAACACGCGGCCGTGGCGCGACGTCAAGAAGCTCCAGAAGAAGGCATGAGCGACTTTCGCGGCGACGGCGAGGCGGCGCTCGACTGGGTCGCCGCGTACCTCGAGCGGGTCGGGGAGCTGCCGGTGGCGGCGAGTGTCTCGCCGGGCGATGTGCGCGCGAAGCTCGCAGCTTCTCCGCCGGAGCAGGGCGAGCCGTTCGCGGCCCTCCTGCGCGATCTGGACGAGGCGATCCTCCCCGGGATCACGCACTGGAACCATCCGCGCTTCTTCGGCTACTTCGCCAACACGGGCTCGGAGCCGGGGATCCTCGCCGAGCTCATCGTCGCGGCCCTGAACGTGAACGCGATGCTCTGGACGACCTCGCCGGCTGCGACCGAGGTCGAGGAGCTGGCGCTCGACTGGCTGGCGCAGCTGCTCGGGCTCCCCGAAGGGCTGCACGGCCACATCGACGACACGGCCTCGACCGCCACCATCGTTGCACTCGCCGCCGCCCGTGAGCTCCGGCCCGGCGGCCATGTCCTCACGTCGGAGCACGCGAACTTCTCGGTCGAGAAGGCCGCACGGCTGCTCGGGCTCGAATGCCGCTTCGTGCCCGTGGACGACGAGTACCGGATGCGTGTCGACGCGCTCGCGGAGCAGATCGAAGGAGCCGCAGCGGTCGTGCCGACTGCGGGCACGACGTCGACGACCTCGGTCGATCCCGTGCGCGAGATCGCGGCGCTGTGTCAGGACGCCGGCGCCTGGCTTCATCTCGATGCGGCCTACGCCGGCTCGGCCGCGGTCTGTCCGGAGTTCCGCTGGACGCTCGACGGCGCCGAGTTCGCCGACTCGATCGTCATCAACCCGCACAAGTGGCTCTTCACGCCGATGGATTGCTCGTGCTTCTGGACGCGGCGGCCCGACGTCGTGTTCCGGGCGTTCAGCGCGAGCCCCGAGTACATGCCCGAGCGCGAGGGGACGGTCACCGACCTGAAGGACTACGGGCCGGCGCTCGGCCGGCGCTTCCGCGGGCTCAAGCTCTGGGCGGTGCTGCGCTGCTACGGCCGCGGCGGGCTGCAGGGGCTCATCCGCGAGCATGTGCGCCTCGCGCAGGTCTTCGCCTCGTGGCTCGAGGAGGAGCCGGGCTGGGAGATCGCTGCGCCGCATGCCCTCTCGGTGGTCTGCTTCCGGCGCGAAGGCTCGGACGAGGAGAACGAGGCGATCCTCGAGCACGTGAACCGAAGTGGCGAGGCATTCCTCAGCCATACCCGGCTGGACGGGCAGCTGGTCCTGCGGCTCGCCGTCGGCAACGCGCGCTCCACGGAGGACGACGTCCGCCGCGCGTGGAGCGCCCTTCAGGAGGCCGCTAGATCGAGCCGGTG
>DASSBN010000019.1:0-28146 GCA_035698665.1 Gaiellaceae bacterium
CGCAAGCATTCCTCCCGAGAAGGGATGAAGGTGGGCGTCCTGGAAGCCGGGAAGCACCGTCCGCCCTTCGAGCTCGACCACGCGCGCCGCCGAGAGGTCGCCCACGTCCGCGTCGGAGCCGACCGCTGCGATGCGGCCGTCTCGTATCGCGACGGCCTCGGCGTCTCCGCGCGCGACCGTGTGGACGCGCCCTCCTCGAAGCAACAGATCGACGGCGTTAGGGTCCATGCGAATGGCGATCTTCTCACCGGTGGACGCGCGCCGTGCGGTCGAGCGCGGCTTCGACGACGCGGTCGGGTTCCTCGCCGAGCTCGTCCGCGTCCCCAGCCTCCTCGGCGAGGAGGAACCGGCGCAGCGCCTCGTCGAGGCGCGCCTCCGCGAGCTCGGCTTCGAGGTCGCGTCGGTCATCCCGGATCCCGAGCGGCTGGGCGAGCGTCCGGACAGCGGCATCCCGCTCATGTCCTACGAGGGACGGCGGTCGCTCGTCGGCACGATCGGCGAGGGCGGCCGCTCGCTCCTTTTCAACGGGCACGTGGATGTCGTCAGCGCCGAACCGCTCGATCGCTGGACGAAGGAACCCTTCGGCGCGGAGATCGAGGACGGGCGCATGTACGGCCGCGGCTCGGTCGACATGAAGGGCGGGGTCGCCGCGATGCTCCTCGGCGTCGAGGCGGCGCTCTCGGCGGGCCCGCTTCCCGGGAAGCTCGTCTACCAGAGCGTGATCGAGGAGGAGTGCGGGGGGAACGGCGCGCTCGCCGCCTGCCTCGCAGGGCCGCTGGGCGATGCGACCCTGATCGCCGAGCCCACGGACGGCGGCATGGACCTCGTCGCGGTCGGCGTCATCTGGGCGCGCATCACCCTCGAGGCCGACTCGCGCCATGCCTCGAACGCGGACCGCGGTTCGAACCCGATCGAGGCCGCCTATCCGATCATTCGGGCGCTCCACGCCCTGGAGGCGGAGCTGAACGCCGAGCCGGAGCCCGAGGTCGCCGCGCTCGAGCACCCGTACCTCCTCAACGTGGGCGCACTGCATGCCGGCGACTGGGCGTCGATGACACCGGGGCGCGCCACGCTCGACGTCCGCCTCGGCTTCCCCATCCGCATGGACCCGGCGGAGGCGCAGGAGCGTCTGGCCGCCACTGTGCGAACAGCGGATCCAGCCGCACAGGTCGAGTTCCGCGGCTTCCGCGCGCGCGGCTACTCGTTCGACCTGGAGAGTCCGTTCGTCCGCCTCCTCGGCGATTGCCACGAGGAGGTGCGCGGCGGGAGGCCGAGGCCGGACCCGTCGCGCGCGACCACCGATCTGCGCTTCTTCGAGGGCCAGGCCGTCTGCTACGGCCCGACCGGAGACAACCTGCACGGGGTCGACGAGTGGGTGGATCTCCAGTCGATCGCCGACGTCGCCACCGTCCTCGCGCTTTTGATCCGCCGCTGGGCCGACGCCTAGACCCGGATGCAGGCCGCGCGGTGCGCGGGGTCCTGGCTCGCCGCGGGCCTCCGAAGCTCGGGATCCACCGTCTTGCAGTCCGCGATCGCCATCGGGCAGCGCGGCTGGAAGCGGCACCAGGGCGGGATGTGGATCGAGTTCGGCGTCTCGCCGCGAAGGATCTGAGGCGTCGCCCGCTCGCGCGGGTCGCGCTTCGGCACGACGGAGAGAAGGGCTCGCGTATACGGGTGCTGCGGATTCTCGATCACCTCGCGGGTGGGCCCCTCCTCGACGATTCGGCCCAGGTACATGACGGCGATCCGGTCGGCGTAATGGGCGGCCGTGGAGAGGTCGTGCGTGATCATCAGGATCGCGAGCCCGTTGTCGCGAAGGCCGTCGAGGATGGAGAGGATCCCGGCGCGGACGGAGACGTCGAGCATCGAGACGGGCTCGTCCGCGACGAGCAGCTCAGGGTGGAGCACGAGGCTCGCTGCGATCGCAACGCGCTGGCGCTGACCGCCGGAGAGCTCGTGCGGATAGCGGTCGATGTAGAGCTCCGGCGGGGTGAGGCCGGCGAGCTCGAGCGCCTGCTTCACCTCCTCCCGCCGCTCTGACTTCGAGCCGATGCCGTGCACCTCGAGCGGCTCCTCGATGGTCGCGCCGACACGGAAGCGAGGGTCGAGGGACTCGTACGGGTCCTGGTAGACGATCTGCATCCGCCGGCGCAGCGGGCGCAGCTCCCTGGAGGAGAGCCCGCTGATCTCCTGGCCGTCGAAGCGAATGGAGCCGCCGCTGGTCTCGATCATGCGGAGGATGGACTGCGCCGTCGAGGTCTTGCCGCAGCCCGACTCGCCGACGAGCGCGAGCATCTCGCCGCGCTTCAGCGAGAAGGAGACGCCGTCGACGGCATGCACCTCGAGCCTCGGCTCTCGCGTGACCGTGCCGACGATGCCGCGCCCGACCGGGTAGCGGGCGTAGAGCTCTTCGACCTCGAGGAGCGGCTTCGAGCCGTTCGTGCTCATGCCGTCGCGGGCTCCCGGACGTGGTCGTTCAAGTGGCAGGCCGCGACGTGGCGGTCACCCACCGTCTTCAGAAGCGGTGTCACCGTCGGGCAGGGCTCGAACGCACGGTCGCACCGCGGCTGGAACGGACACCCGACGATCGGCTTGTCGAGGCGCGGCGGTGCGCCGGGGATCGAGGCGACGCGCTCTCCGCCCGCATGGAGATCCGGCGTCGCCGAGAACAGGAGGCGCGTGTACGGGTGCTTGGGCGTGTGGAAGAGCGCGTCGATGGAAGCGGCCTCCGCGACCTCGCCTGCGTACATGACCGCTGCCCGGTCGCAGACCTGCGCAACGACGGGCAGGTCGTGGGTGACGAGGACGAGCGCGAGGTCGAAGTCCTGCGCGAGCGAGACGAGCAGCTCGAGGATCTGCGCCTGCACCATCACGTCGAGCGCCGTCGTCGGCTCGTCCGCGAGGAGGATCTGCGGCTCGCATGCGAGTGCCATCGCGATCGCCGCGCGCTGGCGCATTCCGCCCGAGAACTCGTGGGGATAGCGGGCAGCCCGGTCCTTCGAGATCCCGACGCGCTCGAGGAGCTCCTCGACCTGGCGCCGGGCGATCCTGCCCTCGGCGATCTGGTGCAGCCGCATCGGCTCTTCGATCTGGGCGCCGACGGTCTTCACCGGGTTGAAGGCGTTCATGGCGCCCTGGAAGACCATGGCGATGTCGCTCCAGCGGTGCGGGCTGACGGATTCCTCGCCGCGTTCGAGGATGTTGTCCCCCCGGAGCCGGACCTCCCCGGAGACCGTCGCGTTCGGCGGGAGGAGCCCCATGAGCGAGAGCATCGCGGTGGTCTTGCCGCAGCCGGACTCGCCGACGAGCCCGAAGCGCTCGCCGGCCTCGAGCTCGAAGCTCACGCCGCGGACGGCGTGCAGCTCGCCGCCTCCGGCGAGGTCGAACCAGACGTTCAGGTCTTCGACTGCGAGCAGCGGCGTCACTCGGAATCGAGCTTTCCGCGCAGGGGCTTGACCCTGAAGCGGCGCACCGAGAGGTGGCCTACGCGCAGCCGCGGATTGAGCCCGTCTTCGAGCGATTGGCCGAAGATGGTCGCCCCGAGGACGACGAGGGTCACGCAGACCCCCGGCGGCACGATCGCCCACCACGCGTTGTTGAGGATCGCGTCGTCGTTGAACGCGTTTTCGATCAGCCGGCCCCAGGAGATGACGCTCGGGTCACCGAGGCCGAGGAAGGTGATGAACGTCTCGGCGAAGATCGCGTACGCGACGAGGAGGACGGTGTTCGCGATGAGCAGCGGGGCCACCTGCGGGAGGATGTGCTTGAAGATGAGGCGGTTGTTGCCGGCGCCGAGCGCCCGCGCCCGCTTCACGTAGACACGCTCGCGCACGCTCTTCACCTGGGCACGGATGAGCCGAGCCGTCGTCGTCCAGTAGATGACCCCGATGATGATGATGATGTTCGTGAGGCTGCGGCCGAAGAGGGCGGCGGCCACGATCATGAGCGGGATGTCGGGGATGACGATCACGTAGTCCGTCAGCCGCATGAGCGCGATGTCGGTCTTGCCGCCGAAGTAGCCGGAGAGGAGCCCGATCGTCCCGCCGATGATCGCCGAGACGAGCGCCGCGCAGAAGCCCACGAGGAGCGAGACCCGCGTTCCCGCGATGAGCAGGCGGATCATGTCGGCGCCGCCGCCGTCGAGGCCGAGCGGGTGCGAGGTGCTCGGTGGCTCGAAGATCGGCCCGACCTTCGCCTTCGGGTCGCCGGAGAGGAAGAGCGGCGCGACCAGGGCTATGACGACGAATGCGCCGAGGATCGCGAGCCCGAGCCATGCCTGAGGCTGGGTGATGATCGCGGTCTTGACCGCTCCCGGCCTGCGCGGAGTCGACTCGGCGACGCTGTCGACCGCGGCGGCGCCCTGCGTCGTGGCGCTCATGTCGAGACCCTCGGGTCGAGCTTGAAGTAGAGGAGGTCGGCCACGAGGTTCGCGAAGATCACCGAGAACGTGAGCAAGAGGAAAGCGCCCTGCAGGATCGGGTAGTCGCGCTGGTCGATCGCCTCGACCACCTCGAGGCCGATCCCCGGATACGAGAAGACGTACTCGATCGTGATCGAGCCGCCGATGATGAAGCCGAGCGAGAGCGCGATCAGCGTGATGATCGGGAGCGCTGCGTTCCGCAGGCCGTGCTTCCAGACGATCGACCAGTTGGAGAGGCCCTTCGCGCGCGCAGTGAGCACGTAGTCCTCGCCGAGGGTCTCGAGCATCGCCGAGCGGACGACGAGCGCGTACTCGCCGAAGAGCACGAGGCCGAGCGTCAGGGCCGGGAGGATCATGTGGCGCATCCGGTCGACGAAGACGTCCCAGGTCGAGGCGTCTCCGAGAATCCCGAGGGTCGGATCCTTGATTCCCGAGGTCGGCAGCCCGAGGGCTCCCGCAACGAAGAGGACCATGAGAAGGCCGAGCCACTGCGGCGGCATCGAGTAGAAGGCGAGGCCGGTCCAGAGGCCTCCCTTGTCGGCCGCAGTGCCCCTCCGCCAGGCGGAGATCACCCCCACGAGGATTCCGAGCAGGATCGAGAAGACGGTACCCAGCGCGACCATCGCCATCGTGTTCTTGATCGGCGGCCAGATCTCGGTCGTCACCGGCGCATAGGAGCGCAGCGACCTGCCGAGATCGCCGTGTGCGAGGTCGCCCAGGTAGAGCTTGTACTGCTCCCACTTCGACTTGTCCAGGCCCAGCTGCTCGCGCTGGTACTCCTTGAACGTCTGCGTGCACTGCCGGCACCGGAGGGCCGACACCGCGTCGCCTGAGAGCGTGCGGAAGAGGACGAAGTTCAGCGTGATGGCCACGAACACCGTCATCGCGGCGAAGAACAGCCGCTTGGCGAGGTAGTCGAAGCCCCGCATCGTCCTCTTCCGCTCCTAAGCCGCCCCTATCCCACCTTGTGGACCCGCGTCCAGTACATCTTCGCGTAGGCGTTCAGGTTGGGCTCGACGCCCGTCCACTGCTTCGTATGCGCGTCGATGTACTGGTGCTCGGTCAGCTGGGTGTAGAGGAAGTTGTCGTAGATCATCTGCTCCATCTGCTGGACGATCGCCGCGCGCTCGCCCTCGTCGATGGTCGTGCCCTGCTTGTCGTAGAGGGCGTCGTAGTCGGGGTTGTCCCACCCGGTGTCGCTCCAGGAGCACCACTGGCCCTTCGTGACAACGGAGAGCATGAAGTCGGGATCGACGTAGCCGACCCAGTCCCACATGGCGATATCCCAGCCGGTGTAGCCGGAGTTGGTCTTCGGATCGCAGTGGTCGGTCGTCTCGATCTCGTACGCAGCCGTGGAGTCGCCGCCGATCTGGAGCGTCACGTCGACGCCTGCCTCGGCGAAGCCCTCCTTCACGATCTCGAAGGAGCGCTGGCCGTTGAAGTCGAGTGAGGTCGGCTGCATGATCTGGTAGGCCATCTTGTGCGCCGGCTGGGCGTACTTGCCCGTCGTCGCCGGAGCGATGCGGATGCCGTCGGGGCCTCGCTTGTAGCCGAGGTCGTCGAGCATCGCGTTGGCGGCGTCGCAGTCGTGCTCGAGCGGTCCGAGGTTCTTGTTCTCGTAGAGCGAGATGTGCCCGGGCAGGCTCTCGACCTTGTCCGCGTAGCCGTTGAAGACGACCTCGATGATCTTGTCGCGGTCGATGCACATCGAGAGCGCCTTCTTCACCTGCGGGTCGAGGAGCTCGCGGTTCTCGTCCTTGTAGGGATTCGAGTTCCACGTGATGTTCGTGGTCTCGGCACCGGGGACCTGGTTCACCTGGATGCTCGAGTCCTTCTTGAGGACGTCGACCGCATTGAACGGGACCTGGTCGACCCAGTCCACCTGGCCGCCCTTCAGGTCGGCGATCATCGAGTCGGCGTTCGTGTAGTACGTGAGCGCGACCGCCTGCACGTGCGCCTTCTCGCCCCAGTAGTTCGGATCCGGGATGAAGACGGTCGTCCCCTTCTTCTCGTACGACTTCACGGTGAACGCGCCGCCCGTGACCATCGAGCCGACGTCCTGCTCCGGATGGTGCGTCTTGAGGCCCTTGCCGTCGCCGGTCGCGTACTGCTCCCACACGTGCTGCGGCAGGACGAAGAATTGCTCGAGCTGCGCGAGGGCGTTTCCGACCGGCGCTTTGTAGTTGATGACCACGGTGGCGGGATCGGGCGCCTCGGCGTCCCGGACGTGGTTCAGCGCCGGAGCCATGACGGCCGTCGGACCGCCTCCGTACTTCACCGTCGTGTTGATCGTCCACGCGACGTCCTCGGCGGTCAGCGGCTGGCCGTCGGACCACTTCGTCCCCGTGTGGAGGTGGAACGTCCACGTCTTGCCGTCGGAGGACGTGTCCCAGGACTCGGCGAGATCACCCGCGATCTTGTACTCGCCGTCCACGAAGTCGTACTGGACGAGCTGGGGATAGACCATGATGAAGGCGTTGAACGCCTGTGACTCGATGAAGTTCCAGGGATTGAACGAGTCGATGTAGTTCGTCGTCCCGATCCTGAGGATCCCGCCCTCAGCGACCGCGCCCGTCTCGGAGGCCCCGGAGCCCGTGGCGTTCCCGCCGCCGCCTCCGCAGGCCGTCAGCACCAGGGTGATCGCCGCGATCACCGCAACGACGATCGGAATCGTCCTTCTCATGCCGTCCTCCCTTTCTCCCTCGGCGTCGCGAGGGACTCGCCGCTCTGAGTCAGTGGGGGTTCGTCGATCGTGAGTGTCCGGGCATCGGCGTCGAGAGTGGCCGGAACGCCGAGGGGGAGCGTTGCGAGGTTCTTTCCGTGGCCCAAGGGCAGCTTGTATAGCACGGGCACCCCGAGCGGCTCCAGCCTTTGCTCCAGCACGTCCTCGAGGGACTTCGTCCTTGGCCATTCGGGCCTATCCTCGCGCCACTCGCACTTCTCCATCTCGCCTACTACGACTCCGAGGACCCCGTCGAGTTTGCCGGCATGCCCGAGCTGGACGAGGGCGCCGTCGATGTACCACGGCGGTGCATCCACGTCCTCGAAGAAGAAGATCGCGCCGTCAAGGTCGATCTCCCAGGGGGTGCCCATGGTCTGCATGAGGAGCCACAGGCAGCCGCCCGCGAGCGGCGCGGAGGCCTTGCCGCCGGCGATCGCGCGGACGTAGGGATCGTCGGGGTCGCGCGGCACATCGCCCGCGCCGCCCCCGCGGAGTACCTCGAGCAGGCGCGCGCGCGTGAAGGCCGTCGCGTCCTTGTCGCCCACACCCGCGACACCGGGCCCGTAGAAGGTCGCGAGGCCTGTGCGCTGGCGGATCGCGACGTGGAGCGCGGTGATGTCGGAGTAGCCGATGAAGGGCTTCGGGTTCGCGGCGATCACGTCGAAGTCGAGGAAGGGAATCGCCTGCGCCGACCCGTAGCCGCCCTGCATGCAGTGGACGACGTCGACCTCGGGATCCGCGAAGAGCGCATTCAGATCGGCGGCGCGCTCCTGCGGCGAGCCGGCGACGAAGTCGTCCCGCGCGTCGACGCCCGGTGCGAGCCTGACGCGGTAGCCCTGCTTCTCCCACCACTCGACGCCGCGGAGAAGGTCGGAGCGGTTCTCCCACGGGCTCGCGGGCGCCGGAACTCCGATGGTCCCGCGGTCGGGGAGCGTGCTGGCGAAAAGGGAGGCCGCTTCCAGGGCGTTGAATCTACCTGCTTAACGTCTGCTTAACCCCGCGCAACCAGGGCTTCACAGGGCCGGGGCTATAACCGACCCATGCACTCCTGGTGGGCGAAAGCAGGTGCACTCGGCGCCGCGGCGCTGCTCGGCGGGCTTGTCGCCGTCGGGCTCGGCCAGGCCGTCGACTCGGGCTCGACCACGACCGTGGTCCGGGAGATCCAGAACGGAACGACGGAGCCCGCTGCGTTCCCCGCGAGCCAGGGCAAGAAGATCTCCGACATCTACGAGGCCGCGAAGCATGGCGTCGTCCAGGTCACGTCGACCTCGGTCGTCTCGGACAACTTCTTCGGCGCGCAGGAGCAGCAGGCTCAGGGCTCCGGGTTCGTCATCGACAAGGACGGGCACGTCGTCACCAACTACCACGTCGTCCAGGGTGCGAAGAAGGTTCAGGTCAGCTTCTCGGACGAGGAGCAGATGAACGCCACGGTGGTCGGCACGGATCCGTCCACCGACATCGCCGTCCTGAAGATCCAGGGGGCGATGTCGCGGTCGCTCACGCCGCTCACCCTCGGAGACTCGAGCCAGGTGAACGTCGGGGACGCGGTCGTCGCGATCGGCAACCCGTTCGGGCTCGAGCGCACCGTCACCGCCGGGATCGTGAGCGCGCTGCAGCGTCAGATCCAGGCACCGAACGGCTTCCAGATCGACGAGGTCATCCAGACCGACGCGGCCATCAACCACGGCAACTCCGGCGGCCCGCTGCTGAACGCGAACGGCGACGTGATCGGCGTGAACGCGCAGATCGAGACGGAGTCGGGCGGCAACGTGGGCATCGGCTTCGCGATCCCGATCGACACGGTCAAGGACGTCGCCGGGCAGCTCATCAAGGAGGGCAAGGTCGAGCACGCGTATCTCGGCGTCGAGTTGGCGACGATCACCTCCGACCTCGCGGGCAACTTCCGCGTTCCGGTCGACAAGGGCGTGCTCATCCAGCACGTCCGCGACGGGAGCCCGGCCGAGAAGGCCGGCCTCGAGGGCGGCACGACGCAGGTCGTCCTCGCCGGCCAGACGTACTGGCTCGGCGGCGACGTGATCACCAAGGCGGATGGACAGCCGGTGGAAACCAGCGACCAGTTGGCCTCCGTAGTGACTTCGAAACAGCCGGGCGATTCCCTCGAGCTCGAGGTGCATCGCGGACAGGAGACTTTGAATGTGACGGTTGAGCTTGGGCGCCAACCGAGCACCCCAGTCGGATAACGGCGCCCTTGGCCCCTTACCCCAAGGGGCACGCTTCCGGAAGCCGCATCGCCAGCTTGGCTCTCGGAAGTAGGTCGGAGGCCCGCCCGCCTGCCCGGGCCTCCGACCATTTTTTCTGCACGCTCCTTAGAGTCCCCGCGTGATTCCCCATCACTTCGGTGAGAGCGACCCCTTCACCGTCGGGATCGAGGAGGAGCTCTTCTGCCTCGACGCCGAGACGCTCGCGCCGCGGCCGTTCCCCCGAGAGGCGCTCGACGGCGCACGGCTGAAGGAGGAGCTCTTCTCCTCTGTCGTCGAGCTGAACACCGGCATCCATGCGACGGCGGCGAAGGCGGTGGAGGAGCTGGCGGTGCTGCGGGCGCGCGCGAAGGACGTTGCCGCGGAGGCCGGGCTCGTGCTCGCCGCGTGCGGCACTTGGCCGACGGCTGTCCCCGAGGAGCAGCCGATCGGCGAAAGCCCGGCCTACCGGAAGTTCGTCGACTACGCGGGGCCGTCCGCCAGGCGGCAGTACGTCTCCGGCCTGCACGTACACGTGGGCATGGAGAGCCCGGAGGCGTGCATGGCCTCGTTGGAAGCCGTCCTGCCCTGGCTGCCGCTCGTGCTCGCGCTCTCGGCGAACTCGCCCTACGTCGCCGGCGAGGACTCGGGGCTTCGCTCGGCGCGGGCGGAGATCCTGGCGCTCCTGCCGAGGAGCGGGGCGCCGCCGGTCTTCGGGTCCTACGAGGAGTGGGAGAGCTTCGTCGAGCGCCTCGTCGAGCTCGGCCTCGCCGACGAGATCACCCGCGTCTGGTGGGACGTGCGCCCGCATCCCCGCTTCGGAACGCTCGAGATCCGCATCGCCGACCAGCCGACCAGGCTGGAGACGACCTCCGGTATCGCGACGCTCCTCCAGGCGATGGTGTCGCGTCTCGAGGGGGCCGGACCGGCCGACCGCGGCCTCTACGCCCAGAACCGCTGGGGGGCTCTCCGCTTCGGCTGGGAGGCGGAGCTCGTCCACCCGGATGGCTCGAGGCTCGTTTCCGTCACGGATCTCATGACGGAGCTCGCGGGGCGCCTCGATCTGGACAGCCTCGGGCTCACGAACCAAGCCGGGGAGCAGCTCGCGATCGGCCGCGGCGAAGGCCTCGAGTCCCTGTGCCGCAGGCTCGTCGACCTTACGTAAGATCGAAGCGTGGCCGTACAGACCGACACGATCCAGGTCACCGGCGTCCGGTGCGAGCGCTGCGTCATGCGGCTCGGCGCATCGCTCGAGGGCCTCGACGGGCTCGAGGCGGCCAACGCCAACCTCATGGGCCAGGTCACCCTCGCCTGGGACGACGAGCGGCTGGCGAGGAAGGACATCCTCGAGGCCCTCGAGCGGGGCGGCTTCACCCCCCTCGCCACCCCGGAATAGCGGGGATTTTCGATTCGTTGAACTGTTACTGTCAGGGCCGGATGAGCGAAGTCCAGCCCGAGACCGATGCGCGCGGCATCGCGGAGGACGCGCGCGCACGCGTGCGGTTCGAGGAGGAGGTTCTCGGTTTGTCGGATCAGGTCTATCGCGTCGCTCGACGTCTCGTGTCGACGCGCGAGGAGGCCGAGGATCTCGTCCAGGAGACGTACGCCCGCGCTTTTCGGAGCTGGCGCTCCTACACGCCGGGCACGAACCTTCGCGCCTGGCTCTTCCGGATCCTCACGAACCTGAACATCGACCGCGGGCGTCGCGAGCAGCGTTCGCCCTCGACCCAGCCGCTCGAGGAAGGCGATTACTTCCTCTACAACCGCCTCGAGGCCGACGGCGGCTCGGAGGACGAGGCCCGGATCGTCGAGCGCCTGTCGCAGGACGAGATCGTCCACGCGCTCGCCGAGGTCCCGCACGATTTCCGCGACGTCATCGTCCTCGTCGACATCGGCGACTTCACCTATCAGGACGCCGCGCAGATACTCGATATCCCGATCGGCACGGTGATGTCGCGCCTGCACCGGGGGAGAAGGATTCTCAAGAAGGAGCTCGCAGAAGCTAGTGTGGGGGATAGCGGTTGATGGTCTACATGGGTCCCGATCCATGCGCGAAGTGCGAGGAGATGCTCCAGCCTTTCCTCGACCGTGAGCTCTCCGAGGACGAATACGCGATCGCCGAGGCGCATCTCGACGAGTGCGGCTACTGCCGCAAGCGCTACACCTTCGAGGAGACGCTCAGGCGCTACGTTCGGCAGGCGGTCGTCGAGGAGATGCCGCCCGAGCTGAAGCAGAAGCTCGCGGCTCTCCGAACGCCTCTCTAGCCGCCGACGATCACGACGAGGCGGTCGGGGTTGTCGCCTCCGGGCAGGGCGGCGGTGCCGACGCCGAGCTCGTGCCCGAGCCGCGCGGCGATCTCCTGACCGCCCGGCGCGTAGTAGACGAGCGTCTTCGTATAGTCGTCCCGCTTCGCGTTCCCGACGTTGCCGATCTGGTAGGCGAGGCCCGCGACCTTGTTCGCCATGCTCGCTGCGGCGTTGCCGGCGCCGGTGCCGTTGTAGACGTCCACCTGGATCTCCCAAGGCTCCGGCAGAGCCTGGGTCGGAGCGGCCGGAGTCTGGCTCGCCCCTGCCGGAGCCGGCGAGGCCGCCTGCCCGTCGCCGCCGAGCTCGGGGCGAAAGCCGAACCAGAGGAGCATCCCGAGCGCGGCCAGGAAGGCGAAGATCGCCATCGTTCTGCGCAGCGACCACGTGTCGACCAGTCGGCTCGCGACCGGCAGGCCGGCGATCTGCCTTGCCTCGCGCTCCGAGATGCCGAGCGCGGTCGCGTAGACGAGCGCCGCGGCGAGGGCATCGGCGTTCGACCCGAACCGGTACATGCAGTTCTCTTCGAGCGACTTCACCTGGTCGATCTCCATGCGGGCGCGCGCGGCGGCCTCCTCGACGGTGAGGCGCCGGCGAAGGCGGGCGGCTCCAAGGGGAGAGACGGCCATCAAAAGCTCAGAGTTCGGCGAAAACCGCGTACAACCCTCTCTCCATCGGCATTCCGCGGGACTGCTTGAGGGCTAGCAGTCCTCGCCCTCGCGTCCGTAGGCGGAGAGCGTGTAGACCGGCTGGGCGAGGTCGGCGACCATGCCCGCGGTTCCGAGGATCAGGCACTGCTCGCCCCGGGAGAACGTCACGCGGTAGGAGCGCTCGGTCGTGGTCCCCGCCGCCCCCGCCAGCGAGCGCTCGATCTCGGGCGACCACTCGGGCCGGAGGCGGCCGACGTAGTGGTTCACGATCTCGAGCTGGTCGGTGCCGTCGGGGGGCGCGTAGGCGACCGTCGTCACGACCCCTTTCGGCACGGGGACGGCGGACTCGGCGCCCGAGAACGTCTCGCTATTCCGGCCGACCTCTCGCGACCCCGGATAGGCGCCTGCGTCCGCGAGCACCTGCTCGTTCTCCTCGACCGAGCCCGAGTCAAGGCCCCTCGTGTAGGCGTAGATCACGCCGCCTGCGAAGAGGAGAAGCGCGAACGCCGGGATGACGATCGCCGGCCGGAGTAGCCGCCTCATGCGAGGTCCTCCGGGGAGTCGACGTCGCCGGGCGCACCAAGGTCGTCGCACGGAACGAGAGTCGCCGGAAGCGCGCGCATGCCTTCGTCGGGTACGGACTCCCACGCCGTTCGGCCGAGCACGACGGGGTGGCCGCGGTTGCCGTTGTAGCCGGCCGCGATGACCTCGCCTTCGCCATCGCGCCAGGCTGCGAGGACTCGCTCCACTGCGGCAGGAGCGAGATTCGGCCCGTCGGCGAGGCACACGACCGCAGCCTCCGTCTCGGGCGAGAGCGCCGCGAGGCCGCAGCGCAGGGAGGCGCCGGGCCCGCGTTCCCAGTCCGGGCACTCGACGAGGCGCGCTTCGCCCGGGTTCAGCTCGTGCGCGCCGGCCACGACGACCACGTCTGCGATCGAGGTCTCGGCCAGCCGGGCGAGGACGCGGGGCAGCAGAAGACGCTGCTTTGGCTCGCCGAACCGGCTCGCGGCGCCGGCGGCCAGGACGATCGCGGCGATCACCCCGACGTGGTCGTGACCGCGAGGATGTCCGCGAGGTGCACGAGCCGGAAGGTGAAGCGGCTGGCCTCGATCCGCTTCGTCTCGTCCTCGATGTCCGGCAGGGCGCTCCAGAGCTCCTGCGCGCCTGCGATCAGCTCGGCGATCCGCTCCCGTTCCTCGACGAAGCCGTCGCGCTCGGCGCAGGTGTTCAGCGCGAGACCGAGGACGCCGATCGTGTCCCGCTGCCGGGTCCAGAGGAGCGGCGTCGCCATCGCGAGGTAGTGGTGGATCCGCGCGAACGTGATCGTCTGGACGAGGTTGGTGCGTCCCTTCGGCGGCGTGCGCGGCGCCGGCGGCTTTCCGTCCGCGATCCCTGCCGCCGAGCGCCCGAGCAGGTCGCGCACCTGCTCCTCCGAAAGGCCGGCGAGTTGTGCGGTGCGCAAGGCGATGAAGAGCGAGCCGGGCTGCTGGCCGTACGGGTAGTCCGATGCGTAGAGGGCCTGCTCGGGGGAGATGCGGTGGAACATGTCGAGGAGGTCGAGCGGGCTCCAGACCGACGTGTCGAAGAAGACGCCGGGGTGGCCGCCGAACTCCTCGGAGAGGCGCGCGAGGTCGGCGATGCCGGCGTGGGCGATGATCAGCTGCGCCTCCGGATAGGTGTCGACGAGTAGGCGGAGGTGCTCGGCGATCGGCGGGAGCCCGCGGCCGCCGTGGATGAGAATCGGCACGCGGCGCTCGGCGGCCAGCTCGAAGATCGGCGCCAGGCGCGCGTCGTCGAGCCGGAAGGCCTGTGCCCGCGGGTGGAGCTTGATCCCCCGCGCCCCGGCGTCGAGGGCGCGCGTCGCCTCCTCGACCGGCTCCTGGGCGAGGTCGAGGCGCGCGAACGGCGTGAGGACGCCGCGCGACTTCCTCGCCGCCTCGAGCGTCCGGTCGTTCGCGGCGCGGAACGCCGGCTCGCGGTCGGGCTCGTCCAGGCAGAAGGCGAAGGCCCGCGCGACGCCGTCCTTCGCGAGGAAGGCGAGCAGGTCGTCCAGCGTGGAGACGAAGCCGTCGATGTCCGTACCGACGTGCACGTGGGCGTCGAAGATCTCTGCGCCCTCCGGAAGCAGCGTGGCAACCTCGTCGTCGTACTTCGCGACGAGCCTTTGTGCGCGTTCCAAAGCGTCCTGCACCGCCTTTGGAATCTACCCCAGCTAGGCTTACGGACCGTGCCCGACCTGCTCATCTTCGCGGACACCATTCGCTCGCCGGAGCTCCGCCACGAGGTGCCGGTGCCCATCCCGGACGCGTTCATCTACGCGGAGAAGGACGGTGCCCGCTATGTCTTCGTCGGCTCGCTCGAAATCCCGAGGATCGAGGGGATCGACGGGATCGTGACGGTCCCGCTGGAGGAGCTGGAGATCGACGAGCTCTACTCCCGCGGCCTCCCGTGGTACGAGGCGGAGCGGGAGCTGGTGCTGCGCGCATGCCGGAAGATCAGCCTCGACGACGCGGTGACGCCGCGCGCGTTCCCCCTCGATGCAGCCGACCACCTGCGCGCGAACGGTGTCTCCCTCGAGCCCAGGGGAGAGCTCTTCGACGAGCGGCGCCGCGTCAAGAACGAAGCCGAGCTGGCGGGAATCCGGCGTGCCCAGGCCGCGGCGCAGAACGCGATGGGCAAGATCCGCAACCGGCTCCGTGACGGCGACGTCACCTGCGAGGAGCTACAGGCAGTCGCGCTCCGCTCGTTCAGCGAGGACGGTGTGATCGCGCCTGACATGGTCATCGTCTCGCACGGCGGGCAGACCGCGATCGGGCACGAGCCCGGGCATGGGCCGATCGCCGAGGGCGAACCGGTCATCGCCGACCTCTATCCGCAGGATCCGGTCTCCGGTTGCTACGCGGACATGACGCGCACGTTCTGCATCGGCGAGCCGCCGGAAGAGCTGGTGCGGTACCACGCGCTCGTCAAGGAAGCGCTCGACCGTGTCTGCCAGGCCGTACGCCCCGGGATCACGGGGAAGGAGCTCCACCGGATGACCTGCGAGCTCTTCCAGGAGCATGGCTTCCCGACCCAGCTGACCAAGGACCCGGACAAGCCGCTCGAGGACGGGTTCTTCCACAGCCTGGGCCACGGCGTCGGCCTCGAGGTGCACGAGCTTCCGAGCCTCGGGCGCTTGGGCACCGAGCTCGTCGCCGGTGACGTGCTCGCCGTCGAGCCGGGTCTCTACCGCAAGGGCTTCGGCGGCTGCCGGCTCGAAGACCTCGTGCTCGTCACCGACGACGGCGCCGAGGTCCTCACCAACTTCCCGTACGAACTGTCCGTTTAGCCCGTGTCCCGGTGCCAGGCACCGGGACGTGGCTTCTTGAGACAGTGGCAGGCCCGTAAGCGCGCGGGCAGCGGGAAGCCGTCCGGTCGGCCCGAATGCAAGGGAGGCCCTCTCGGACAGGTCCTGGTGCCAGGCACCAGGTCATGTCCTAAGCGGACAGGGCGAGCAGCTTCTCGAAGCGGTCCGGGTCGTCGAACGGCCCGATCGCAGCGAGGTTCAGCCGCTCTTCGCGGATGATGTCCTGCGCCACGCGCTGGATGTCTTCGAGCGTGACGGCGTCGAGGCCGGCCAGCACATCGTCCGGCTCGCGGAGCTTGCCCTCGAGGACCTCGTTGCGCAGGCCGAACATGATCATCCCCTTGGGGTCCTCGAGCGAGAGGACGAGACGGCCCTTGGAGAAGTTTCGCGCCTTCTCGAGCTCGTCGGCCTCGACGGGCTCGGTCGCGATGCGCCCGAACTCCTGCACGATCGTCGAGACGGCGTCGTCGATCCGCTTGATGTCGACGCCACCCTGCGCGTAGAGCGTGCCCGTGTCGGTGTAGGCCATGTTGTGCCCGTAGATGTAGTACGCGAGCCCGCGGCGCTCGCGCACCTCCGTGAAGAGGCGCGATGACATCCCGCCGCCGAGAACGGTGGCCAGGAGGCTCAGCGCATAGCGGTCCGGGTGGTCGAGCGGATAGCTGTGGACGCCGATCCGGATGTGCGCCTGGTCGGAAGCCTTCGTGTGCAGCTTGACCTGGGGCGCTTCCTGCTCCCACGTCGCCTCCTCGGCCTCACCCGTCTGGCCGTCGGCAACGTCGCCGAGGAGACCCTCCAGCCGCTCGGTCAGCCCGTCGCCGAGGTTTCCGGCGACGCCCGCGACCATGCGCGGTGCGCGGTACCACTGGTCGATGTAGTCGAGGAACGTCTCGCGCTTCGCGGCGCGCACGGTCTCCTTGCGGCCGATGATGTCCCAGCCGAGCGGCTGGTCGCCGTAGAGCAGCTCGTCGTAGACCCCGTCGACGTAGTCGCGCGGGGTGTCGTAGTACATGTTCATCTCCTCGACGATGACGCCCTTCTCGCGCTCGATCTCCTCGGGGTCGAACTTCGAGTGGCGGAGCATGTCGACGAGGACGTCGAGCGCCACATCGCGGTGCTCGGCGGCGCACTTCACGTAGTAGCCCGTGTACTCCTTGCCGGTGAAGGCGTTGAACTCGCCTCCGATGGAGTCGATCTCGCCCGCGATCTCTCTCGCGGTCTGCCTTCGCTCGGTGCCCTTGAAGAACATGTGCTCGGCGAAGTGGGCGATCCCGTTCGTCTCCTTCGTCTCGTAGCGGGAGCCCGCCGCGAGCATGACGAAGCAGGCGACGGACTTCGCCTGCGGCATCGGGGCGGTCACGACCCGGAGGCCGTTGGGCAGGACTGTCTTTTCGAAAGCGTTCACGTGGCCGCAGTGCTCCTTGATTCGTAGTTTTCGATTCGTTCCCGCCACTCGGGCGGGATCGGCATGGTCGTATCGGCGTCGTAGTCGAAGGCGACGAGCGTGGTTTGCGCCTCCGCGACGAGGCGCCCGTCCTGGGCGCGGATCTCGTGCTCGAGGTCGAAGCTCTTCGTGCCGACGCGCGTCGTGCGCGCGCCGATCTCGAGGATATCGCCGAGGTTCGCGCGCGAGCGGAAGTCGATCTTCGCGCGCGCCACGATCATGAGCAGGCCTTCGAGCGACTCGATCCCGAGGACGTCGCGGACGTAGCCGATACGCGCGTTCTCGATATAGGTGAGGTAGACGCCGTTGTTGACGTGGCCGAACGCGTCCAGGTCGCGGAATACGACCTCCTGCGTGTAGACGTAGCGGTGCCCCTCCATGCGCGCATGGTAGCTTCGCGCTTCACCATGGCCGGAGAGCTCACACGCGCGGCGATCCAAGCTCAGCCCGAGTGGCTCCGCGGCGTGCCGGAGCGCGTGGGCGACCGGCGGTTCGGGGAGCGGCACGTGGTCTTCACCGGCTGCGGCACCTCGTTTCACGCGGCGCAGACGGGCGGCGAGGCGTATCAGGCTCTGGAGGCCGTGCTGGCGCCGCCGCACGCCGACCTGATGGTTGCGGTGAGCCATGAGGGCGAGACGAAGCTGACCCTCGAGGCGGCGCAGGCCTTCGACGGGCCGGTGTGGCTCGTCACCGGCACCGAAAAAGGGCCGATCGCCGAGCTCGCGGAGGAGGTGATCGTCGTCACTCCCGAGATCGAGGAGTCCTACTGCCACACGGCCAGCTACACGTGCGCTGTCGCCGCGCTTGCCGCCCTTCGTGGAGAAGACGTGCGCTGGCTCCGCCAGTCGGTGGACTCCATGCTCACCGATACCTTCGAGGCGGGGGACTGGGAGCGCGTCGTCGTCGTCGGCGCCGGCCGCGACTGGCCGACCGCGCAGGAGGCGGTGCTGAAGCTCCGCGAGGGCGCCTATGTCCACGCGGAGGCGCACGAGACCGAGCAGATCCTCCACGGCCACTTCGCGGCGATCGACGAGCAGGTGCGTGTTTTCGTTCTCGAAGGAGAAGGTCGCGCGGCCGAGCGCGCCGCTGATGTCGTCAACGCGCTCGGCGAGATCGGCGCCGAGACGACCCTCGTCCCGACGACGCATCCGGTCGTCGACATCATCCGTTTCCAGATACTCGCGGTCGAGCTGGCCGAGCGCCGCGGGGTCAACCCCGACAAGATCCGCTGGGACGACCCCCGCTGGGACGCCGCCCGGCAGTCGTACTCCTAGCTACTGGACGACGAGGCCGCCGTTCTCGGCGGCGCCCTGCAGGAACCTCAGCCAGTCCTCCCAGAGCCTCACATCCTCGAGCGTCTTCGGCTCCGGGGAGGCCTTCGCGAGCGCAAGGTCGATCTGGCCCGGTGGGATGCGGGCGTCCGGCTCGAGCGCATCGGCGGAAAGCCAGCCGCCCATGCCCTGCTCCTCCATCTCGGCGGCGAGCGCGTCGTGCTCGCGCGGGCCGAGAAAGACGTGGCCGGTCATGCCGTCGTTCTTGGCCCAGTAGAGGCGGAGCACTAGGCGAGCTCCGCGAGGGCCGCGAGGAGCCGGTCGACCTCCTCGACGGTGTTGTAGTGGACGATCCCGACGCGGAGGCAACCGTCGTCGAGACCGAGCCGCTCCATGATCTCGAGCGCGTAGTAGTTGCCCGGCCACGCGGCGATGTCGCGGCGCGCGAGCCCGTCGGCCAGCTCCTCCGGGGTCCGCGAAGGATGCGTGAGCGCGAAGGTGGGCGTGCGCCCTTCCATGGAAGGAATGCCGTGCAGGGCGTACGCGTCGGGCAATCCGTCGAGGAAGCGCTGCCCAAGCTCGCGCTCCCACGCCACGATCGCGTCCCAGCCGATCGACTCGACGTACTCGATCGCCGCCGTGCAACCGGCGAGCAGCTCGTGCGCGAGCGTGCCGGTCTCGAAGCGATGGCTCACGGGATCGTCGGCGCTCGGGCGGACCTTGTACGGCCGCCAGCCTCCGATCACCTCCCGCCGCCCGAAGAAGAGCCCGAGGTGCGGGCCGAAGAACTTGTACGGCGAGCAGATGAGGACGTCGGCGCCGGCGGCGGCCACGTCGATGGGCCCGTGCGGCGCGTAGTGCACGGCGTCGACCCAGGCGAGCGCGCCCACCTCGTGCGCCAGGTCGGCGACCCGGCGGACGTCGGTGATCGAGCCGACGGCGTTCGAGGCCCACGGGAAGGCCACCACCCTCGTCCGCTCCGAGATCTGCGCCTCGAGGTCGGCGTAGTCGAGCGTGCAGTCGCCCTCGTGCAGGTCGGCGAAGCGGACGACGAGGTCGAGATCATGCGCGAGCTCGAGCCACGGCGAGACGTTGGCGTCGTGGTCGAGCCTCGTGACGACGATCTCGTCGCCCGCCGAGAGCTCGCGCCCGCAGGCGCGCGTCAGGGAGAAGTTGAGCGTCGTCATGTTCTGGCCGAAGCCGACCTCCGACGGCGAGGCGCCGAGGAAGCGCCCCGCGGCATCGTGCGCCGCGTCGATGATCTGGTCGCTTCGCAGGCTCGTCTCGAAGGGGCCGCCGAGGTTCGCGTTCGCCTCGCGAAGGTACGAGGAGATCGCCTCGATCACGGAGTCCGGCGTCTGCGTCCCGCCCGGCCCGTCGAAGAACGCGGTGGGTCGCTGCAGCGCCGAGAAGCGCGCCCGAACCGCGGCGACGTCGAAGGCAACGGTGCTCATGCCGCGAGGAGCGCCTGCTCCCGCTCGGGCGTGAGCCCGGCATCCGTCGTGGGCTCCGCCGCTGCGAGCGTGTCGTGCACGGTCGTGCGTAGCGGCCGAAACCGCAGGCCCTCCGCCAGCGCGCGCGAGACGTCGACAGACATGAGGCCTGCATTCTCCTCCTTCACGCCCGGAGCCACCCAGAGCGGAAGGTCGCTCCATTCCTGGACGCCCTGCTCGACGAGGAAGCGCTCGTCGAGCCAGCGAAGCGTCACATGACTCTCGGCCAACTCACCGCAGGCCTTGAGGAGCTCTTCGAGCGTGAGGAGCGCGTCCGGCCCGGTGGCGTTGAAGACGCCCGCGAGCCGCCGCTCGGCACTCAGGAAGATCCAGTCCGCGAGGTCGCGGGCGTGGACGAACTGGACGGGCTGGTCGCGAGGCTCGGGGGCCAGAACGTCGCCGCCGCGCGCGATCCGGTGCACCCAGTACGTGAAGCGCCCGGTGTTGTCGTACGGGCCGACGATGAGGCCGGCGCGCACGGCGAGCCCCCGCCCCGGCAACTCCTCCTCGAGCGCCCGCTCGCAGAGCGCTTTCAGGGCGCCGTATGTCTCGGAGTCGACGATCTCCTCGACGGTCTCGTCCTCGAGCGTGTGCACCGGCGCCTCCTCCCGGACGCCCGGGGCGGAGAGATCGCGGTAGACCGAGACGCTCGAGACGAACGTGTAGTGCGCGCCCGTGTCCGCCGCGAGACGCGCGGTGTCGCGCACCCAGCGCGGGACGCGGGCGGACGGGTCGACGATCGCGTCCCACTCGCGGCCGCGCAGAGCGCCCAAGTCGCCCGCATCGCGGTCGCCGTGCAGGCGCTCGACCTCCGGGAAGAGATCGGGATTCGTGCGACCTCGGTTGAAGACAGTCACTTCATCACCACGGGCGAGCGCGGCTTCGACTAGGTGTCTGCCCAGGAAGAGCGTCCCGCCGAGGACGAGAACCTTCATCTCGCGATCGACTCCCCGTTCACGCGCCACTCGTAGGTCGGCTTCGCGGTCAGCGAGGCGCCGATGAAGCAGCCCCATTCCGCCGAGTCGAGGAGCTTCGCGAGCGCTTCGGATTCGAGCGCCGGCTCGACGTCGACATCCAGCGCGACGCGCGCCTCGACGAAGGCGAAGCGCCCGTCCGAATCGCGGCGCGTGACCACGCCGTCCGCCTCCGCGCTGCCCGAGACGGTCACGTTTGCCCGCTTGGCGTAGTACTCCAGGCTGGAGAGGCTGCAGCGCGCAAGCGCCGAGAGCAGGAGGTGCTCCGCGGTCCAGTCGGGCTCGGCCTGGGCCGGTGTGCCGCTGCGCTCGCTGACGGAGTATTCGAGCCGCTTGGGCGTCGTCACGCGTCCGGCCAGCGCGTGATCACGACCTTCTTCTCGGTGTAGAACTCGATGCCGTCGCGCCCGTGCGCGTGCAGGTCGCCGTAGAACGACTCCTTCCAGCCCGTGAACGGGAAGAAGGACATCGGGGCGGCGACGCCGATGTTGACGCCGATCATCCCGGCCTGCGCGTCGTGGCGGAACTTCCGCATCGCGCCGCCCGAGGTGGTGAAGATCGAGGCGGCGTTCCCCTTCGTCGAGGCGTTCATGATCTCGAGCGCATGGTCGAGGTCGCGCGCGCGGACGAGCGTGAGGACGGGCCCGAAGATCTCCTCCGTGGCGCACTCGGAGCCTGGGGCCGTCTCGATGATCGTCGGCCCGAGGAAGTGGCCGTTGTCGTCGCCCTTGCCGCGCCCGTCGAGGACGAGCTCGCCGCCGTCGGCGAGACCGCGCTCGATGAACTCGCCGATGCGCTCACGAGCTGCGGCCGAGATGACTGGACCGACCTCGGTCTCGGGATCGATGCCCTCGCCCACGATCATCGCATCGCCCTTTTCCACCAGGCGCTTCCGGAGCGGCTCGTAGACGTCGCCGACGGCCACGCAGACCGAGTTCGCGAGGCAGCGCTGGCCGGCCGCGTGGAAGGCGGAAGAGAGGACGCCGTCGACGGCCGACTCGATCTCCGCGTCAGGCATCACGACGACGTGGTTCTTCGCGCCGCCGAGGGCCTGCACACGCTTGCCGTGCTTCGCCGCGGTCGCGTAGACGTGGTGGGCAACGGGAGTCGAGCCGACGAAGGAGACGCCGTTGATCCCCGGATGCTCGAGGATCGCGTTGACCGTGTCCTTGCCGCCGTTCACGAGGTTCACGACCCCCGCCGGGATCTCGCACTGATCGAGCAGCTCGAAGAGGAGCTCGGAGGCGAGCGGATCCTGCTCGGACGGCTTGAGGATGAACGTGTCCCCGCAGGCGACCGCGAACGGGAGGAACCAGAGCGGCACCATGAACGGGAAGTTGAACGGCGTGATCGCGGCGAAGACGCCGATCGGCTGGCGGATCATGTCGGAGTCGATCCCGCGCGAGACGTCCTCGAGGTTGGCGCCCTGCATGAGGGACGGAATGCCGGTCGCGACCTCGACGCACTCGATCCCGCGCCGGACCTCGCCGGACGCGTCCTTGATCGCCTTGCCGTTGTCGCGCGAAACGATCTCGGCGAGATCGTCACGGCGCTCCTCGAGCGCGTTCTTCAGCCGGAAGCAGACGCGGGCGCGCTCGACCGGCGACGTCGCGCGCCATTCCGGGAACGCCTGCCGCGCGGCGGCGACCGCCCGGTCGAGGTCCGATTGGCTCGACATGGGCACCTGCGCCAGTGTCTCGCCGCTCGCCGGGTTCGTGACGTCGAGGCTCGCGCTCGCCTCCGCGTCGACCCAGCCTCCGCCGATGTAGTTCTTGATCGTCCTGACAGCCGTCTCGGCCTGCGCCATTTCTTCCTCCCTTTGTCCTTGCTCGTAGAGTAACGGCGTGGCGGAGTCGGCGGTCCCGGACGTCCTGGCGCCCGGGCTGCGCGTCGTCTTCTCGGGGATCAACCCCGGCTTTCGCTCCGCCGCGGCGGCGGCCCACTTCGCGAACCCCCGCAACGACTTCTGGCGGCTCCTCGCAGACGCGGACCTGACGCCGCGCCTGCTCGTTCCGGAAGAGCAGTGGAAGATGCTCGACCTCGGCTACGGGCTCACGAACGCCGCCTACCGGACGACGAAGGGAAGCGGCGATCTACGCCGCCGCGATTTCGCCGGTTCGCTCGAGCGCTTCGAGCGGCTGGCCGCCCAGCTGCGGCCCGAGATCATCGCCTTCGTCGGCAAAGGGGCATACGAGGGCGTCTTCCGTGAGCGGCCCGACCACGGCCTGCAGGCGCGCCGTTTCGACGGCACGCGCCTCTTCGTCCTTCCGTCGACGTCCCCGGCGAACGCGGCGGTCCCGTACGAGGAGCGGCTCCGGTGGTTTCGCGCGCTCCGCGCCGAGCTCTCCGCCTACTAGGAACACGCGCCGTCACGGCGTATTTGGATGCTCGTCCCGTTCCCGCCGCAGAGAGGGTTGCCATGAACCGCCTGAGAATGTTCGGAGCACTCGTCGTCGCCGCAGCGACGGCCGGGCTCGTCTGGACCGGAGCGGCGGTCGCAGCCCCCGGCCCGTGTGCAGACGCCCTGCCGCTCTCGTCCGTGTCCAAAGGGGACCTCGGAGAGGGGTGGACCGTCGTCTCCGGCACGGATCCACAGTCTTTCGACGCCGAGGTGCTCGGCGTCATGCCCGACCTGATCGCCCCCGGACGGGACGTGATCATCGTCGAGATCTCGGGCCCGACGGTGGATGCGGGCGGCGGTGTCTGGGCGGGGATGTCGGGCTCACCGGTCTACATCGACGAGGGCAGCGGCCCGAAGCTCGCCGGCGCGCTCGCGTACGGATTCTCCTTCGGCGCGACGAACATCGCCGGGCTCACCCCCGCATTCGACATGCTGCACGTGAACGACCTGGACGTCTCGCCGCGCATCCCCGCGCGGCTCGAGCTTCCGCGCTCGATGGTCCGCAGGGTCGCGGACAAGATCGGCGCCGCACTTCCGACTGTCGGCGGCAGTCTCATCCGCCTCAAGGTTCCGGTCAGCATCTCGGGCGTCGCAACCGAGCGCTACCGGCAGATGAAGAAGCTGCCGTTCTTCAAGAAGTACAAGACGTCGATGAAGCTCACACCCGGCGCCTCGTCCTCGGGGAGCCTTTCCGGAGTCGTCGACGACCTCGTCCCCGGCGGGAACTTCGCCGCTGCGCTCTCCTACGGCAGCCTCACGTCAGCCGGGGTCGGCACGACGACGTACGTGTGCGACGGGCAGGCGCTCGCTTTCGGCCACCCCATGCTCTTCACGGGGAAGACGAAGCTCGGCGCGGGCTCGGCCGACGCGATCGCGATCGTTCCGGACCCGCTCGGGCCGTACAAGCTCGCCAACGTCTCGAGCCCGGTCGGAACGCTCGACCAGGACCGGCTCGCGGGCATCCGCGCGGTGGACGGCCAGCCTCCGTCGATCCCGGTCAAGACCGTGGTCACGTCGCTCGACACCGAGAACACGGACTTCTTCGAGACCGACGTCGTGCTCGAGGAGGCGTATCCGGACTTCGCGTTCTCGCACATCTTCTCGGGCATCGACTCCATCTTCGACCAGGTCGGCGCCGGCTCGGCCTCCTACACGTGGACGATCGAGGGCAAGCACGAGGACGGGACTCCCTGGGAGCTCCACAAGACGAACATGTACGCGTCGGAGTTCGACCTCTCGTTCGAGTCGGCCTTCGAGATCTACGGTGAGCTCCTCGCGATCGCGAACTACCCGAAGGAGAAGATCGAGATCACGAACACCGAGGCGACGATCAACGTGGAGGAGACCGTTCGCGACTACCACATCGAGAAGCTCCTCTCGTGCCACCGCACCTGCGAGAAGGTCAGGTCGGTCAGGGCCTTCCCGGGCGACACCCTGCGGTTCCGGGCGATTCTCGAGCCCTCCGACGGCTCGGCGAATCAGAAGGTGAACTTCAAGTTCAAGATCCCGAACCACGCGAGGAACGGCGCAACGGTGACGGTCGGCGGAGGCTCGGGCTGTAACCCCTTCTTCGGCGGCTGCGGGCCGACCCCGGACACGTTCGACAAGCTCCTCGCGAGCTTCGACGGCCAGCCGAACAACGTGCTCGTCGCCCAGCTTCTCACGGGCAGAAGGGGGACCGTCAGCGCCCACCAAAACACGTTGTTCGACCAGGCGATCACCGGCTTCGGCCGGATCGCGATCGTCTTCCCGGGTCAGTGCTGCCCGCCGCCCGCCAACGGCGGCGGGGACGAGGGCTTCTTCTTCTTCAAGAAGTCGTAGCGAGAAATCTGCCGCTGGCGGGGCTCAACCCCGCCAGCGGTTGGTTATCGGGATCCGCCTGTCGCGGCCGAAGGCTTTCGGCCGGAGCTTCACCCCGGGCGGCGCCTGGCGGCGCTTGTACTCGGCGCGGTCGATCAGCGCGACCGCGCGCTCGACCACACCCGGGTCGAAGCCGTCCGAGGCCAGCTCCTCGCGGGACGAGTCGAGCTCGACGTAGGCCTCGAGCACACGGTCGAGCTCCTCGTAGGGCGGAAGGGAGTCCTCGTCGCGCTGGTCGGGGCGGAGCTCGGCGCTCGGCGCGCGCTCGATCACGCTCTCGGGGATGACCTCGCGGCCGGCCCGCTCGTTCAAGTGCCTCGCGAGCCGGAAGACGTCTGTCTTGTAAACGTCCTTGAGCAGCGCGAAGCCTCCGGCCATGTCTCCATAAAGGGTGGCGTAGCCGACCGAGAGCTCGCTCTTGTTCCCGGTCGCGAGCGCGAGCCAGCCGAACTTGTTGGAGAGCGCCATGACGAGGAGCCCACGCACACGCGCCTGGATGTTCTCTTCGGCCACGCCCGCTTCCATGCCCTCGAAGACGGGGGCGAGCGCCGAGTTCACGGACGCGACGATGGGCTCGATCGGAAGCTCCAGGTAATCGGCGCCGATGCTCTCGGCGACGCGTCTTGCGTCGCTCTTGGTCTCCTCCGAGCTGTAGCGGGAGGGCATCGAGACGCAATGCACCCGATCGGGCCCGAGCGTCTCGGCGGCGAGTGCGGCGGTGAGGGCCGAGTCGATCCCGCCGGAGATCCCGAGCACGACGTCGTGGAAGCCGTTCTTCGCGACGTAGTCCCCGAGGCCGAGCTCGAGGGCGCGCCGCATCTGCTCGAGCTCGTCCAGCGTCGGAGCGAGCTCGGGCTGGACCGTGTCGCTCGGAGCTCGCTCGGGAATCTCGACCACCGGAGGGTTCGGCAGCTCGCGGCGCGCGCGCGCGAGCGCGCGCCGGCGCGCATCGCGAAGCCGGCGGCTGACCGCGGTCGCCGCATCGACATCGACAACGAGGAGCGCCTCTTCGAAGGCCGGCCCGCGGGCCACGATCTGGCCCTCCTCGTCGAGGACAAGGCTGTGCCCGTCGAAGATGAGCTCGTCCTGAGCCCCGACGGCGTTCACGAACGCGATCCAACACGAGTTGTCGCGCGCGCGGGTGGCGAGCATGTCCTCGCGCTCCGCGCCCTTCCCGAGGTGGAAGGGGGAGGCCGAGATGTTCGCGACCACGTGGGCGCCGGCGAGCGCGAGGTCGGTGGCCGGCGGGCCCGGCTGCCAGATGTCCTCGCAGACAGTCGGCCCGATCAGGGTCTCGCCGCAGCGCAGGAGAACGAGCTCCCGCCCCGACTGGAAGTAGCGGTCCTCGTCGAAGACGCCGTAGTTCGGCAGGAACTGCTTGTGGTAGATCGCCTTCACCTCGCCGTCGACGCAGACGGCGCAGGCGTTGAAGAGGTCGCGGTCGAGATGAGGAGCGCCCACGAGCGCGGCGATGCCCTTGGTCTCGGCTGCGATCGCTTCGAGCCCTTCCTGGGCCGCGCGCAGAAAGCCGGGCCTGAGCAGCAGGTCCTCGGGTGGGTAGCCGGTGACGGCGAGCTCCGGGAAGAGGACGAGCTCGGCGCCCGCCTCGCGGGCCTCGCGGAGCCGCTCGACGATGCGCGCGCAGTTGCCTTCGAGGTCGCCGACGACGGTGTTCATCTGCGCCAGCGCAAGTCTCACGCTCTGAATTCTAGCGGTTTGTGTCTAAGAGACGAAAACTAGTCGCGCCGGTTGCCGAGAAACTTCTTGAGGCCGAGGAAAGGAAGGATCCACGTCGCCAGGATCGCTGCCAGCCAGACGATGAACGTCGCCGCTATCAACGTCACGATCCCGTCGATCTCGAGGCCGGCAAGGATGAGCGCCGCAACGAGGAGCCCGATCCCTGTGGCAATGATCGCCACCGCGGTTCGGAAGAGGAAGCGGATCACGGCTCGGAGCGTACTGCGGCCGCAGGCCGGAGCGCCTCGAGCGCGAGGGCGACGTCCTCTTCGTCGTTGTAGAGGTGGAAGGCGAAGCGGATCGATCCCGAGCGGGCCGAGCACGCGACGCCGGCCCGTTTCAGCCGCTCAACAGCGTCGTCTGCGTTCTCGACCTGGACGCGCACGATCGGCGATTGCGGCTCGGCGAGGCCGAGCTCGGCGGCGAACGAGCGCGCGAGGCCCAGGTTGTGCTCGCCGATGGCCTCCGGTCCGAGCCCGGCGATCAGCTCGAGGCTGGCCCGGGCGCCGCTCGTGGAGAACCACGGGAGGGAGACGTCGAGCCGATGCGCGTCGGGCGCGAGCTCCGGCGCGCCGTAGTAGTCCTCGAAGGGGTCGGAGCGCGACTTCCAGCCGGCGAGCCAGGGCGTGATCTCGTCCAGCCGGTCGGGTCGCACGTAGAAGAACGCGAGCCCTCGCGGGGAGAGCAGCCACTTGTAGGAGTGCGCGACGAGGTAGTCGACGCCGTCGAGGTCGACGGCGGTTCCGCCGACCGCCTGCGTGCCGTCGAGGAAGAGCCGGGCTCCGGAGGCCTTGAGGGCCTCGAGGTCGGGCATGCGCCCGTCCGCGGACTGGACGAGGCTGACCGCGACGAGCGCCGTCCGGTCGTCGATCCCCGCGGCGAGCCGCTCGAGCGGCAGCCTGCGGAGCTCGATGCCTCGCTCGGCCAGCGACTGCCAGGGGAAGAGCACGGAGTCGAAGTCGCGCTCGTAGAGGACGACGTTCGCCCCCTCCTCCGCAGGGAGACTTGCGGCGACGATTCCGGCGGCGACCGAGGCGGCCGCCACGAAGGCGATGTCGCGCGGCGCGGCGCCCACGATCCGGGCGAAGAGCTCGCGGCACCTCTCTCCGTCCGCTTCCCAGTCGATCCACGAGCCCCGGTCGCGCCAGCCCGCGAGCGCCTCTTCGATCGCTGCGAGGGCGGAGCGCGGCGGCAGACCGTACGTCGCCGTGTCCAGATAGCCGCGAGTCGGCGAGCCTTCATACTCAGACGGCGCGAGCAATGTCCTCGAGTGCCTCCGGGTTCTCGACCGAGGAAAGATCACCCGGATCTTTCCCCAACGCCTTGG